>CAZYUV010000105.1:0-10076 GCA_964650625.1 uncultured bacterium
ATAATCTACGAATCGATCGGTATGCTCTGATTCATTAAGTACAAGTCCGTAAAATTTAAGAATAATTAAATTTAATGGATCGTCTGGGGATAAAACATCTTTAGCAAATGCTGTCAGGTAGTCACAAAGCATCAAACAATGTGCGTTACGATTTTGAAAAAATGCCAGCATCATTTCCCAACACAGTAGATGACATTGTAGACCACCATCTCCATCTAGAGTTTGGGCTACAAGTTCCGCCAGATGTTCCTCTGCCTGAGTGTATCTTCTTCTTTGAATTAATACTTCTATTTGCAAAAGTTGAAGTTGCAAAAAATAATCTTCTGAAAACTCAAACTCATCAAATAAAATTTGATCACCAAGTTCTTGAATAGCACCCTGGTCTTGCAAATAAATGGCCTTAATCCATGCGTGCCGTAGAGTATGTATGGCAGGTAACTGTTCACTAAGTTCAGCAGAAGAAGGCTTACCAGATGCTAAATCCAATACAGAATTAGTAAAGCTTAGGTATTCTTTACCGAGAGATTTACGAGTATTCTCGAAGACCTCTGAAAATACTACACCTAATTGCCAACAATCATATGCTTTGGCTATGGCTGCTTCTTCCGCTTCCATTGATTGAAAGTTACGTCTGGCCCATTTTTCTGCAGAGAGTAAATTACCTTTCCATTTCTTGGTACCTTTGGGACGAAGGGTTCCGCATAAACTACCTGAATTATTTGGATCTCTTAATAAACAGTTGGAGAAAAGCACTTCTGTATAAGACGAAGGATCTTTGACAATATCTTCAGGCTTGCTGTCTATGCCTAATTCACTGAGGTATTCCAAATATTCTGTATTTTCGAACAAAAGACCTCTATGGCCATGACAACTCTCCAGCCTTTTTAGAGAAACATCTTCATTAAGTGATTTTTGACCCTTTGCTTTAAGGCTTTTATTAATTCCCTTAATAAATTCATGTCTTTGGTAGAAAGGGACTCCGCTTAACCAAGTAACTTGACTATCTACATAGGGGTCAAAAAATTCAGACAAACTGCGATTACTAACAAGTAGAACTCTAACTCTTTTCCAAGTGTAGTTAAGAATAAATTGAATTTGTTCTGGAGTAAGATTTTCTGCTTGATCAAGAATTAGTAAATGAGGTTTGTTAGAACAAACCAGTTTGTGAAATTCGGGCTGTAATTTAATAGTTTTACTTGAAGATTCTGGCAAATGAGCTTGTAGAGGCCCGCTTGATTTTTTTAGTATATAGTGAAATATACTTAGATTACCCTGCAACTGTTCATCGAGTAAATGTATGGTCAGGTTTCTTACAAATAAGGATTTACCAATTCCTTTTTCCCCAAGCAGTAAGCCAAATGTTGTATTTCCTAACATGAAAGATTGTAGACGATTGATTTCATGAAAATGATAAGAAACTAATGAGTATGCATCCATAGAGTGTATCCGTGTTATTAATTTTTTTTGATCATCATAACTCAGTACCAATGCGAACTGCTACACCGGCGATCTTAGAAATCACAGGTAGAGGATCAATTAAACTGCCTCTGTAATCAATTTCAAGGTGTAGATGATCGCCTGCACCTATACCTGTATGGCCCATATGCCCTACAATCTGGCCTTTTTTTACTCGCATACCAACCCGAGTTTTACCACTCGATCCATTCATGTCTCGCAAATGAGCATAGAAGGATGTATATCCATTATCGTATCGAATTTCGACACCATTTCCGTATCCCTGAAACCACGAAGCTCTGGTAACCACTCCATTAGCCATTGCTCTAATCGGTGGATTACCATATTCAGCAATATCGATTCCGTTGTGCTTTTTCCATGTTCCATAGATGGGATGCTTTCTCATTCCATAAAGTGAGGTAACTAAACCTTTAGTTGGAAGAATCATGCCAGACTTATTAGCCGTAGGTTTTTTATCAATCACTGGTTTTGAATTCGGAAATTCTTTCTGATAAAGCTTTTTGGAGGCAAGTGCCCACTTTTTATTTTCTGGATGGCTATCTATATACCTGTTCTGGGAATTAATAGCTTCTTCTAATAACTTTCTGGCGGAGTCACGGTTTTTAGCACGATATTCTGACGATTTTGATTTTCTACAAAAAAGAAAATGTTGTTTGGCCATAAAATAACTCAATTTGGCAGATCTTTTTGCGATCGTTTTCCGTGCCTCATACAAGATCTTTAATCCCCATTCAATTTCATTTTCGTTGTTAGCTTCTAGAGCCGATACAATTGAAGAATCAACCATTACAGATTCAGAGCTAGTATTGAGTTCTGATGTTTTAATGTCAGAATATTCAGTGTCAGTTTTGTTTTCTAGAAGTAAACCCTCCAGTAGGGACGACCTCCGAGCATAATAGTTATTCTGGGGGAAGCTTTTAAGATTTTTGTTTTCTCCTTCTATAGAGCGACTTAAAAAAATGTTCATTTCTTTGAGAAACTCATTTTTCCGAGACGCATACTGTTTCATTTGACTCATTCGAGAATATTGCATTGAAATTTCATAATTAAGTCGAGCACTTTTGAATTGGTGCCTACGAGCAGCTTTAAAGAGTATTACCAAAGACCATTCATATGCTTTTTCTTTGTTTGATAAATACGCTTCCTTCAAAGCTTTATCAATTTCCTTGGAATGCCATGTTTTAGAATGTGATTTTATAGTTATTTGTTTTGCGTAATTTATCCACTTCTCTGATTTTGAGTATTTTTGTATATCCGACTCAGCTGCTTTCTCTAAAAACCTTATCGCCTCATTTAATAATCTAAGTCTTTGATGAACGGGTTTAGTACGATCTATTAACTTAATTTTTTTATTCGCAATTTCAACCCAAAGCCTAGGAAGATTCTCTCCAGCATTGGCTGTTAAATTAAGCATTCGGGATACTGATTCATCGGAATGAAACGATTTGGCCTCTAAAAGAGCCTTTTCAAAATCCGCTGAATTAGAAATCTCGACCCCACCAGATTCAATATTAGAATCACTAGTCTGTAAATTATCAAAATTCAAACCGTCGATTGAAGCAATGACAAACTCTTGACTGAAAACTATATGAACTATAAAAAAAATCAGCAGTATTTTCATAATTTACTCCTTTGGTGGCAGCATCAAGTATTCAATGAAGCCAAAAAATTTATGGAGTAAGAAGTGTAAAGTTTAAAAAGTTAAGAAAGTTCCAAAGAATTTATCATAGGGAAGTTGATAGAAACATTATAAACATCTTGAACGAGCTCATCCAGTCTACAGTTAAAGGGGAAGATACAAATATCATTAAAGTATGATCAGAGTACTTCTTGTTTCATTCATTTTAATTTTGGTGAAGTTTGATGCCTCCGAAATCAATCCTGATCAACTTCAGTTTTACTTAAACATGAGTGGAGAAGGTAACGATAGAAGAATTCACAATACATATTTACGTAGTATTGAGATGTCATGGCAAATACATACTCCATATCATCGACATTTGTTTTTAGCCTCGGGAATGGATTGCTTTTCAAAATTAAATGAATTCGAGAAAAATAAAAAAATGAATTCCAGAGGTAGAACAATACAATCGCGCCATTTGGCTAGTATAGCGCAACTATTCGCGGCTAGAAGTCTACATACAGCAGAGATAGCTGCGTATAGCATTAATGACGATGAAATTGAATACATGTTCAAGCGCTTTCCTTACTTTGAATATGAGTGGACACAAAAACACAATCCTTACAGGGCATATTCGATTAATTCCAATAGAAAGTTTTTAACTTTGATAATTAGCGGGATGTTTTATCACGGTTTACTTCCAGAAAAATATCTACTTAATCACCCTAGAAATAGAGGCAAGATAAAATCATGGAATAATCATAAAATCAGTGAAGCTGAGCTTAATACCTATAAAAAACAAGACTTACCCAAACTTAAAAAAAGGATTTACTCAGTATTTCATGAATTATTACCATTTCTTGAAAAATGGGGTGTCTTAGTAAAAAAACCTGATGGTAATGGTCTTCTGGAAGCTGTTGCATTTGATAAAACTGTTACAACCAGCTCAAGAAAATCGATGATTGTTCTAGCCCAAGCTCTGCCTGATATAGTTTATAGAGCATTAGGTAAGCAAATGCCTAGCTGGCTATATAAAGCCTCTCAATCTTTTTATATTACGCAATTGGGAAGATTTGCATTGGGAAGTCAAGGCATAACTGCAACCCTAGCAGCAAGCACGATTCATCTATTTAGAAGCGGAATAGAAAAGTCACATAAAATCAGTTTGGATTCTGCGTACATGACATTAGAGTCCAAAATTAAGAACTCATTTGTAGAATGGCGCAAGAATGGAATGCCACAAATATCTAGAGCATCAAAGATAATTGGAATTAAATTAGCACTCAAAGCTGTTGCAGTTGGCTCACTTACGTGGCTTGCTATTGATTATGCGCTTAAGACTGGAAAGGCACTAGTATCAGGCCAAGCTGACGAAAATGTAGAAATAGCAGGGGACCGATACAAATATAAATCTAGAAATCAACGAATGCAGCAATCGGGTAATTGGGCTTTAGATGCGAGAAGATCGCGATATTATGCGTTTGAAGATGCATTGGCTGATTGGAGTCAAAATCTTCTAGTGAACACAGCCTCCATTACAGCTAGTGTCACAACGTTTTCCATTGGGAGCCCATTGGTATTAGGCGCAGCAGCGGCCGCAGGCTTACCAACTGCAGGAGTTGGTGGTGCATTGGTCGCTGCATCTGGCTACTTGGTAGTGGGAACTGCTGCTGTATACGCAGCTCATCATGCTGGTAAGGCAGTCACGCCATTACAAAAAGATTTTAATGACGTTATCAGTAATGGTGAGCTAGAGACCAAGCTTCGCATCATTTCATCGCAATTAGCTAATCCACTTGATAAAGTCATATTCACTGATCGCGTCAATGATCTTAAAGATCATTACAGAAATGGTAACCCCATTAGATTTATGGCATATAGTAACAACCCGAGTAAAATTAAGATTCTGCGCGATCAAAATCAATTATGGATTTTCTCTCAAGAGCATTCTAATGGGAATTTTTTTAAGAGGGTTAATACGAATGCGCTGAATGCATTGAACCCTAATTCAGCAACAGTATTAGAAGCTCATATTCGTTACGATATATTAGATAGAAGTGGAAACCATTGGGCGTGGGATCAATATTCAAATAATCTCATTAATTTGGGCTTAATGAGGTTGAACCACCATAGCATTGAATTTGTTGGTAGAGAGAATTATAAGGTTCATTTCGAGGGTTCTATTCTGAAAGCCAATCGGTCAGATAGCGATATAAGAGTTTTATCCAATGGAATATTAATGGTTAAAGATGCCACAACCAATAAATGGGACATCAGAGGCGACGTCGCCAATACAGACATTTATTTGAGATCAAACAAAGCAGGTAGATATACCTGGGATAAAACAAAAAATGGATTTGTAAAAGTACTTAGCGGGAAAGTTTTAAAGAAATTTTCTCCTGAAAATAATGCTGATGCTGAAAACAAAGCTGAAAATTCAAGAGGTGTATCTTTGGGATCAAAGTTAGCATCCAATTCGACAAATGGTGAATTTTTTCAAGGAATCGAAAATTAATTTGGAGGAATCATGCGAGAAATATTTCTAACCGTAATTATAGTTATAAGTTCCTTAAATTTAACAGGATGTGGAGAAGGTGGTCCAGATATGGCCCAGGTTGGTCAAGCTGTGACTCAGATAGCAGGATTAGTTGGACAAATGCAGGGAGCTGGAGGTGGTGGAAATAATGGGGGAGCCAGACAGGCTGCAGCACCAGCTCCGATGAAGGCGCAAGCCCCACAGGGTATGCCAAATGCAGCACCAGCAGCGGCTCAAATGCCAGCTCCAAATCTTAGACCCAAACAAATTGTTCAAGCACCAGCAATGGTACCTGTCCAGAATACACTAGCATCAAAGATAGAAACCAAGCAAAATACTCGGGAACCTCAAATAGACACTATAAAAAACACTCCTAAATCTCAAGTGGATGAAGACCCAAAGCAAACGGTGAATACACAAAAAGAGACTGATGAGGAGCAAGCATCCGAATCTCCCAATCAAACTGAACAGAAAGATGCAGAAGATGCAACATCAATAAATAACGAACCTCTACTTGCTGATATGTTGGGAGATAATTCACCGACGACTTGAGTCAAGCGGATAGTCGTTTCTAAAACTAATACTTATTGTCTTTTGATAATTATGATTAGCTAAGAGCAAGGGACTTAGAAATTTATCTTGATTAATTGCGTCTGGATAAAATTGAGGTTCCAAACATATTCCGAAATATGGACCATAGGATCTACCATATTTTCCGTCATAGCTAGCTTGCATTTGATTTCCGGTGTAGCACTGTAATCCGGGAAGATCACTCACTATAGTTGCCCCAAGTCCCGTACTAGGACTATACAATTCGGCAGAGCAATTTGAATCGTCTGTGTGATGAAAACAATAATTATGATCGATACCATCTTTATGAAGAAATGAGTCATTTAGTTGTCTGGGAATAGTGAAATCGTAAGGGCTATCTAATGCAGATGAAAAATTACCATTTGGAAGATTATCCTCGTTTTTCATGCAAATTAAGTTAGAGGGTATATTTAGGAAATGGTTTGATATATCAGCATAATGATCTGCATGACCATTAAAATTCCAATAATTGTGATTGGTTATGCTTACGACTGTGTCTTGATCACTTAAGGCATTGGTTTTAATGATTAGGCGATTGTCTTCACTTAGTAGAAAATCGACGGTGACCTCAAGATTACCAGGATAGCCCTCATCAAGGTGAGGAGACATCATTGAAAGCCTTAAACCAATGAAGTCTGACTCTTCAATAAATTTAATAAAATTCCAAACTTTCGAATCAAAACCTTGAAAGCCGCCATGTAAATGATTTTTACCTTCATTTGAGGATACTGAAAATTTTTGATTGCCGATCACAAAATGTGAATTTGCTATACGATTAGCGACTCTACCGACTATTGCGTTAATGTAATCAACGTCATTAAAATACTTATTATAAGAATCAAAACCCAACACCACATCCTCATAAGAATTGGATGAAAATTTTGTTGGAATTTTTAGGGAGCTAATTCTTGCACCGTAATTCAGAATATCTATTTCAATACCAAGTGAGTTAGCTATCTTGTATAACTCTAGCTCTTTTTCATTGTAATCAAACAGTTTGGTTCTTGAAAACCTTTTAACTGACATAGCTAAGTCCTAATAATTCAATTGATAACTATACATTTTGAACATGTGTAACCAAATTAATTTGGGTACCCTCACTTTAAGAATAATCTAATAAATATAATATTAACCCATAATCTTTAAATCTAGTACCTGTAGATTTATTGGCGGAGAATATCATCGAATACATCATTAGACTCATATCAGAGGTCAAGAATAAAAAGAAACTTTGGGTCTAATGAGAAGACATGAAGGATTTAGTTCAAGACCCTACTGGGATGTCAACGCCAGGAGGGTTGGATACGGACAAGATACCATCAATGGTGAAAAGGGACACCGAGGAATAAATATTTCTCGAAATACGGCAGAGGATGCTTTGTCAAATAGATATTATGGTAAAGAAAGACCAGCCGTCATTCGCCAATTGGGAGTCAAGAATTTTGAATCACTCAAACCTGAGCAAAGAGCGGTACTTGGTTCTTTGCAATGGAACTATGGGCATGTACCACCAAGAGTTGTTCGCGCTGTTAATTCTGGTAACTGCTCTGCGACAGCAAATGCAATTCGATCATTAAGAACTCATGATGGTTATATAAATGCCCATAGAAGAGATGATGAAGCCAAGATATATGGTAATTCTTGTTAAATAATAAAAAAATTCAAACTACAATTTAATGCAGTGATAAAGACTTTCTTCGTCACTGTTTTTTTATTCTTAAAAACATTAGGAACATAATGAACCTTCAAAATAATACTCCTAGAGTATCAATATGGACCAATTAAGATTGAAATATGAAGACTGACATTTTTTCAATTATGGAACAGTGTGTTTTATTACAAAAATGGAGGGGATTGTGAGACATTTAATAATATTTTTGCTTCTAGTAAGCTCACTATCACTATTAACTGGATGTGGTGGAGGAGCAGCAGCTCCTGGCGGAGCAGATGCTTTAGCAGGAGGAATGGATGACATCAATATGCCCGAAGGAATTAATGCGTTGGGTATGAATGAAGCGCCAGCAGCAGATATAATGGACGGTGCAACCAGTTTTATGAAAACAGCACCCGACAATGGTGGTGCAATATTTCCGCCAATAACAACAAGCGATGTACCGAATCCAATTATGGGTGGACCTGAAGAAACTCCTATGTTAGCTCAAGCCGTTATTCCATCTGCTTCTTCACTCAGCGATAGGGATCGATGGACGGGAGCGGCAATCGCTGTAAAAGAAGCTGGCGTAAATCAACCACAAGGTCAAGCAGACGTTATTCAATCGATTCATAATCGAATTGGATCTCCTTCTTATGGCTGTAATGGTGTTGCAGATTGCGTAAATAAGTCAGGGCAATATGAACCAACATTTGATAATAAATCTGGATGGCGCAATATAAATTCTCCAGAATCAGCTGCTAGGGTCACAGGCTTACCAGTAAGTGAGATTATAAAAGCAGACCAAAATATAAACAATAGTACGCTTCAACAGAATGCAGCAGATCACGTAGGCTGTTTTACAGATTTCCAGGGAATGTCGCAGAAACCATATAAAAAGCCAGGCGATGTTGATAGGGGAGATGGTCACAATTTCTTTGGCAATTTTTATCCCAATTCGGGCTATCAATGTAAATAATCATACGTTTTGTATGCTTTGATTGACCTAGGTTGTAAATCAACCTAGGTTTTTTAATAAAGTCTGTTGACAGACAATTAAATAGTATTAAGCTGCTAGCTTTAATTCATTGACCTTCCTGCCTGTTTCACATGAGCCATGCTTTGGACGTCAACGCACCATTATTAGCGAGGATATTATCATGTCAGGCAGTTCTAATTTCGCCGAATTCGGTTTCAGTTCCGATATATTGGAAGCTGTAAATAAAAAAGGCTTTCAAAAACCCACAGAAGTTCAGCAGTTAGCTATTCCAAAATTACTTCAGAATGCTAACGATTTAATTGTGCAAGCACAGACTGGTACCGGTAAAACTGCAGCTTTCGGACTGCCGATCGTGCAACTTATAGACGATAGCAGTAATGATGTACAAGCCATTGTGTTAGCTCCTACAAGAGAGCTAGCTGTACAGGTTAAAGATGAAATCGATAGTTTATGTTTAGGTAGCAATATTAGAACGGTTACAATCTATGGTGGGCAGGCAATTGAAACTCAATTCAAGGCATTAAAAAAAGGGCCTCAAATTATTGTTGGGACTCCTGGACGAGTAATAGATCATTTGAAGCGTAAGACCTTGAATCTCCAAAAAGTAACTCATTTAATACTGGATGAAGCAGACGAAATGCTAAATATGGGCTTCATTGAAGATCTAGAGGTGATTCTTGCACAAACGAATCCTCAGAAGCGTACCTGTATGTTCTCTGCCACTATGCCAAAGCGTATCTGCGAATTAGCGGAAAACTATATGAACTCTCCCGAGATAGTGAAGGTGCAAGGTCAAAAGATTTCGACTGATAAAATTGAGCAGCAATTTATCAAGGTTAAATCTAAAGATAAAGTAGAAGCCCTAAGTCGCTATCTTCAGTTCGAATTTAATTCGCACTGCATTATTTTCTGTAGAACTAGAGCAGATGTTGATTTACTAACAAAAGAACTCAATACCAGAGGCGTGTATTGTCAGGGAATTCATGGAGAAATAAGTCAATCGCAGCGTGAAAAGACTTTGCAGAATTTTCGTGAGAAACATCTGAAAGCGCTTGTGGCTACTGATGTTGCTGCCAGGGGTATCGATGTAACTGATGTCACACATGTAATAAACTTTTCGATCCCTAATGGCCCAGAAACCTATATTCATAGAATAGGGCGAACAGGTAGAGCAGGTAAAAAAGGTAAGGCACTTACTTTT
>CAZYUV010000106.1:0-9997 GCA_964650625.1 uncultured bacterium
TTATGGTTATAGGTGCCAGTGTTGCGGGTCTAGCAGCAATAGGAGCAGCTAAGGGCATGGGTGCCATAGTTCGAGCATTTGATACTCGCCCTGAAGTAAAAGAACAGATTGAAAGTATGGATGCTGAGTTTTTGGAACTTGATTTCAAGGAAGAGGGCTCTGGAACAGGCGGATATGCCAAAGTGATGAGTAAGGAGTTTATCGACGCAGAGATGGCTTTGTTTGCTGAACAGGCAAAAGAGGTAGATATCATAATTACGACTGCACTTATTCCAGGAAAACCAGCTCCTAAATTAATTCTTGAAGATCATGTTAAAGCATTGAAGGCCGGTAGTGTGGTAGTCGACCTAGCAGCGGAGCAAGGCGGAAATTGTGAATTAACCGAGGCTGGTAAAGTACTGAGTAAACATGGTGTCACAGTAATTGGTTATACTGATATGCCGAGTCGAATGGCTGCCCAGGCAAGTCAGTTATATGCAACTAATTTGCGTCATTTACTTACTGATATGTGTAAACAAAAAGATGGCAATATTGTTGTTGATTTTGAAGATGAAGTGGTTCGTGGAGCTACCGTGGCAAAAGATGGGGAAATTACTTATCCACCGCCCGCACCAAAACTTTCGGCAGTTCCTGTAAAGCAGCATCCTGAGAAGATAGAAGTGAAGATTCAAGAAGAGGAGCAGTCAACATCATCTTTAGGTACTTTGATATTTTTGGTCATTGGTGCAGGACTCTTACTCGGACTAGGGTCTGTCGCGCCTGCTTCATTTATGGCTCATTTTACCGTTTTTGTATTGGCCTGTTTTGTTGGTTATATGGTTACTTGGAATGTAACAGCAGCATTACATACGCCTTTGATGAGCGTAACAAACGCAGTTAGCAGCATCATTATTATTGGAGCTTTACTTCAAATTAGTTCAAGTGATCCATTAATTACATGGATTGCGGGATTCGCTGTTTTAATAACAGCAATTAATATAACTGGTGGATTTGCCGTAACCAGACGAATGCTAGAAATGTTTCGAAAATAGGAGCAAATAATATGAATGAAGGTATCGTAACAGCCTCCTATATCGGAGCAGCCATCTTGTTTATTTTAACCCTTGGTGGACTCAGCAAGCAGGAAACTGCTCGTCGAGGAAATCTTTATGGAATCGTAGGGATGATTGTAGCTTTAGTTGCAACCTTGGGAGCCGTCACTGCCAACATCGGGATTCTGGTTGGTGGATTATTAATCGGAGCTACTATAGGCCTATTCCTTGCAAAACGAGTAAAAATGACAGAAATGCCAGAACTTGTTGCAATCTTACATAGCTTGGTTGGGCTTGCAGCAGTTCTCATTGGATTTGCAAATTTTATGGATCCAGGCAGATTGCAACGCTATGCTGGTATAGAATTAACGATTCATGATGTAGAGACTTATTTGGGAATTCTTATAGGCGCTATTACCTTCTCAGGCTCTGTTATTGCATTTGGTAAGCTGAGTGGCAAAATTGGTGGAAATCCTGTTTTGTTGCCAGCAAGGCACTGGTTAAATCTTGGTCTTTTATTGTTCTCTGTATATCTGTGTACACTTTTTGTAACAGACTCAGCTGCAGGCGGTGGATTAAACGTCTTACTCATTATGACCGCTATTGCGTTACTATTTGGTATCCACATGGTAATGGCAATAGGAGGTGCTGATATGCCAGTGGTGGTATCGATGCTTAATAGTTATTCTGGTTGGGCAGCTTCTGCTACCGGATTTATGTTGAGCAATGATCTTTTGATTGTAACTGGTGCATTAGTAGGGAGTAGCGGTGCCATCTTGAGTTATATAATGTGTCGAGCAATGAATCGTAAATTTTTACACGTTATCGCTGGTGGATTTGGAACAACAGCCGGTGCATCTAGCTCCGAAAAGGCACAAGATCAAGGTGAAGTGGTTACACTGCAAGCGCCAGAAGTTGCTGATCTGCTAAATGAGTCAAAAACAATCATGATCATTCCTGGTTATGGGATGGCGGTGGCTCAAGCTCAACATATTGTATATGAAATTACCAAAGCGTTGAGATCCAAAAAAATCAATGTGAAATTTGGCATTCATCCCGTAGCGGGTCGCATGCCAGGACATATGAATGTTCTATTAGCGGAAGCAAAAGTTCCTTACGACATCGTATTTGAAATGGAAGAAATTAATGAAGAGTTTTCTGATATTGATGTTTCGATTGTCATAGGTGCTAACGACATTGTAAACCCTTCAGCACAAACGGATAAGGAAAGTCCGATTGCAGGCATGCCGGTTATGGAGTGCTGGAAAGGCAAAACTACTGTGGTTTTGAAGCGTGGCATGGCTACGGGATATGCGGGGGTTCAAAATCCTTTATTTTTTAAGGATAATACTCGGATGTTGTTTGGCGATGCTAAAAGTAGTCTGAACGAGGTTTTTAAGAACTTGTAGATACCATTAATTGATGTATCCACTAAGACCAATTACTAACCTTGGTATTTACTGAGGCTGAACCTCATACAATTTTTGAAATAATTGATCAGACTTATCATAGTGAAAAATTAGTCTTCCACCTGTAATCTTAAAAACATCATGAGGAGATACGCCGGGTTCTCCTTGTGGAACGGGGCTGCCATGCCTCTTGAAATATTTTGTCCAATAATCCATGGCTCCATTAAAGTCCATGGGTTTTGGGGACAACGGGTTATCGGTTTTAAGAACGTAATTTAGAGAATCATATATTAGTTCACTACAGTAAAGTGTATCGAGCTCATCTAATCGAAATAAGTAATCGTAGGTCTTGCCTATGTGCGTATTTGCTCGGGCTAATATTTTCGATATAACACTCAGGGGCAAGGATAATCGTACTACTGAATAGCGACGTTTGCACCGTTCTAAAAAAACTGTAAGTGGGGTTCTAATTACACCTTTAAAATTAGCTTCTATTACAACCAGTTGATCGTTATATTTATCAATTATGCCTACATGAGCCCATGGACTGTTGGTGGCTCCAGATACGCCGCTGGCAAAGTTGCTGGATAGGTTTTGAAGAACGAGGTCTCCAATTCTGGGCTGAAAAGGTAAGGCATGAATACCGGAGGCTAAGAAAAATAAGCCACAAAAAATTAAAAAGGATGGTTTGAGCATGCAAATATTGTAGTGTGGAAGCGTGGCCTGTCAAGGCTGTAGTAATGTCTGGTATATTGTTCCAAAAATTGACGAGGCTAAAAACACATGAATGCAACAACATTTGGCTTTATTATTTACTTACTCCTAGTATTAATCATTGGAGCATGGGCTTCCAGACGAAATAGTAGCAACGAGGATTATTTACTAGGTGGCAAACGCTTAAATGGATGGTTTCTAGCGTTTTCTGAACGGGCGTCAGGAGAATCAGCTTGGTTATTGTTAGGGCTTCCGGCTGCTGCTCTTGTAACGGGTTATGGAGAATTTTGGACAGCAATTGGTTGTCCAATTGGTATTTTTTGTAGCTGGAAGTTTGTTGCAGCGAAACTACAGCAGGAAACCACAAAACATGGCTCTCTGACTCTACCTCAATATCTAAGTTCAAAATTTGGAAACTGTAAAAAAATATTGGCTCTTGGAGCTGTTATATCAATTTTCTTTTACACTTTCTATGTTGCTACAGGAGTCGATGCAGCAGGTAAAGTTCTGAATATGACATTCGGTATTGATAAACAGAATGGCATGTTTATAGGTGCTTTCGTTGTACTTCTTTACACTATTATTGGGGGATTTTCTGCGGTCGTTTTAACCGATGTACTCCAGGCTATTTTGATGGTTACTGCTCTCGTTATTTTACCTGTAATGGGTATCTGGGCACTGGGTGGTCCGGTTAGCTTCATGAATCAATTAGGTTCTGTTCAAGATGTTGCATTTAATAGTTGGACTAACGGACTAGAAGGAACTGCAGGCTTGATCTTCATCCTTGGTGGTCTCAGCTGGGGGTTTGGATATTTAGGTCAACCTCATCTGTTGACTAGGTTTATGGCTATGCCTAATACAGAAGAGGTCAAGAAGGGTATTGTTGTCGCATTTTGCTGGGTAATTCCTGCTTTTCTTGGAGCGATGCTGATTGGCTTAATAGCGAAAGTCGCTTTTAGTCCAGAATTTCTATTAGAACAGGGTATCAATTTGTCTGATCCAACCAAGGAAAAATTAATGCCATTTTTCGCTCGATACTATCTACCAGCTTGGCTTGCGGGTATTCTGATTTGTGCCGCCATAGCAGCGATGATGTCTACTGCAGACACTCAACTACTGGTATGTAGCTCGGCTTTGTGTGAGGATCTATATAGACGCTGTTTTGGCAACGAACCCGGAGAGAAAGCACTTTTACTTATTAGTCGAATTTTTACATTAATAATTTGTGCTATTGCTCTGTTTATAGCTAAGACGGGAAACCAAACGATTATGGGAATGGTTAGTTATGCATGGGGGGGATTAGGCTCCAGTTTTGGACCAATTGTAATTTTGAGTCTGTATTGGAAAAAACTCACCCGTCAGGGAGTCATCGAAGGTCTGCTATTTGGTTCCATCGGAACAATTTTGTGGAGAAATTCAGATTTTCAAAATTTTGCGCCAGAACGTTTCTCCATATTCATATTGAACTTTATAATTATTCTGGTTGTGAGTTATATAACTAGTCGAAATACACAAAGGAATGCTCATGGATAGTAAGCATGCTGGAACTATAGACAAGGATGAGATTCAAAATTCTGATGAATGGATGAATCTACTGAATGAAATTGACCCGCAGCAAAAGAACGCAATCTTAGCTATACTTAACCCCTCGATTCCTCAATCACTAAAAGATTTACACCATAAACTGTATGATCTTCATCCACCATTTAAATCTTTTTTAAGGGGCTCCCAAGCTGAATTAGCTCAGTTTCCGAGTGCAGGTATCCCGGCGCAAAGTAAAGCGATCGCTCAGAATGTAAAAAAAGGTTTTAATGCTGGCATAGGAATTGCTCACGATACTAATGGAAAAATTTTAGCGGCACCTTTTGTAGATCGCTTTTTAGATATGCTGCGTCCCTCAGATTGTAATGAAATTATTTGGCAGCAGGTTCGCAATGAACTTCTTAAATACACAAGTTCACTGGGAGCACCTTGGTATCGACGAGTATCTCGATTGCGGTATCTAAGGGATGGTTTTGATTCTTCTGAATTGCTAGAATCAATGAAAGTCTCTATGGTAAGTGACCCCATACCATGTTACGGAGGTACCACTGCATTAAGTTTGGTATTCTGGTTGTATGGTGGAGCAGGGTGTCCGGTAATTTTTCCACGCACCTATTGGGGTAATATGAATCTCAAGTGCCGAATTCACGGCATGCAAGCGGAGACCTGTGATTACCTTGATATCAATGGGCAGATAAACCCTGAAAGACTACGTGAAAGCTTACAAAGTATAAAAGGTAAAGGCTTTTCCAAGGTAATCGTTTATTTTAATTTTCCACACAATCCTACAGGTGCAATGCCTACAGAAGAAGAAGCAATTGCTCTGGGTGAGGTTTGCCGTGAAATGGCACGGGAGGACTTTGTTATTTTAGCCTTGAGCGACGAGCCTTATTTTCCATTCGTTCGTGGTAAGAAATCTAGCAACTTACCTTTTTCTTATTATCTTCAGCCTAAAAATAATCTGCATATGCTAACAGCTGTAAGTATTAATGGAACCAAAAGAGATGGGATTTATGGATTTCGTCATTCTGATCTAATTTTTCAATATCCCCATGAAGTATCTCATCAAGCAGTAGACATGCTTGAAAAAGATATTTTGCAAGGCTTGTTAAGAGGGTTATTTTCATTTAGCAATGTTCTGAATCAATATGTAGTGGGAAGGGGACTAACCCAAAATCCATTGTTACCTCTAATGAATTTGTCGGATATTGAACTTAGTATGACTGTAGTTGAGGAAGAAAAGAGCATGGTGGAAGCGATGGCTCATGAAGTCCTAAAAACATCTACTATTCTTGCCGGAAAGGGTTTCGAAAACCTTAATAGAGTTGGCTCAGATGAGGTTGCCGGAGGCTTTTTTGTTAGTTATAAACATGAGGATAAAAATCCCAAAGCAGTCCATGAAATTGGTCTACAGAATCAATGTGGTGTAATTGCCGCTGGTGACTATGTACGAATTAATGCGTTATTACCCACGGAAACTAGGTCGGAGTTTTCTCAAAACTTAAAGAAAACCTTGGATATTTGCCATAATAATCATCAAGAAAACTCGGAGCAGTGAATAACAGGATCATGAAGCTGCCTAAACTCAATGCGCTGACATTGCTAACGGGCGCAAAGGTCGAAGATAATAATAGAGTTTTATTAGCATTCTTTTCATTATTTTGTTTACTGAGCTCTTATTATTTTATAAAGCCTTTACGAAAAGGCTTTTATTTTAGTGAATTCTCTGCAGATCTATTACCATACTTTCATTTAGGCGTAATCACTCTAATCATTATTACCACAGCTATAATGGTAAGGTTGTATAAAACTTCCAAAGCTAATACATTCACCCGAAACTTCTTTGTTTTAGTGACTTTAATTAATGTTAGTTTAGGATTAACTTTGTTAACGCCAAATAAGCTTAACGTCGCTTGCTTCTGTTTATGGTCAAGTGTTTATTTCCCTCTGTCACTGGCTCTTTTCTGGGGGGGCTTGAATCAAATTTTTGATAAACAAAGCAGTAAGTCATCGTATGCTTTCATATGGATTGGAGCTATTTTAGGAGGATTATGCGGTAGCTATTTAACAAAGACAATAATTGTTAATTATCACTGGGGATTCCAATTTTTATTGTCTACCATCTTTATGTTATGCGCTATTTTTTCATTTGAAAAAATTAACAAGTCTTACAACTCATTAGCATCGAACACAATATCTAATGAATTTCAAAATTTAAAGTCTGGCAATATAGTCAAAATGATTCGGGATCTTTTTAAGAACCGATACCTTGCTAGCTTAGCTGTAATTATTTTAAGTTTGACATTTTCAAGAGGGGTTTTTGATTTACAGAGTGATGCAATCGTAGAAAAGGAAATTTCACTTAAAATATACCGGCAGCAATTCTGGAATTTAAATCAACTTGCTTCGGGTGAAACAAAAGATGATCAAATAAATACGTCACTTTTTGAATTTATTTTTAAGTACAAGAACCTTGCCCCTGATACTAGGCGCGAAGTCTTTGATTCAGTTACAGCTAAACTAAATGTAATGCTTGTAAAAGATTCATTTGACAAAGAATATGAAAAATACAGGAAAGCCATTAAACGTGAAATAACATTATTTAACTCAGAAATATGGACTTATCAAAACCTTTTAAGTCTTATGCTTTTACTGGTATGTAAAATAAATATAATTGCAAAAATTGGCGTAGCTCCTCTCATAATGTGCCTTCCGATTACTTATGTGTCAGTCTTTCTTCTTCTTTTTACGCCAATTGGTCTAATGGAAATATTTATCCTAAAAATTGTAACATTAGCCTTAGATTATTCAGTGAATAACACTGCAAAAGAAATATTGTATGTTCCCTTGGGACAGCAAGTGAATATTGGATACAAACCAATTATTGAAGGTCCATTATTTAAATTGGGTGCAGCATCATCATCGGTTTTCAAAATAATTCTCGATAACATATTACATTTACTGTCATTGACACACATGGTTAGCTACATATTTATAGCTTCGGCTGGATTAGTTGCTATTAATTGGTCATACACTGCAAAATCTATAACTAAGAGATTCAATTTATTAAAGTCTAATGATTCATAGTATGTCTAAATGCTGTACTTAGAATGAGCCTAGCTTGCGGTTAATTAAGCTAAATTAGGTTATAATGTGTGGCAATTGAGACATGATGTCGGAGTTTTAGCTTATGATAATAAATTCCCTTGAAAGTGTTAGAGATTTTCCTCCGTTTTTTAGCGATTTAATAGTCCAAATTAGAGAATCAAAATTGCTGGCCAATTACGCGAATGTATTTAGATTACAACTTGAGTTATTTGATTCCATAGTAAGATATAAGGCGGCTATTAAACTTTCCCTATTGATTAAATATGATCCTGACAGAAAGCTACCAATAAGTGCTCATTTACAAGAACTTCGATCTCCTGATACCTCTCTTTGGATAAAATTCGCTTTATGTAATTTGGATGGTTTAAAAGTTGATAAATCGTCGCAACCATTACTTAAATCTCTTCAAACCATATTTATGAAGTGGTCATTTGCTGGTTCGCATAAGAGTTTGAGAAGAGAAATGGAGGATTTATCAAGAGGATTAATATCAAATTATCAGGCTCCTAAAAACTCAATAGAGCTTATTACACTTCTGCAAACATTTATTACGAATTCCATCGAGCATGAAATTTCTAAATCAAGTCATCTAGTCGAAAAATCTAGCAATTTCTTGGAGGCTGGGCTAGCAACGCTTGTTGAGGAAATTTCAAGGGTTCTTGAATATAGACTGTGCAGTTTACAATCTTTCGTATCAGATGCAAATTCAATTGAATACTTTTTTAGAGCCCATTACGGAGGTAGTGTTCTACCTTTTGTAATTAATACTTCTGAGGAGATAAAAATTGGTTCAGTTTTCTTGATGAAAGAAACAAGCACTAAAAATAAAAATTCATTTGAACCAATTTTATGTCTGTCTCCAATCATTGTTTCGCCGGCTGCTCAAAAATATGACGAGATGCAAACTAGGTTAATGTTCTTTCAGAAGTTCCACGGAACAATTATTGAATATATAAACTTACCGAAAGGAAATATTAATCAAGATCAGCGATTTGTGGAAGACTTTATATTTCTTCACGATATGTCAGAAGAATACGGTTTTGAAAATGCAAATGAAAGAATGTACTACCATAAATTGTTACATTATTACAAAGATGGTGTTGTTGACGAACAAGAAGAACAGACTATTAAAATCATGCAAAAAGTTTTTAACCTGCCTCTCGACAGATTAAGAATCATTGAGAAGCGTATCAAGTCAGAACTTGGCATTCTTGAAGATAGTCATCATCAAAAAAATCTGGAATCTTATAGACAATTATTTCTGAGTTTATCTGATGAATTAGAAATAGAGGCTATGGAAAGATTTACCTTACAGGAACATGCTCGAAATATGGATTTGAGAAGTACTGAAGTCTGGGAAATTGAACTTGCCTGTTGGACAGATAAAGCTTCAACATACATGAAATCTGGAGACAAGAATAATCTACGAAAAGCATTGGTACAAATTAGTTTAATTGACTTTCAAAATGCTCTTATTAATCAATGCAAAGAAGATTATGACGTTAGTATCGATGATCATGAAATGATTATAGAACGGAATAAATTGTTCAGTGAATATCTCAGTTATTTACAAATTGTTTATGCTAATCAACAAGTAAGACCTGACGAACGTAGATTTCTTGAAATACAGAGAAAAAGATTACGTATCAATGAGCGCGAAGCATTTGAATTAGAGTTTCTTGAGGAAAATTTGGTTGGTGTACTCCATCACGAAATAGATGATTATTATGAAATGCAGAAAGAAAACTTTAAGATAGGTGGGATTTTGCTAAGTCAAGGTCTAATAGATGATCAACAATTACAGCTTGGCTTGGAAGTCCAAAGTAGAGACCCAGGAAATAAATTAGGGGCTGTATTATATGAATTAGGCTTTATAAATAATACTCAGCTTAAAAGATGCTTAGATTTACAAAAGCATTTGGTATTTCGCCGAAAAAGCTATCTTCTAGGGTCAATCGCATTGAAGTTTGCGTTCGTAGATCAAAGACAACTTAAAGAGTGCCTCAAGAAACAAGAGCAACATTTTAATGAATATCAAATCAATCGTAAATTAGGAGATATTCTATTGGAACAGGGCTATATAAGTAACCAAGCTCTTAGTTTTTTGCTATCCATTCAGTCCCTTTCAAAAGATAGTTAAATATATCGTTTATGGATCAGGCTAAAAAGCAGAAACTAAGCGTAATCGTCCTT
>CAZYUV010000107.1:0-9973 GCA_964650625.1 uncultured bacterium
GAAATATGCAATTATTTTTGCTATTAGTGCTGCTGATTACATCTGTGAATGCGGCTGCGAATGATAAGGTTCTAAAGGAACCTGGCTATGAGGAAGTTGTTATAACGGCTACACGTACTTCACAACAACGTGGGTCTTCTGCTAATTCAAGTTATGTTTTAAATCGTGAGGCAATTGAAGCAAGCGGTAAAAACTCTGTAGTGGATTTATTAAAATCTGTACCTGGGGTTTTCGTAAAACTGCAGGGCGGGATAGGCTCGGTTGCCAGCATATCTCTAAGAGGGGTTCCTTATAAATATACCCTCGTTATGCTAGATGGAATTAAACTGGCAGACTACATGGGAAATGGCGGTAGCGGATTCCCAGTGTTAGACCACCTTTCATCGGAAGAAATTGAAAGAATCGAAGTAGTTTATGGGCCTCAAAGCACGCTTTGGGGCTCCGATGCGGTTGGCGGGGTCATTCAAATTATTACTCGTCGTGGTAAGGGAGAAAGAAAATTTTGGCTATCTCAGGAATTCGGCACACACGGGACTTTTAAGACCGGTTTTGGTGTGCGGGGTGCTTCAGAACGAGAGGATTACTCTTTATTCGTATCCAGGTTAGATACAGATGGGTTCTCAGAGGCGTTAAGAACAAATCCAAACCTTTTTGGTGGTCGAGCAGAGGATGATGGTTATGCCAATTTGAGCGCTAGACTAAACCTTGGATTTCAGCATGATAATGGCGCGCGTTCTAGTTTTAAAATTCATTCTGTTAATGCAAAGAAAGAGATTGATGGTTTTTTCGATAATGATGGACCAGCTGATCAGAACTCTCGAAGTGAAAGCAGTGATTTGTACTTTAGTTTGAAGCACGACAGACCCTCAGAAGATGGTTCATTTGAAGATCATTTTTCTTTTTCTTCAGCCAGATTTAATTCTGAAAATTTCATAGATACGGTAAGTGCTTTTGGACCGTTTGTACAAAACACTAGATTTATAGGTTCAGTCAAAAACTTAAACTGGCAGAGAGATTACTACTATGAGGATAGAATTTTTAGTTTCGGTTGGGATTTTGAACAAAATTATGGACGTAGTTTAGTTGAAGATAAATTAAAAAATAATGTAGTGGCTTATTATGTACAGAATCAGTGGGATTTAGGTGACTTTGGAATCACGGCAGGCGCTAGAAGAGATCAACACAGTACTTTTGGCTCAAAAAACACTTTTAAGCTAAGTCCTTCATACAAAAAGGGCGACTATCATTTTTATGGTTCTTACGGCACTGGATTTAAGGCCCCTACTTTGTATGAGTTTCTGTCTGAAGAACTTATGATGAATTGGAATATAATGCAGATGGTTCGAATAAATAATTCGAATCTTCGGCCCGCTAAGAGTCGTGGGTATAGTTTTGGAGTGCTAAGACAGCTTGCTAATGACTCAAGTATTGGCATTTTATACTTTAACAATGACATTGAAGATAATATTGGTTGGGATAATGATAATTACAGGTTTGAAAATTTGGGAGAAGTTAAAACGAGAGGTTATGAGGTTTCTTTGGAGAAAAAAATCAATGATAGCCTAAAGCTGAATTCAAGTTTTACTAGGTCTCATGCTCGTCAATTTCCAAGTGGTAATCAATTACTTAGAGAGCCCAGACATGTTTTCAGGGCGAGCGCCAGCTACGAGATTGATAAGGACTCCAAATTTCTTATTGATTACCGACAAATTGGGGAACAAGTTGAGAGATACGCATCTCAATTTGCTGCCGTTCAGTTTAATAAATCATACCGTGTTGTAGATTTATCATTTTCCACAAAAATTTCCAAACAGGCTCGTTGTGATTTACGTATTGAAAATCTTTTAGAGAGTGATTATCAGGAAGTGTTTGGTTATTCCAATGGCGGCAGGAAAATTTATTTTACCTACAGCCGTACATTTTAGATATTTAGTATTATGGATCAAAGCTGTTCAAGAGCTACGTCAATAACGTCTTGAATGGTTTTGGTCTGTTTATTGAGCTTACTCATGACTGTTAGCCCTTGAGTTAGGCATACTAGATAACTTGAGATTTGTTGAATATCGCGGTTTGCAGGGATCTCACCCTTTTCTTGTGCGACCTTAAGGCATTTTGAAAACAAATCGTGCTGGGTTCTAAAGTAGACATGGACCCGTTGATTAACAGCTTCGGGTACAGATTTGGTTTCGATTGCTGAATTAGTGAAGAAGCAACCACGCCCGTATTTACAAAGCTTGCCACCCACTAAAGCGAAGTATTCTCTGATACTTTTTAATCCTTCCGCTTTTCGTAGCGGTGCCCCAAAAGTCTCATGAATAAAATCAAAGTAATTATCTATGGTTGCCAGAAATAAACCTTCTTTGTTTCCAAAAAGGTTATACATGCTACCCCTGTTAAGGCCGGTAACATTGACCAGTTCTTCCATTGAGGTGGCTTCATAGCCTTTATCCCAAAAGGTAAACGTTGCTTTTTTTAATACTTCTTTGCGATCAAATTCTCTAGGACGTGCCATAATTTCAGTGATTATAGAATGAGTGTTCTAATATTATGAGTCGATAAGATTCTTGTCAATAGCGATCGGATCGGTAATTTGCTTATAAAGTGCTACAATAATGGCCACAATGTCTAAAAAAATCCTATTTATGGCGATAGTTTTGCTCGGTTTTTTCCGTGGCTTGGAACTTGATGCGCGCGATTCTGTGGAATCTATTAAAAAATCGCCAAAAAGTACTGGTATCGATCTGAAGTCCAGCAAAAAAGCAGATAGTTTTGATCCATGGGCAATTTTGCAACGAATAGAAGATCTAAAATTAGATGAATTAAGTTTACTGGATCGATTTGTAACAACAATTGTATCGGCTTTGGGTATTCCATTAAGAGAGCCACCTCCGCTTGATGGTAAAAGAATATCTCGACTGGATGATAGGTCACGAACATCCTGGTATAAAAGTCTAACCGCGGCGCAAAGAAAAGGTTTTAATTATTTCAACGAAAGCAATCAATACTTTGATGAAGATCCTGAAAAAGCCTTGAAATTAGTGGAAAAATGTTTGGAATTGTTTCCAGAGTTCCATAATGCTGTTAAAGATTACGAAATCTTGCGATACGAATTAGGTAAACCAGGTGCAAAAGAGCCTGATAGTTTCAGGCGCAGGCGATTGGCTAAGGAACTAGTTTCTGAAAGTATTGGGATTTCCTTTGTAGATTCTTCGCAGGCTTTAAAAATGGTAAAAAAAGCCATTGAAATGGACCCAAGTTATAGAGAAGCTTATTCGGAGCGAGATCTATTGGAATGTTTGTTAGAAAACGGCAAACTTGCAGCAGAGGCAAATACAGAGGAAATCGCTGAGAGATATTTTTCGCAAGGTCTTGAGATGCACGAGCATAATCCAGAAAAAGCAATGAGTCTGATGCGTGCTACTCTCGACATAAAACCAGACCATCAGGAAGCGATTAAGTGGTTAAATAACTTAGAAGAGTCTCAAGCAGACAAATTATTTAAGAAAGGTGCGGAGTTAATAGATAAAAACCTCGATTCCGGCCTACAATTTCTTGAAGAAGCAATTAACCTTACTCCAGATAATACGGAGTTTAGAGATTTCATGTCTGGGCTTGCAAACAAACTATTTAGGCGAGGTAATAAGATAATAAAGAAAACTCCCGAACAAGCATTTGCACTAATTGAGAAAAGCGTTAAGTATGCACAAGGAAAGAACTCTAAGTATGAAAGTGCTTTGGTAAAACTACGCCAAGAGTTAGTTAGAAAAAAAATAAGAACAATTATTAATATGTTTGATCAGCGTGACCCCGACGAATTGGAAATAATAAATCTAATAAATAGGGTTCAATATATTGATGCTCAAAATAAAGAGTTTTTGGCAAAAAAGTTGGATTTTGCCGAAAAATTACAGTCCTATGCGAAATACTACTTTGCAGATGATCATAGGAGGGCGTTCAAGATTATTGCTAAGGCCTTAGAGTTAAACCCTTCTCTCTCTATCGCCGTGCAAGACTTTAATGATTTGTTAATCATTGAGTCTAAATATCTTGGTAAGCAAGCAAGGACACTTATCAATAGCTTTTTTGAGAACTCTACTAATAAGAATTTCAAGTCACTCTCTTTCAGGTTATGGGCTTTATTAGCTGAAAGTACCGAATCAAAGAATGTAGGATCCTCTCCTATTTTTATTGATGAATTATTTAATAATATACGAGAGTTAGTTGATGATATTACTGATAAAAATCCCAAAGTAGCGTACAAACTGCTGGAGTTATTCAACCTTCGGTATCCAGATCATATGCAGTCTCGGGTTGAAATGAATAAGTTATTAAAACTAGTTGCCAATCAGTATCATCAAGAGGCTGTAGAACTATATGGTGACAATAATAAGCTTGCCTTGGAATTCTTGTTATATGGATTAGATTTTAACCCCGAAGACTCTAATATACTTCGTGATCTTGATTATATGAAATCTGATATGGGTCTTTGAGAAGGTCTTGCAATACGAGGTCATTTTACCAACGAAAGATGAACTTTTTGAATTTATTCTAACGGCTTTGCTTCGAAAAATCGGAAAAGACGGTAAGATTGACGTTGGTGAAAAGGGTGCTATCAATAGGATTTTCCCTGTATTACAGATTAGTCCAGCTCGATTTTTAGAAGTCAAAGAGCAAATTCAGAAAGAAACTATAGTGGATCATTTTGCGGGTTCAGTTTGTTATGAAGCAATGTTTGCAACCATTGACAATTATCTTTCCGAAAATTGGGATCTTCATAAAGGTCGACGATTGCTTGCTAAAATTGCTCAAACATTAGAACAGACCGAAGCTTTGCAGGCATACCTAAAAGACCCTGAAAAATATTCCGAAAAAGAAGAAGAGACAACTTTTCCTAACAAATTTCGAATATAGGGGCGTTTGGATGGATATGATCCTCGCTGAACTGAATCCTGAGACATATGTTAGCCAAAATTATTCAAAAAAGATTTAGTAATGATTTTCTAAGTTTTAGTTATTTGATGCAGGCTTTATTAGTTGATTATCAGATTACTAATAATAATTTTTATTTTTATGCTAAATCAGATCAGCTTTCCCCAAATTATCAGCCACATTGCCGCGTTTTAGAATATCCTTTTCTTTTGGCTTTATTTTGCGGGCAGAAGAGTAAATTGAATGTAAATAGGAAGGTTCCTGTTCACCAAATGATGCTCACATCCAGTCCCCAAGTCACAGACCAACTACGATTTAATTCCTATGAGTCGCCAATAAGTCTGATAGAACATATGACAAGGGAAGGTAATTTCATTTACCCTTACAAATATCTGATCGTAGATTTACCCGATGAAATTATGCGATTAAATATGATGGATCCAAGAGGAAAGTCTGCACTGAGTTTTCTTTTGAGATTGATTCGTGTTTTCCAGAGTGGTTCGAACTCTATTAATTGGCTGGCTTCAAGTCGCTCAAAACAGCAAGAAGTCTTCAGGAATATTTCGATGTTTCTAAGCGAAAACATCAAATTGGATACGGGACCTGATGAACCTTGGATTGAATTTCATTTTGATTCAGGAGTTTTTGGAAATCATATTTTAATGAAGAAAGATTTTTTTTCATTGAAGACGGGAGTACCTCAAAGTATTGAGCGACGAGTACAGTTGCCTATGAATTTGGATAAATTCAATGGACATGATTCAGAGGCTAACTATAATCTATGGGGATTAAGAGATTTGGTAGATCTTTTGCTTCAAGATTTACGATTGCGTGTATTGGATGCTTGAAAAACATTCTCAGGTTTCTTTGTGATTTTACTATATTCTTGTCCCGCTGATGCTCTTGACCTTGAGTTGAGTATTGATTTGCTTCATTGGTTTGAAGAACAGGGTTTACTTTGTGAATGGTTAGTGAATTGTGGCAATTTGGGTAAAGTTTTGTGGTATGACAGTGAACTACCTGCGCCACATATAATGCCAAATGATTTTGAACAACATGTACAAAATATTAAGCCTGAGTTCTTGATTGTTGATGGCTTACCTTTTGGTAGTGAGGGGGAGTGTTATGAAATATATAACAAAATACCTACCATGTGGATTGCGCGTCGTTTGCGCTGGTTAGAATACCTGTCATCTCTAAATATCAACAATCCTACTAATTGTAATTCAAGTTTAGTTCTTGAACCTTTGTCTCAAGACCAAATGGATTACGTTACAATGGGAGAATATTTACAGATTCAATTTCCTGCTTTAGATGCGGGTCCTTTACCGACTAATGAAAATGAATCAGATTCACGTCAATGGCTTCTATTGCCAAGTCTAGACGAAAATCAAATTGCTCAGCAGGGTGGCTATGCGATGGAATTGATAGAAAAGGAGCAAAAAATTCCCCATTTACTCGATGTGGCGGAGTTTGAACCATTTCAATTACCACTTGGTCATCTTGTCAGTAAATATCAAAGAGTGATTGGTGGTTGTAGTTATTCTGCAGCATGCTTAGCTTTGCAGTGGATTGGTAAGGATTTGAAAATGGGCTTCAGATGGGTGGACCAATGCAACTCATGGGATGATCAGACAGGTAGGCTTCAGTCTATTAGAAAACGCTCTTGGCTTAAAAAAGAGCGATCTGAAGATTGGAAATTATGGATCAAACAGCATCTCGAAAGTAAGGGGTTATTATGAAGTGGGGTATTCTGGGTAGCGGTTTAAGAGCTCACGAAATAGCTCACCAGATTATAAGTAATGGCCACGAGTTGATAAGTGTGGCGTCAAGAAATGAGAAGTACGCCTCGACTATGGCTAAAGCATTTTCAGAAAAGACAATAGTTGAAACATATGAGCAGCTCTTATTACGTGATGATTTGGATGCCATTTATGTAGCTAATGAAACAAGCGCTCATTTTGAATATATAAAGCAAGGCTTAGAACGGAATCATAAAATATTTTGCGCTAAACCCATTTGCTTTAGTTCATCTCAGTATGAACAGCTAATACAAATTGATGGCTTTTTGGTTCAAGATCTATGGACAGATTGGCACCCTCTAATCACCAAGTTAGTCACCACGTTGAAGCAGGATAGATTAGGAAAATTGGAATTGATGAGAGCAAATTTCAATTGTTATTTAAACTCGGGTTATCAAGATTGGCGTTTGAAATCGCATTCTTCTGGGGGCGGAGTGTTTTGGGATTTAATGATCTATCTGGTTTCTATTACTTTGAAAGTTCATTTTGGGAAGCTAGTTAGATGTAATGCTGATTTTCAGATGAATGAAAATAATTCGCCAATGATGTTTGATTTATTACTTGAATTTGAAAATTCGAGTAAAGCCCATCTAACGGTTTCTGGCCTTATGGATAAAAGCCAGCCTCTCATTGCTTTCTGTTCTAAAGGAAAAGCAAGTCTTGAAGGATCAGCCTTGGATCCTTTTAAATTGACTCTAGAACCTGCCAATTCTAAATCTCAAGTTATTGAGAGAGGATCAGAGAATCCAGCTAGATTTAGTTACCTGTCATTTATTAGGCTATTGCTTTCCGAACCTGAATATAAAGTACACCGACTAGAGACAGATCATCTAATGCAAACTATGTTTCGCATACAAGAAATGACGTCACCAGAATGTAATATTACGACGTCTTAGCGGCTGTGAATTACTCTTCAAAAATGAATTCGTAATCTAATTCTATTTGATCACTTATACTATGGCATACGGGACACTCAAACACCATTTGTTGTAGAGATGCTTGCTGGTCTTTGGGAAATCCTTTTGGGACTTGAAAAGTCATTGCAATAGAACCTATTCGTCTAGGTTCAGTTGTCATGCGTTTCTCAAGTAGGACTTTTAAACCTTCTAGTTTCCAGCCTAAATCCTTTGAACGAATTCCAAGAATTGTAAGAATACACGAAGCCAATGACGTACACAGAAGATCAGTGGGTGAGAAACTACTACCATCACCATTGTTGTCTACAGGTGCAGCGGTATGAATTATAGCTTCTGAAGGTCCATGTTGAGCTTTGACTTTGAGATTTCCCAAATATTCAAGATTCATTTGTACCATATTTACCTTATTAAGATCTTTTACGTTTAATCACTTCATGAAGATGTTGGTAGTTTTTGCTAAGCAGTTTGTAGAACCATCTTTTTAAGAAAAACATTTCATCGAAAGCTGTGGCATTATGTTCAACTATGCGGGCTAGGCTCATTTTAAGATAGTCATACTCTGTTTGTGCTAGATTAAACTCTTCATTAGGTTTTGCTTTACGAACTTTCTTTTGAAGGGTGCGAAGAGTTTTTCGAGCGATCTCGAATTCTTTAGGATTTGCCTTTTCTTTTTCAGCATTTAACCCCTTAAGAGAATCATCCAAAAAACGCTGCATAGCTTTTTTATCAATTTTACCAAGGCGCATGGTTACTATTCGGCCCATCTTTGCCATCAGATACCTCCAAAAAAATGGGATTTCATTCTATCTAAAAGCATTAATAATGCAAGGTCTAGGGTAAATTGTTTGATATGAAAAATTTGCAAAAGGAGTATATAAGTCTAAGTTGGCCTTTGATTGGGCAAAGTTTGCTTCACATCATCATGCAACAAATTGACCTTATGATGGTCGGTCAGATAAGTACTGCTTCAGTAGCGTCTGTAGGTTTGGTGAATGCCTACTTCTTTGTGTTTTTCATGTTTTTTATAGCTTTGGGTTTTGGGGTATTTTCACTCATGACTCAAATATATGGTGATGGGAACTTAAAGGCTCTCGGCAGGTTAACGGGTTCTGCTTTGACGGTAAGTTTTATAGTGGGCATTCTGTTATGGATTCTATTTATTAAAGGTCTCAATGTTTTTTTATTGGTTTGGAAAGTAGAGCCATCAGTCATTGAACGCTCCAGTTTATATGCTGAGAGTTTAGGATTTGGCTTACCTTTTTTAGCCTGTATTATTGTGCTTGAGTCTGCATTAAGAAGTTGTGGACTGGCCTCAGCAGAATTTAGAGTAAAAATTTTGGCTACATTGCTCAATATTTTACTTAATTTTCTTTTGATATTTGGGATGTTTGGATTTCCGGTTTTGGGAGAATTTGGGGCCGGATTAGCCACCAGCCTTGCTCGTATTTTTATAGTTATCGTTTTGCTTTGGTTATTTTGCACCAAAGCTTTAAGTGTAAAGTTCAGCTGGCAATGGTTATTTAGTTTTGATAGAGATCTGTGGACTAAAGTTTTACAGTTTAGCGGTATTCTCTTATTTCAGGATATTCTGTGGGCTATTGCAATATTGGCTTACAGTAGGGCATTTAGTGAAATGGGTACGGATGTTCTGGCGGTATACAATGTCATCTATCTAATGGATCGTCTGGCGGATGCGTTTTGCATGGGTTTTACCTGGGCAGCAGGCACACTTATAGGTAGAGATCTAGGTAAATCAAAATTTAATAGAGCATGGATTCGCAGCCATGTGATGTTGAGTGTTTGTTTAAAATACTCTTTTTGGATAGTCGCAGGTCTAGCCATAATCAGTCCTTTGGTTTTAATGTTTTATCCGTTTGGGCCATATCAAAAAGATCTTTACTGGGGGATGTTCTGGATTCATGGCTTGATTTTTCCTATAAAAATGCTCGGGATGATACTGATGGTAGGTGCTTTGCGTAGTGGCGGGGATTATTTGTCTGCCGCTTTAATTGAACTTGGAGGCATGTACTTTTTTTCTGTGCCCTTAACTTTAATTGCAGCTTTAAGCTGGGGCTGGCATCCTTTTGCGGTGTTTTTTATTCTATCTTCCGAGTGGCTTATTAAAACCTCACTGATTTGGTGGCGTTTTACTAAAAGGGTCTGGTTGCAACGATTAATTTAGGACTGAACTCAAGCGTCTGAAATTTTAAAAAAATGTCAGTAAATTAAGTATTAACTCTTTTTTAGATCAGTTTTGAGAAAAATTGTTATAGTTTTGGAATATTTTTTCTAAAAAAAAAGCTTTTTGCACAAAAAAGCGCGACG
>CAZYUV010000108.1:0-9893 GCA_964650625.1 uncultured bacterium
ATATTCTACCAGCAGTTCAAGATATACTGGCTGGAGATTACGATCCATTGCGGTATAAAACTATCAATCCATATGGGAATGGGGAGAGTGGGTATGAAATTATTGCTCACATTTCTTCCTCATAATATTTGTTAATCTTTGTAATATAAGGTATCCCTGACCAAATTTGAGGTGATAGTTCATCTAAATGTATCTATCGAAGTAATGCATTTTTGTTACTCAAATCGTTGTTTGAGATACTTTACGTACTTAACAATGCCTTAACCTTAAAGGTTAGGATTACGTAATTATTCTTGAGAAATGATAGCTCTATTAAATTTATTTAAACAATTCATTCAATTGTATTAAATAATTTTCTTTGGAAAAATAATCGCGGATTATTTTCTGGTTTCCAGATTCATTTTTCAGAGTGAGATTAAAATGATTAAAATCGTAGACTCTTATCCCTAAACTTTCGAAGAATGAAGTATGAGTTTCTCCGGCACGAATGTAAACCTTTTTGCCCATGCCTAACAAATTTATTATGTTTCCCATCGCTTGCTGTCTTTTGTGATGAAATATTGCGATATCTATTTCGTTTAAGAACTTTAAATAGGATTGCTTGTTCATCAGCTCCAAAATAGGGATGAACTTTTCGCCAAAAATCTTTTGCCCAAGAGCAGTAATTTTTTTTGCCTGATTACTATCACCGTATGAAAGAATACAGTAAATTTGAATATCTTCATCTTTGTAATTAGTCAAAGATTTGATAACTTCTTCATGTTCATTAGAAGGGTCAGCAGAGTTACCAAGCATAATTTTTACTGTATTAGTATGGCTGGCTTTCTGAAAGCGGTCTTGTGTAAATAGGTTGGAGGGATACATCAGGCAATGGATTCTTTGCCCCTTGGCACCATACCATTCTTTGGCTAAATGATAATCACCTTCAATATAGGTAATTAGATAACCAATTTTTGGAATTACAATATGTTTAAGGAATTCTTTTATTTTCTCTTTCCAACTCTTATTTTTTTTCTGATAGATGTAGAGATCACTTCCCCAAACTATCCAAGCGCATTTCTTTAAAAGCCATGGCATGAAGAAAAGTATGAGAATAAATCTTCCATCGATTAGTCCATGGATCATAATTTTAGTGGCATCATTTAGTTTGGCAATCAGTTGTCTATATGACGAAAAAAGAGAGATTACATGGCCACCTGTAAGGCTCATAGTTTGAAGTTGAGTATTACGCATTAGCGGTTCATTAGAGAATTTAATATATAAGTGGCCCTCTGCACCATAACTTTTGGACATGAATGCTAAGAAAGGTTCTAAATGTACTGAATCTTTTATTAGATGCGCAATGATAGGTTTAATTTGAGTCATATATTCAGCAGTTATGTTTTATGATTTTCTGCATTGTTGACCAACTACAGGTTCTTAAGCAAATATACGTTGTTGATAATAAATCAATCAGATTAACACAAATTGATTTTATGAAGGCAACTGCTCCGCACTATTTGAGAAAATTTCATCAACCGCTCATTGAGTTGTTTACAGAGCAATTTACCGAGACTAGCTATATTTCGAGATAAGCCACCGATTTAAGGCCTCTTGATAGATTCAAGCCTGAGGATGTGTTTTGTTCTGGCTAAGAATTTTCGGATAGAAATAATTCATAGTACAATTGTTGATTAAGATTGGTAGATATAAAAAGAGTAGGCGGATGAAGTCGTAAACATCTATCGGAAAATATTTCTAACTTCTCTAACCGGTCATATCTATCATTCAGTTTTAATATTTAGCTCTTTCATTCTTAAATTAAGCTATTTTGAGTACTCTAGTACGGTATTCAAATGGTTATCACTGACATACTGACGTGGCCTCTTGTTCATAGCTCGCCTCGAATTTTCCCAAAAGAAAAAGGTAGAGAAATTTGAGACAGGCTTTTTGTCGGAAAATCCTTTTCGGCTCTTTAAGTAGTCGGTAGGTGAATTCTAATCCAAATTTACGGAAAAATAATGGGGCACGTTTAGTTTTGCCAACGAGAATATCAAAGGAGCCGCCAACCCCCATGTAAATGCAGTCATTATGGAGTTTCTGCATTTCGGCGATAAGTAGTTCTTGCTTTGGCGAACCTAATGCTAAAAATACCAAGTCTGGCTTGAAACTAGTGATTTGGTTATAGTAATTTTCATAAGGTTGAAATCCATCTATACTGTGAAATGTGATCTTAGAGAAGTCTTCTTGCAATTTCTGCAAAGTTTTATGAGCCACTATTTTTGATGAGCCTACTAAAAGGACTTTCCCTCCTAATAGATTCAATTTTTCAATAATTTTTAACCAAAGCTCAACACCAGGTATTCTTGGGGCAGCAGTCGGACAAAACCAAGTTATTGGATGACCGTCAGGATAAAAAATTGGATTTTTGACTCTGGAAAATAGTGGCGGTTTATTATAGAGCGTCACAAGCTTCTCAGCATTCAAAGCGATCAAGGCACCAGATTTTTTCTCTACCACAGTATCCGCCGCTTTCTCCAAAGAAGAAAAGTAAGAAATTCTAAGATCCAAATTTTTTAGAAGGGTTTCCCGTAACTCTTTATCAATCATCTCTTTTTACTCTAATTACCATGTAAATTAAAAGTCTATCAGAAGTTTTAAATACTGGGTAATTATTTTCTTGCGAAGAGGTCCAATGTTATTTTAGCAGTTTTCTGTACAGATCCTCATACGTTTTTGCATTTTTGTACCAGCTTCTGTTCTGGCTTACATGTTGAAAGCCACTCTCAATTATTCCAAACATATCATGTGGCTGATCGATCACATTTTTGAGAATAGATACAATAGATTCCAATTCATCAGTTTTAAATACAAGTCCCGTATCTCGGTGTTTTACTAATTCTTGCATCCCCCTCACTGAAGATGTTATCACTAGTTTTCTCCAGGCCATGGCTTCCAATGGCTTTAATGGAGTAACGGTATCAGTTAGTTTAGATTGCTTACGGGGATTTACGATAACATCTACAGAATTGTAAACTTTTGTTATTTCATCTTGTCTAAATGATCCATGAAAGATTATACCTTTAACATTTTGGGCCTGTTTTTTTAATTCATGAGATGCTGGGCCGTCTCCAAAAATATGAAATTCATTATTCCAGTCACTAGCTCGGAGTAATCGAATTGCATCTATTAGTAGATCTAAACCTTCAATTTCACTGAGGCTCCCGATATATGCGAATTTCCAATTTTTAGCTGGCTTGTTCGTTATAGAAATAGTTTTATTAGTAATTCGGGAAATATTAACAGCATTTGGAGCAATAGTTACCAGTTTAGCTTTAATTCCCCGAGCAATAATTTCATCAAACAAACCTTGACTTATAGCTACTACTCGGTCCGCCGAACGCATGCATTTAGTTTCTAAGTGCCTAATTAATGATGCTATCAAGCGGTTTTTAAGGGAAGGTGTTTTCAATACTATCCTTTCTTCCCATAGAGATCTTACTTCGTAAATGAAAGGTACGCCAATAATCCTGGATACATAATAGCCAGCGATTGCACAAAAAAATGTTGAATGAGAATGGATTATATCTGGCTTTATATCTTTTGCTATTTTTAATAGGCGGTTAGCGAAAGTGAAGAGCTTTAGTATTTTTCGTATTTTTACAATAATACCCTTATCGTTTTCTGAAATAGTTAACCGTTGCCGAGCGTCGAAAGTTCTGAAGTGCGGAATACCTGAAAAGTATTCGATCGTTTCTCCTGATTCTGACGGAGGTTGAAACGGTGAGCTACAAGCAAGTACTTCCAATCCAATTTCTTTTTGACTTTCCACGATGTCGCGACTCCGGATATCGCTTCCTTTGGTATTGGGTTGTGTGGAATAAAAGACATGTAGGATTCTCATGAAATTGATCTCCTGATTTCTCATCATAGATAGTAATTATGAACTGCTAACAACAAGCTAATTACGGTTGTATATCGTAATAGATTTTCACAATTCGAGAAAGGTTTTTAATACATCGACTAGTTTGTTTTATTACAGGTTTGCTGATATAAAATTATGTAAACTATGGCACAGGGTAAAAAATAAGATTGATATATTAATGACATTGTCATTCCCAACAGTGCTATAGAAGCTGTTATAGCTATGTGTGATAGTAGAAGCTTCTTTGATTTTAAGAGCCACTTTAGGAAGAATATCGCAAAAATAAAAAGTAAGATGAGTCCATACTTATAGATCAAGGTCAAAAAGAAGTTATCTATGAACGCAAAGCGAGGGTCCAATCCTCTGTATTCGAACCACGGTACTATAAATGGTATTCCAATACCATTAGGGAAAGATATCGATAGATATGGATTAGCAAGCTGATCGATCCAATTGAAAAATGGAGAGAATCTTACTGCTAACAATCTCTCGACTACATCGAAAGATACAAGATGCTGCCATCTCCAAAAAAGATCATTATAACTATAAATAAGTATTGAAAGTATTACGGTGAACAAGGTCGAAATAAAAAATCCCAGCCATTTGTTAAATCTGCATACGGCAAAAGCTGAAATTAATAATCCAGCGATGATGAAAGTTCGGTTACCTGATAGTTGGGACAAAATTAATAATGATATTATGTTTACAGTGAGATAAGTGCCACTAATTAGTCTTTTATTCACAGTCAAATATGATGCTACGAGTACAAGAGAAAGTGGTAAGGCGAAATCAACGTACCTTAACAACATGTCTTCCCTAGCGTAAAAGGGGTCATCACCAACTGAACTTAATTGCAGTAGAATTCCAGACGCACTTAATTGATACATTATGAGACATTTGATGGCAGCGATTAAAGCTATAAGGCTGTTTTTTTTTAATAATTTAGGTATTATACGTTCGTGTTTCTTTAATTTTAATCTGATTATTTTGCTGAGTATTATCAAAAAAAGGAAGTAGATTATCACCTTTAAATCTCTAGCTAGTGTAGTGATATGAATCCGGTCAAATGATAGGTCTATAATTAATTGAAGAAATAAAATGCCTAAGACGAAAGATATTACTAGAAAAGTAATTTTTTTTAGTTTCAATGAATATTTTCTATTACACAAAAGAGCTAGTACGCCTCCAAAGACAAGTCCGTCAGTGACAAATACCCCACCAAGATAAAAAAACTTATTTAAGGTTGGTGTAAGAGGTAAAAGGGCGATTACCCAGAGGAGTAGTTCAAGTTTCCTCACCGAAGGTCTATGGAGAAGCTTGGCACCAAAAATAGTAAAGGCTATCAGTAAAGGTAAAAAAATAATAAGGCGCATGATCTGAAGTAATGTATGGGGTGGTCTTTAAGACTAATTTTGAGTTGTCTATATATAAAACATAAGCTAACTAGAGACTATATCCCCCTGAAATCAACGTTAAAGTAAGTATGTGTCCGAACATTATTTAATTTGATTTATAAGAAATTTATAGGCTACTAATACGTTGTAAATTATATGATTTATTTCCATGAGGTACCTTGAAGTCACTTGTCGTTCAAATTGCTAACCTAGCTACACATTCAATCATTAAAGATCATGGATCTTAAACCCTCTTGAAGCGAAAAAATCGGGGTAAACCCGGTACTTTCTAAGCTTTTAGAGCTAACAATAGTGTTGGCAGTAAACTTTTTTATTCGAATACTACTGATGGGTAGAGACTTGCCTATTATGTGTGAGATTAGATCAAAGAAAATTCCTCCGATTAAACCAATCCAGTAAGGTATTTTTAGCCGTGTTTTAAATGATTTAGTTAGCTTTAAATGACCTCGTATGACCGCTACTATTTCATTGGTAGTTAAGTCAGGTTTATCTACAAAGTTAAATAATTCAGTCTGATGAAGGCTGAGTCTAAGTTGAATAAAGTTGACCAGATTCTGTACATGACACATCGACTTTTTATTTTTACCGTCACCAATCATTACGAAGTAACCCGTTTCAATCTGTTTGATAAGGTTATAAACATTACCGCGATTACCGTCACCAATTACTACGGATGGACGAAGAACTAGGCAGCTATTCTCTAATTTTTCAGCCCATTTCAGTAGTAACTTTTCTGCTTCGAGTTTGCTCCTACCATAGTCATTAAATGGATCGGGATGGCTGTTTTCATCAGGATTGTTTTGGTTCAGCGGATATAGAGCGACGGTACTTGTAAAAATTATACGTCGAATGTTATTAATGTCTGCCGACGCAATGATATTAGCCATACCTAGAACATTTACTTCGTAATAGAGAGATTTTGGGTAAACATCATCGCGATGTTCAGCTGCTAAGTTGATGATTACATCATGATCAATCATTGCATTAGTTAGTGCAGTTGAATCACGAACATCTCCGACGATTGATATTTCAGGAAACTGAGTTGAAGCGACTTTATCGAAAATAGTGACATGGTTGTTATTGTCCAAAAGGGTCTGGACTAATTTGGTGCCGATGAAACCGCTACCACCAATCACTACTACTTTAAAGTCTTTAGATACATTTATCATCCTACCTAGTACTCGTAAAATTAAGTGTATGTTTTCGGTCTAAAGGTAAATTTTTAAACAGCTTATGGTTCACTAGATAGACAATTAAATCAGCTTCCTCGAAGGCTCTTAAACTGTCAAATAATTCGATGTCCGGATGACTAGATATATGAGGCTCAACAGGAAGTACTTTCACTTTGCAGGTACGCTGCAATTCTCTGACAATTTCCATTGCCGGTGATTCTCTCAAGTCATCAACATCAGGTTTATATGATAAACCCATGCATGCGACTTTAACTTTAGTGGAAGAATCTTTTTGAATGGACTCTGCAGTAGATAAAATTTTTTCAATTACCCAAGTCGTTTTCTCTCGGTTTCTCTCTCGGGCGGTTTTGATAAGTTTAGTTAGAGTTGGATATGAGTCGATCAGAAACCACGGGTCCACCGCAATACAATGGCCTCCTACCCCACAGCCAGGCTGCAAAAAATTTACTCTAGGGTGGCGGTTGGCTAAGGCGATTAGTTCTCCCACATCAATTCCAGCAGTAGCACAAATAATTGATAATTCATTAGCTAGAGCAATATTAACATCTCTGTAAATATTTTCCGATAGTTTCGCCATTTCTGCTGTTCGAGCGTTAGTTTCAACGACCTCTCCGCTAACAAATTTACGATAGAATAAGGCCACTTCACGAGTAGCAGCCTGATTAACTCCTCCAACCAAGCGGTCATTATGAACCAGTTCATACATAATTTGGCCTGGTAGAACTCGCTCCGGACAATGCGCTATGTGTAGACAGTTTTTCAAATCAGGCCGCTCTTGAAATATGAGTTCAGCAACACCTTCGGTCGACCCAACAGGACAAGTAGATTCTACTATAATTAGATTGCCTTCTTTCAAAAAGGGAGTTATTGTTCGGGCTGCTTGATGGACATATTTTAGGTCTGGAGAAAAACCTTTCTTAAAAGGAGTGGGAACGGCAATTATAAAGATATTTGCGGGCTCGACCGCTAACGATGCGGTTAAGTTGCCTGACTGTACGGCACTTTTAACAAAAACATCTAGATCAGGTTCTTGTATGTGAATCTCACCTGCATTTATTACCTTTACAACATCTTCTCGAATATCAACCCCATGGACCGTGTAGCCTTTCGTGGCAAGTAATGCAGCGGTTGGTAGCCCAATGTAACCTAGCCCTAAAATACAGATTTTATTTTGAGATTCCTTCATTGGTACAATTCCTCAGTTAAAATAAATCTACCCAAGCTTTCTTAAAAGTTAGACGCTTTGGCAGCACATATTGTACATTAAGGTCCTTTTTTGTTGAATTTTTTTAGTCGATTTGGTGTTATTTCTGCGAAGGTTTGTTAATTTCTAACCTAGCCTTGGATACATAATATTTGTGGAGTTTGTTCTTAGAGTGGAAGATGAAATTGATATCAGAGTATTTTTTTTGAGGCTTTGGGACGCCAGAAAAATAATTGTTTTTTTCACGTTTTTGGTTTCTTTGCTAACTGTTATAGTAGTCATATCTATCCCGAATATTTATGTAGCGAAAGCGATTTTTTTACCGCCAAAATCTGCTAATTCTGGAATGTCTGCAATGCTTTCACAGCTTTCGGCGATTCCATTTCTAGCCGGAGTTGGCGTAGACTCAGACTCAGTTGCCGATCCCTTGGAAGTGCTTCAAGCTCATCTTAAGAAAAAAGAAAATCTTTGGAAGGTTATCAAAAAATTTAACCTAGTTAGTTACTACAAAATAGATTCTGGGTTACAAATTGATGTTGAAAATATTTATTGTGAAGCATTAAGTATCTCAAAAGATAAAAAGTCTGGCTTAGTTAACATTTCCTTTGAAGATGAGAGGCCTGAATTAGCTAGAGATATTGTAAATTACAACCTAGAATTACTTTCTGAGATAAGTAAAACTACTGTGATCACTGAGAATCAAAAGAAGAAAGTTTTTCTAGAAGAAAGGCTTATGAAGGCAGAGAGCGATCTGAAGAAAATTGAAGAAAAAATTAAAGAATATGAGGAGAAACATCAGATTTTATCAATAGATAGTCAAGCCAAAGCCACCATTGATGCAGCTTCTCAGTTACAGGCTGAAATTATTGTGAATAGAGTCAAGTTGAAGGTTAGGACTGAATTGGGAATTCATTATAACCATCCCGAGATAAAGGCTCTTAAATTGGAAATCGAAGCTTTAGAAAAGCAGGTTAAGCAAATTGAAGATGGGGGATTGGTCTCTGAAGGATTTCTGAAGGATATAGATCGTTCCAAGGGACTGACATATGTTCCTCTTCATAAGATCCCCTCTATTAAATTGGATTTAGAACGCTTATTGCGAGAAAAAGCTATTCAGCAGGAGATTTTTAAGGTGCTTGCTAAAGAGAGTGAACTGGCCAAGATTGAAGCTTCAAAAGATCAGGAAATTATTGAGGTAATTGAACGGGCGCATATTCCGGAAAAGAAGTCTAAGCCTAAGCGTTCATTAATTTGTATTGTAGCGACTTTGGCGGCTTTTTTCGTTGCTTGCTTTTTCGTATTAGCTAGAGATGCTTGGTATGAAACTAAGCCAGTCATTGAGACAAGTTGACGATTCTTCTTACCTTTTGTAATAAGGACTAAATATGTATTAAGTTTTAATGTTAGAAGCTAAATGGCTACTTGCCAAAATCCACCGAATGAATATAATGTCGCCAACGAGGGACGGGGACTAGTGGCGCACAGAGATTCACTTATGCGATTTAAGGTTCAGCACGCAGTGCTGGACATGCTCATGTTTGCCCTAGGATTTTTACTGTATCTCTTAGCTAATCTTGGTAGTATTTCATTGGTTAAATTCATCCCTTACGCAATTACTACTTTATTCATCTGGCAAGTTACTATTTATGCTTTTGGCGGTTATGATTACAACCGCATCTTTAAAATCTCGCATAACTTTCGTTTGATGTTCGTTTCTTGTCTGGTGGCAGTCATAACAACTACGGTGTTCAGTTACGTTTATCCGGCTCAATTCAAAGCGTTTACCTTGCATTACATTACCTTGATTTTTGTGTCTGTGTTTTATCTGGTAAGACTGACATTCACTAAAGTCGTAAGTGCCAGATTACCTCAGAAAAATATTTTGATATATGGAGCAGGTTGGGCTGGCGCAGAGTTGTTGCGTGAATTTGGTCAGCATGAGTATTTGAAGTTAAATGTGGTTGGCTTTATTGATGATGACCCCACTAAGACTTACAAGCGTTTCGAAGGATTGCCTGTGCTGGGTAGCCATGAAGACATCATCAAAGTCGTGGATAATTACGACATAGATGCGGTGATTTTTGCCATCACCAAAAAGCGTAAAGACTGGGTATTATTTACAAAATCTGAACTTGAAGAGAAAGATGTAGATACTGTTGAAATGCCTGATATTTATG
>CAZYUV010000109.1:0-9865 GCA_964650625.1 uncultured bacterium
AGTGCTAGCTCTACTCCTCAGGATATAAAAATTATGTATGGAGATGATGAGAATATAAGTTCAGACGAAGATGATTCAATGAGTGATAATATTACTAACGAAGAGCCTCGCAATGGCGGGTTTATTGACAATAATTCGGATTGGTTTACAGATGATGGTGACATGGTTGACCCGGATGATTTCGAAAACAAGGTAGCCGACGATGAGGAGTTGTCTGAAATGGATCGCATTTTGGGCTTAGAGGATGCTGCTGAAAAAGCTCGCAAAAGCAAAAGTTTGGAAAAACCAGAAGAAGAGCAGCAAGAAGGAGCGAGTCCCTCAACAGGTGATGTAAGTATAAACAGTGGATCGTCATCCAAAAAGGATAAGATGGATGTTGAGTCGTTGAAGATCAACTTAAATGCTGCTGACGAAGATATAGATGCTGTCAAAATGGGGCTTAGCGTTGTTGATGAAAAAACTGGCGTGAAAATCATTCAATCGAAAGATGGCTTTATGGCTGAGACTTTCTCTTTAAAGACTAATTCAGACTCTCAGACTGGAGATAATAAGCAAAAGTTGATTTCTAGCATGAATGAGGAAGAGTTAATGAATCGGTTCAATTTGTCAGAAGATGAACTAGAAGAGAAACTTAGTAGGTGTAATAACTTAAAGCCCAAACCATCGCCAGCAGATTGCCTCAAAGAGGATGCTTCATTATTCGGGGAATTATTAATCAGACAAGACTAATGCCCCTTGCTCAACACTTGTAAAAAATGTCAATAATTTTGACAGAAATTATCACCAAACCCTTTGCAATAGTGTTTTTCTTCTTACTATTTAGAATAGGGTAATTAATATCAATCTGATCGTTAAAGGTGATTTATGAGACTTAAACATTATTTAGTAGCATTATTATTCCTTTACGGACTTCCTCAACTAATTTCTCAGCAAATATCAATGGTCATTGCGCAGGAAAATGCAGATGATGAATACTATATCGAGGAGCAAACTAACTTGGTGGACTTCGAATGCGATGACGATAATTTACCCGAAGGCCTTTGTGACGAATTGAAAGAAAATTTTGCTTCTGGTGAGAAATGGAAGCAAGCGAATCAAGAAGCGCTTACTTGTATAACGGATATGTGTCGACCGGGTATTCCTTCTCCATTTTCAAAATGTGAGGAGGTGGGTTTTGGACAAAGATGCGCTGGCGTTGAGATTTCATCAGACGACCCTCAAGTGTGGAGTTCTGATATAAAATCGAAGCCGACGCCGTGGGAGCCGGGAGCTAATTTAACTCCTGAAGAACATCAAAAACATTTAGTAGTTCGTGCTTTAGGTTTCAGTAAAATGGTTAGCTACTTGGCCAAAGAGGCGATTCATAATTCTAACAAAGATTTTGATAAGGCAAAAGATGTCTATGCCAGCGAAAACCTAACGCGCCAAATTGAGGAAGCTAAGCACCAAAAAAGTTATTACGACAATATTAACTTTAGAGAGGTTAGCAAGGAAGCGGTTTGTGATGATCCTCAGTATAAGGGTGATGTGAAGAGTTATTTATATGATGAATTTCACATGGATGATCGCTATTTGACTGCTATTAATATTGCCGGAAATGGTTTTAGTCAGATATTAGACGGTAAAGATAACCCTAACAAAGTATTTACCAAGGGTGCTATCGATAATGATGGAAGATTGAGAAGCGGAAAAATTTGTAGAGGTAAAGAAAAGTTATTCACATTACCCTCTGATGAATTATTGGACACAGTTTCGAGTCAGACTGATAGTATGAGAGCGAATGGTTTGATTGATGAGGTTGGAAAGGTTACTAGAGATGGTAAAAAAGCTTTAGGATTAGCCAATAAGTATGAGGACAATTTAGCTGTTCAATGTAAAATCAAAGAATCTCAAATAGAAAATATTCTGGGAGCAGTTTACAATAACAACCGATTTATGAATGCAGCCTCTCAATCTGCTTATTGTGCCGATTTAGGTAAAAGTGGGTGTAGCTTACCGGAATTATCGGACGGATTAAGTACGAAGTCAAGTTGTCAAACATCCTATGCAGACTCCTTAGATCAATACCTTACCGAGTATATGGAGAGCGATGATTTTGAGAAAGAGAAATTTATCGACCCGACCACTGGGCGCCTTAAAACAGATGCAAAAGAACTGCTTAAAGAGCAGCTTGATAGTGAAAAAATAAAACAGTTCGAGGAAGCTCAAAGTAAGCACGAAAACCTTCAAAAGGCTATAGAGATTAGAGCTCGATTCAGCACTATTATGAGTCTGCTTGAGGCTGAAATTGGAAATAATAAGTGGTTCTTTAAACCTGGCCAAAAGATTATGACTGATGGGGGTCGCGAAATAAAAATGGATGATTTAAGTAAAATCAAGGAGTTGCCTGTTGTAGGTGATAGTGAGATCGACTTGCCTTCTAATATTAGTAGTCCCGGGAATTCGTTTAGTGAAACGCATTCAAGTGGTTTTAGTCGGGAATCCAATAAAGGAGCGAACTTTTCAGGTGGTGTGGACATGGAGACACGTTTAGCCGGTTTACCTAGTCACTCATCAATTTCAGCCGACTCTGAAGAATATGATGGAATCGACGTGGATGCAAACCCTTCTAATTCGGGTTTTGGTTTGCTAGGATCAAATAAAAAATCAGCCAATGATCCTGTAGAAAATAATCCCATCTACACTAACAAGTGGGATCGAAATGACCTACGCCAGTTTCCCGGGGAACTAAAAGATGCTGGTCCTTTTTCAAACGTACAAACCGGTTCTGGTTTCTGTACCCCATCAAAGATCGCTCCAGCAGAAAATGATGATCCAAATTGTCGTTGTGTAAAGGGTCCATTATTGAGGGTGCCCATGAGTGACAGCTTGGATCAAGTATTTGAACCCTGTCCTGGTGAGGAAGACTACGTTGCAGAGTATTGAAAATAAGCCGACTTTAGGTTATTGCATACTCATAAACCATTAAGCGTTTGTTATACTAGGCCCTGGGGTTTTGATGACATTTAAACTACTGCTTTTGGTGACTTTGATAGGCTTTACTTTTGCGGAAGATTTGTTGGGCGGTCTCGAGCATTCTTCCGAGATGGGAACTACTCGTAAACTGGATGCCGTTAAATTAAAAGAAAATCACAATTCAAGTGATTTCAATCATGAAGCTTTAAACAAAGCAATAAAAGACGCCCAAAAACTGAAGCTTATTCAATTACAGCATAAAATTCAGTTATTAGATGAGGCTCATTTATTGCCCAAACGCCGAAGCGAAAAGTACAAACAACAACAGAAAGAATTACAAGGATTTCGTAATGAGTTAGCTCATAGAATGGTAGAGAGTCATTCAGAGTTAGGGTCTAGAATTTCTCATACTCAAGTTGTTGATATTCCTACTGAATATATGCATTTAAGCGCTGCAAGAATTTTGAAAACCATACCTGAGGGCCATCAGAGAGAAGAGTTTAAATCTAATTGGAAGGCTTCAATTGTGGACCGAGGCGCTCGCACCTCTTTCGGGACTATGCTGGCAATGATTAACTTATACGGTATTGACCACAAGTTAGTGAAGTCATTCAATCAATCGCTGAGTGCTTATCGGGATAGCTTTGAGAAAGTTCATACTGAATACTCAGGTGAGATACCAAAACAAGAGCGCACTGATTTGATTTACAGAATTTTTCAGAATTCAAATTTGGTCCTGGATAAACCTCTGCAGATGAAGTTGAATAAAATTGCCTTAATGGAGAGCAAGCTGAATAATAAAAATCATTCGCTCAAAGCTCGCAAGCTAGCTTTAAGAAAGTTGGAATTGGAGAAAGAAGCCTTCTTAAATCTGCTCATAAGCGACGGGTTGAATTTGACCGCTGATGAATCTCTATCGATGGAGCAAATCGAGCAAAGTATTGAGAACTGGTTTGATAAAAATGCTTTAGATCCGGAAGTACTGATATGGCCATTTGATGAACCAGTTGAAATCTTATCTACAATGAACTTACCAAATCAATCTTACTGCACAGTGAAGACCATTAATAGTCACGCCGTAAGGGCTCCCGCAGATGCAAAAATAATACAGAATAGCTCACAGCGAATTATTATTTTGAGTATGCAGCATTGGATTATGTTCGAAGGTGCCTTTAAAAGTAGTTTGGCCAAAACTTCTAAGGTTTCTGCAACTCAAAGAATTGCAATGAATGAGCCACCCTACGAAGTTCGTGTAACATTGCAAAACATGGGTCAAAAAAAGACTTGGAAGGATATTTGTGAATTGCGCTAAAAAGCCCAATTATAAATTTCCGATAATCAGACAATGATACGTTTTAATTTTTTATGGATAATCTTGATCTTGCAAATCAATGCGCATAGTGCGGAGTTTTTTCCAACTGATGAACGATACTTGATGCAACTCCTCAACTTGAAGCAGCGAGATTGGACTCGAGACGGTATTACTACTCACGTTGAATTACTTGAAGATGAAAAAATTTTGATCAAGGTAGTCGTGCCCTCTTCCGTTTATTTATTTCAGAAGGATTGGCGCCTGCATGTACAGGCCTTTATTCGATCTATTTCATCCAAGGTGAATAAAACTATTCGGCGTTATGCTTCGGAAGAGTTTTTGAGTGTTTTCGAGCCACGCTTAGATATTCGTTGGGATATTTATCTACACAATACTTTGTATGGCAGATTGCATGCTGGTAAGCTGGGTTTTAAAAGAGGTTTATACTAATGGCTGAAGATCAGATAATTTGTCCAATTTGTCGTCGACCTGTTGATAAGCTTTTGTGGGATTATCATCAAAGTCAGGAACAAGATTTATTGGAAGAAATCGTTCGTGAGTACCCAGCTTGGAAAGATTCTCCTGAAAAAGTATTGTGGTATTACCGTCAATTCGTAATCCCTTGGGACGATCGTGAGCAGGGTTTGGAGGATGCGTGAAGCTAAAATCTTTGTTCGACAACCTTTCGAGAGATCGGAAATTACGACATCAAGCTTTTAACCTTCTGGAGAATCAGGACGATCTTGAGTTTTCTAAGCGTGAAAAAATTTTATTTTTGCAGCTTTATTACAGTACTCATCTAACGGGTCCAGAAGTATTAGATCTCGACTTAGATTCAGCTTCTCGATTACTCGAGCAATCAGAGAAAAATAATCTTCCACATTTACTACGACAGCAACTTAACCAACATCTTGCTGAAATGGCAGATAAGGGTAAAATTTTTTCAGCTGAATTTATTAAGCAAGTTAGTAAAGATCCGTATAATTTCATGCGTGAGGGTCTAGACCGTGATTTTGTAAGTAGACTACGAGCTAATCGTGTAATTTGTTCATCTAACGAATTTAAGGTTCTACCTACTCCATTGAGGTTAAATTCAGATCCACGTTACTCAGGAAAGGATATATGTATTGCATTTTTGGACGGCGGGTTTTACCCCCATCCAGATATTATGAGACCCCACCGAAGGGTTGTTGCATATAAAGACCTTGCTTCTCCATATAGACCCAAATCTGATTTTGAAAAACCTGATGTAATGAGTTGGCACGGTATGCAAACTTGTGTTAGTGCGGTTGGCAACGGCTATTTGAGTAAAGGTTTGTATAAGGGCATAGCACACGATTCTAATGTGGCACTTCTCAAGGTTTGTGGTGAGTATGGTTTTACCACTGAGGCAATAGTACAGGCGATAGAGTGGTGCATCAGGAAAAAAAAGCGCTACAATTTGCGCGTGATCAATATTTCTTTGGGAATGGATGGTAAAGGTAGTTTTAGAGAATCTTTAATTAATCATGCAGCTGAAGAGGCTGTTCAAGCTGGAATCAATGTAGTTGTTGCAGCTGGTAATGATAGTCACGCTGGTATTACGCCGCCTGGAAATTCTCCAAGTGTCATTACAGTCGGTGGTTTGGATGATCGTAATTCCCTTAATAAAGGTGATCACGGGATGTATCATTCAAGTTATGGGCGGACTGCTGATGGGATAATGAAACCTGAGATTATCGCTCCTGGAATTTGGGTAGCAGCTCCCACTCTCCCTGGAACAGCTTTCTACAGAGAAGCGGAAACTTTATGGGAATTGGCTCACCATACATCTGCGCATGAATTTATGGATCGGTTTCATTCTTGTCGAGCTGTCATCCCTTGGTCATCGAAAGTTAATCACCTAGAGCCTAATGAAATTTTGAAAGCCATTCATAGAAAAATTGGAGAGTATAAATTAGTTTCTCCATACTATCAGCATGTAGATGGCACTAGCTTTTCTGCCCCTATTATCTGCAGTATTATCGCTCAAATGTTAGAAGTTAATCCAGAACTTAGCCCTAGCAATGTTAAAGCTATATTGATGGAGACTGCAGAGCGTATGAATAATGTTCCTGTAGAGGCTCAAGGTTGCGGAGTTGTGCAGCCTAGGGCAGCCGTAGATGCGGCTAAGAAAAGAGTTAATGCTAACGGCTTTGAATATCCTTCTGTCATAGATAATGTGGCTACTTTATCTTACGAGGGTCAGGCAGATTCCGTTGAGGTCCTAGGTAGTTTCAATGACTGGACTCAAGGGCAGCATAAGATGCGTAAAAGGCGGCAGGGCGGTCGTTCTATCAAAATTGAGCTACCCGATATGGGAACATATACCTACAAGTTTTTAGTTGATGGAGAACGTTGGATTGACGACCCTCAGAATGCAGATAGGTTGTACGATGGATTTGGGGGCTTTAATTCTTTGCTCCATATTTATGGATCTCCCAAAACTAGAGAGACTCTCAAGAGTTTAGAGTCTGATCTATCTAGCATACATAGTGTAAAATTTGAAGCTTCTAAACATCAAAAGATTTTGGAGCAGATAGACGATCTTTTTCAGGGGGATTCCGTCTCCAAAAGTCCTCATGTGCAAGGCTTTTATCAACGAAGAATGACAAATATTCTAGATAATTTAAAAGCCCGTCAAATAAGCGATGGAATTTTTTTACATCAGTTATATAACTGCGGTTATATCATTCAAACTCCTAGTATGAATTTTGGAATGGATGTTGTTTCTACTAAACATGTATGGGAGTTATTTTGGAAAATAGACCCAATAATTTTTGAAGAGTTGAGTGATTTACTAGATATGGCCTTTGTATCCCATCGCTTACCAGACCATCTCGATTTAGAAGTAGTTAATCGTATGATAGGTGCTGATAAACTTGTTGCTGTTCCATCTGGAATGGAGAATTTATGTATCAATGGTGTGATTGGTTTTGAGCCTGGCGAGATACGAGATTTATATTCACTAGGTCGAGGAAATATTCCGGTTAATATCGAGGCCTTAAATCTTCCATTTAGGATGCGACATACAACAGATCTTGACATGCGTGCTTATAAGGTTTCGATCTTGGAAAAGCTAAGTTTACTTCATGTTGGGGAGTTAGATTATGAAGAGTGTGTAAAGTCTCCAGAGATAAGAGATCGTTTAAAATCGCTGCGACCAATTGATGTTTTGTTGGCACCACTGCCTTTTGAATCCAGCAGTAGCGAAAATGCATTTTTTGAAGTTTTGGATTTAATTGCTCCCGATGTTGTGATTCCAATGCATATAGCTGAGCTAGGTCAAAAGGAGCCCACTATGCGAGGTTCCTATCGGCGAGCTTATAAACTATTAGAGAAAACTGGTCGAGAATTTGCAGTTCTAGCTTGGGGTGACTCGGTTAAAATAGCTAATCTTGAAGAGTAGGTAAGTTGGCAGATATATGCTTACGAAAGAACTACAGATTTTAGTTGAACATAACGATCTTAGCTACTGGGTAGATAGTAACAGCAACCGGTTCATTAAAGACTTACAATCTTATCCGACAGTTGTATTGATCTGTGATATTAATACTAGGCCTTACGCTGATGAGCTATCTGAAAACTTTGAAAATTTTATAGTGGAGGAAATTCCTGAAGGCGAAATTAGTAAAAGTTTTCAGCAACTCGAAGAAATTTGCGAGAGTTTAGCAGGTAAAATAAACCGTAAAACGGCCATTGTGGCTGTTGGTGGAGGCGTGGTAGGAGACTTTGCAGGCTTTCTGTCCGCAATTTTATTGAGAGGTTTAGATTTCTTTCTTGTGCCAACTTCTTTACTATCAATGGTTGATTCTTCAATTGGTGGTAAAACCGCTATAAACCTTGAAAAGGGTAAAAACCTTGTAGGTAGTTTTGTCACTCCAAAAGGATTATGGATTAACTTTGACAGTCTAAATACCTTGCCAAAAGAGCATTTCCATTCAGGATTTGGAGAGATGCTAAAACATGCTTTGATTAAGTCTCCTGAACTATTTCAAAACACCTTGAGAACATTTTTAGATGGGGGTTCCCTAGAAGATCTGATTTTCGACTCTATAAGAGTAAAAAAGTCAATTGTTGAACAAGATTTTAAGGAGTCTGGATTACGACAGTGTCTTAATCTTGGTCATACTGTAGGGCATGCGCTGGAAATGTATTATGAACTAAAGAGAGCCCATGGTCTTTGTGTATGGGAAGGTTTAATTATAGAACATCGTATGGCTGAAATGATGGGTTATCTAGAGGGAGATTGGCTGGACTCACTTGAAGCAGCTTGGAAATCTTTGGGGTACAAAGGTTTTCAGGGCAATCCCAAAGATTTGAGAAATTTTTTGATGAAAGATAAAAAGAACGACTCTGGAGAGATTAAGTTCAGTTTTTGTTCTTATCCGGGCAAGTTAGCTTGGTTCAACGACAAGCCGGTGAAGGGTTTAAAACCTCAAAAGTTTTTTGAACTAATGGAAGCGGTTCTATGAAATTGATTTCAATAAGTATTGAAGATCAAAAGAATCTTCTTCAGTTCGTTAAAGACTTTCCTGTGGATTTTGATGGTGTCGAAATCAGAGCGGACAAAATGCTTAGTCCTCTGGACTGGAGTGTTTTTAACGAATTTTTTGAATCTTTAATTATCGTTTTCACTTGTAGAAAAGGTTCAATTGACGACAGTTTGAGACTCAATCACTATCTTAATTTTGCTCAGCAATTTAAGGGTTATCTTGATGTGGATCTTGATGATTGGAAGATCTGGTCAGATCAATTATTGGTCTATAAAGACAGGCTAATATTAAGTGTTCATAATTATGGAGGTCCACAGATCACCAGCTTCGAAATTAACGAATGTATTTCTGTACAGCCCGCTATTCTAAAGTTTGCGATTTCAGTTCAGGAAAGCTGGCAAGGTTTAGCTTTACTTAAAAAATTACGAGTTACAAATATTGGTGCTAGCCAGCTAGTTCTTACATGTATGGGAGAGGCTGGTCAATGGAGCCGTATGGCTGCAAAAGCACTAGGTAGTTTCTGGTCTTATTATTGTCTACCAGAAGGTAAGACTGCACCCGGGCAAATAGATATCGTTCAATATCAACACGAGCAGTTTCATGAAGCTCCTAGTGGGTCAGCAATATTTGGTATTATTGGGGATCCTATTACACATTCTTTGAGTCCTAGAATACATAATGCTTTTTTCAGTGGTTCAGATCAGCACAGTATTTATGTTCGTTTTCCGGGTGCTGATTTACAGGCTTTGTTTGATTTAATGCCACCCGAAGTCCAAGGCCTTTCCGTTACGATGCCATTCAAACAAAAGGTTGTTCAATATTGTGATTCGTTGGACCCCGTAGCGAGCGCAAGTGGAGTAGTTAATACGATGGTTCGCTCTGCTCAGGGTTGGAAAGGTTATAACACCGATGGTCCTGCGGTAATAGATGCGGTAGCAAAGAATTGGTCTGAATTGGCCCAATTCAAGAAGATTGTAATTTTGGGTGCGGGAGCTGTGGCAAAAGCGACACTTGCTTGTATGGTCGATTATCAATCCAAAATATTGATTCGAAATCGTAGTGAAGATAGAGCACGACGCTTAGC
>CAZYUV010000110.1:0-9864 GCA_964650625.1 uncultured bacterium
TAAACAGACCCATAGCGATACCAGCAACTGGAGCTTTAGTGGGCACCCCACCAGCCATTAAAGCCATTGAGCTCGCACAAACTGTAGCCATTGAACTTGAACCGTTCGATTCCATGATTTCACTAACCAAACGAATAGTATAAGGGAACTCTTCCTTAGTTGGTAAAATAGCTCTGATAGCCTTACTTGCTAGTTCACCATGTCCTATTTCACGTCTAGAAGTGAATCCAGCTCGACCACATTCACCCACTGAGAATGGCGGGAAATTATAATGCAACATAAAGTTGGTTTTGGTTGTTTCATCCAAACCATCGATATACTGTTCATCATCTCCACCACCTAGAGTCAGAACCCCCAGAGCTTGCGTCTCACCTCTTGTAAACAATGATGAGCCGTGAAGATGATCAAAGATATCAACTTCGGCCTCAATTGCCCTCAGTTCATCCACATTGCGACCATCTATTCGCTTCTTTTCTTTTACAATCATGTGTCGAATAACTTCATATTCAATATCATGCAGATATTCTTTGACCACAGCTTTCAATGAATCATCTTCTTCATACCGCTGAGCGAACTTCTCGTGAATAACCTCTTTAAGCTCTGCAGCCTTAGCTTCCCGCTCTTTCTTATTTGAAAGATCAAAAGATGTACGAAAGTCATCCTTATACAGTTCACCGAGCTCAGTCATGAGAGCTTCGTCAACTTCTGGAGCTTCGAAAACGAGCTTCTCTTTGCCTGCGAGTTCAACTAATTGATCAACGAGGTCGCACTGACTTTTTATCTTTTCGTGGGCGAACGCAAGTGCATCAAGATACAAATCCTCAGCCAAATTATCAGCTTCTGATTCAACCATTGTAATTGCTTTCCGAGTACCTGCTACCACCAAATCTAGCCTAGAATTCTCCATCTGCTCTTTAGTAGGGTTACAAACTAGCTCTCCGTCAACATAACCCACTCGGACCGCACCAATTGGACCTAGAAATGGAGAGGTAGATAAAGACAGAGCTGCAGAAGCAGCCAAAATCCCAAGTACATCAGCTTGGTTCTTACCATCATAGGCTATTACTTGCACCATAATTTGAGTTTCATTACGGTACTTGTCAGGAAATAAGGGGCGGATAGGGCGATCAATCAAGCGACTTACTAGAGTTTCCTTTGTTGAGGGGCGACCCTCACGCTTCAAGAATCCACCTGGTATCTTGCCAGATGCATACATTTTCTCTCGATAGTCACAAGTTAATGGAAAGAAATCCAAACCCTCTCTGGGAGAGCTAGCATTACATGCTGAACCAAACACGACCGTGCCACCCATTTTTACAAATACCGCACCACCTGCTTGGCGAGCAATTTTACCCGTCGACAAGCTAATACCAAATTCACTACTTTCTACAATTTGTTCTTTTAACACTCAATACCTTCTAATTTTTGGGCACACAAAGCAAGCCCCCAACAGATTTTATGCAAATCGGCTAGGCATGGAATCTTGCAATATGCGCAATTTATTTTCGCAGTTCTAGACGCTTAACTAAATCTTTGTAGCGAGTTACGTTTTTCTTTTTCAAGTAATTAAGTAAACTGCGACGACGCCCCACTAAGGTCAACAATCCTCTGCGAGACTGATGGTCATGCTTGTGAGTCTTGAAATGTTCAGTTAATGTTTTGATACGATGGGTTAAAATTGCAACCTGCACCTCAGGTGAGCCAGTATCTTTATCGTGATGGCTATACTGAGTGATTACCTCAGTTTTTTCCTTTTGTGTAATCGACATTTTGTTCCTCTCTAGGTTCTTTGTTCTTCAATCTTTAACCCACCAATTTTAGGTAAGGTAAAACTCTGGGCCCACAAAACGCAGCCCAATAAAATGAGCCTACATCAATATCACATATACGTCTCCAATTGCAATACCAACTCAAAAATTATTAGAAACGCCCCTCCGGTCATACAAAAGTTGTCTTTTTTTGTTTATATTTGTTTTTTTTTCATCAAAGTCTTCGGTTTTAGATCCTTTTTGCCGAAAAGTTGCATGTCATGGCCAAAAAGTATCAGTTAAACCACAATAACCAGTTGATTAAATTACGCTTCCCCGTAAATAAAATAGAGATTTTATGTCAGTATGGGGCACCAAGCATTTTTAGTCATGACTGCAACGATCAAGAAAAAGATTTCAGTCGCAGCCCCTACTGGATATTCTGCCCACACTTGATCCGCCGCATCCACCAAATTGAAAGCAATGGTTGGATCAAAATCTTGCAAGATTTTGTACAGGGTCCCGTTGCCAAACAATGGAAAGAATTTACTGAACAAGTTCCCATCATGCTTCAAAAAAATCTTTCTAGAGAATACTTTGATCATCTGAAAGCAGAGGGCAGAACTCATATTGGCGGAGTCAAAGACCCATTTCATCTGAAGTGCTTACATGCTCACTATAGTTTCTATAAGGTCCACGGGACTGGATGGGTCGGAAGATTCGTAGAGGGCCTACTGATTTGGAAAGCTCAAAGAGAACAAAAACAACCACTGTTAGCGTGCAACCTATCGAGCCTAGAATGTGATTATCATGGAGAATTTAAATGATTAAAGGTCTATATAATTCGGCTATGGGCATGCTAGTTCAAGAGGCTAGTCTAAATACGAGCTCAAACAATCTCGCTAATATCAGCACCGTCGGATACAAAAAAGATCGAGTTACTTTTGAAGAATTCCCCAATACCGAGGAACTCAGACTCAATGACACAAAACTGAAACCAGGTAGAAAGTTTTATGAAGGGCCCGTAATTGGGAGAATGGGAACTGGAGTCATTCTTGACCGAGTTACCACAAATCATGATGCAGGAACATTACGCGAGACCGGCAACCGAACTGAGATGGCGCTAGATGGCAAGGCCTACTTCATGGTTCAAACTCCAGAGGGTATTCGCTACACTAAAGATGGTCGATTCCATTTTAGTCAAGATGGTTATCTGGTGAATCGCCATGGCCACAAAGTAATGGGGCTTGAGGGAACTTTGGAGCCAAATAGCCCCGTCACTGATAAAGAAGGAAAACTGGCTCCATATTACAAACCCATACTTGTAGAAGATGAATTAGATTTTCAAGTCAATGAAACCGGAGCCGTATTGGGAGCAGGTATTGAAGTCCTAAAAGTCGTCTTTGATAATACAAACAATCTACAAAAAGAGGGTAAAACTTTGTACCGATTAACAGATGGAAAAGCCATCTACAGTCACAAACCTATCTTAAAACAAGGTTTTGTAGAAACCTCCAACGTTAATGTAGTTAATGAAATGGTCAATATGATAAAAATTTCAAGAGCCTATGAAGCAAATTCAAAAATCTTAACAGGTATTGATGAGCGCTTAGGACAAACCGTTAGAGAAGTTGGAACTCTAAGGTAGTTAAGGAGTCGTTAATTATGATGCGCGCACTTTATGTTTCTGCCACAGGAATGCAAGCTCAAGACAAAAATATATCTACAATCACTCAAAATATTGCCAACGTAAATACTAATGGCTTTAAGAAGAGGGTGGCTAACTTCGAAGACCTCTTGTATCAAACTCTTCGTGAACCTGGCACAGAACTCGTGGATGGCATTAATTCCCCTACGGGAATTCAAATGGGTAATGGTGTTCGCGTTGTAGGTATTTCAAAAGTTTTTACGCAAGGTGGCTTCCAAATCACAGACAATCCTTTCGATCTTGCTATTGAGGGTGAAGGTTTTTTTCAGGTGCAACTACCCGGAGGAAATATTGGCTACACTAGAGATGGAGCCTTTCGACCAGATGCAAATGGACAATTAGTTAATGCCTCAGGCTTACTCCTAGACCCCCCGATAAACATTCCTGCAGATGCAAAAAATGTAACGATCGGTACCAACGGTGTAGTCTCAGTGATTCAAGGTAATAATCAGCAGGCTGTGCAAGTTGGTCAAATTCAATTGGTACGGTTCGTGAATCCGGGTGGACTTAATAATCAAGGTCGTAATATTTTTACTGAAACCCTAGCATCTGGAGCTCCGTTACCCGGTGTACCTGGTCAAGCAGAATTTGGCACCATCGCTCAAGGTAGCCTTGAAACTTCCAATGTCGCAATCGTGGATGAAATGGTGAACTTGATTGTTGCCCAAAGAGCATACGAGTCAAACTCCAAGGGCATTCAAACCGCAGACACCATGTTGCAAACAGCTAATGGCTTAAAACGATAATCTAAATAAAGCGGGGGCATAGCCCCCATCTCTATATACACAAAGAGCGGCATTTTCATTCTTGAAAATGCCGCTCTTTAATACAAAAAATAGGCCGTCAAATTAAGTAAAAAAACTTACTGGTAGAATCGACTACAGATTATATGGTACGAGGTGATGAACGTCGAACACCAACCAATAATGCAGTTCGTTCATCTCTGTCGTTGGCATAATCCACCCCAAACAAAAATTTACGATCTGCACTAAATAGTATTCTCAACCTAACAGTATCGTCTAAGTTGTTTTCTAGTGAAGGAAAAGACCAGATAGAGTCACTACCCGGCTGCAATTGATATGACTCACTATTATTCACACTTAAGATATTACTTAGAGTTGCGCTCCCACTAGAAAACTGAATAGTTCCGGTACTTATTACCTCATGGGCTGCAACTACTGCCGGTGCAGGATCTCCTGTAGTTCCCAGACTACTATTATTAGACCTTACTAACCATTGAAAAACTTCAAATTGCCCATCTACTATATCTGTACTGCGTAATGGACGAAAAAGAAGCGACAACCTATCAGACCCGACACTGGTTGCCTCACCTGTCATGGCAATACTGGTATCCGTATTTACAAACCAAGTTGAATCCATGAACAACAATTTATCTCCGTTAGGATTAATACTATAGGTTGAATTAAGCGTCGCCATGCTGCTTCCCGAAACAGGTCCCGTGGGATTATTGTGAAAACCTAGACCACTGACATTACCCCTAACGAAATCTAGTTCTGCTGCTACAACAGATCCTACACTGTTCATCGAAACGTAACCCCATCGACCCGTAAAATTAGAAGAGCTCAACGATCTTTGACCTGAAGGCACAGCCTTGAGCATAACACCCAAAGTCGGAGATGTCGCCATAGTGGAGTCCAGACTAAACACAGCCAACCCACCACCAGGTTCTGTAGCATATGGGGCCACTACAGACACACCACTATTAGCAGTTGTCTCAATTGACATACTACCCAATCCCGTATTTCCGATTGGAAAATCGTAATTCATAGCTCGCATTGGATTATTAGTGAAGAAAGTTGGATTCGCAGCAGCAAATCCACCACCATGAGCCCCCACTGGAAATAATATATCCCCATTATGCACTCGAGGAACTGGGGTTGCGGTCCGAGCAACCGGCGAATATGAGACAGTTATCGAATTGTATAAACCTTGTAACGAATGGTTTGCTACAAAACCCTCAAGCAATGTACCTTGTGGACTTTGTGTAGGCACATTAACGAAGGGCTCATCTTCACCGCTTCCGCAACCTGTAAGATAGAGAAGTAAAAAAACTATAGCAATTTGTCGTAAAATGAGTTCCATGTTATGGCCCGCTTTTTCTAAGTAGGTTAACAAAATTTTAGCTATTATATAGTCTGATTACTTTACTGCAAGAATTGCATATCTAATGACCAACCAAAAGATTCTAGAAATAACAGATCTAAATGGATACGCTCGAGGAGTTTCCAAGAGCGAAGAGGGTAAAATAGTGTTTGTCGACAACACCTTACCTGGTGACCTAGTAGAAGTAGACTATACCCAGCATAATAAGCGATTTTCTCTTGCCAAAATTAAGACTATTACAGAACCCAGTCCATGGCGAACAGAAGCCTTTTGCAGGCATTTTAATCAATGCAACGGATGCCAACTCCAATATACAAAATTAAATCATTATCTTGAAGCCAAGCAGCGAGTTTTAAGATCGAAGCTTAGAGGACCTTTAAAACCTTTTGCCCATAATAAAATTATTCCATCGCCATTGACTCACTATCGAAACAAGGCAACATTCCAATGGAATCCTCAATCAAAATCACTTTCATACCTCAATGAAAACAATGAAGAAATACCAATCAATGAATGTAAGATTCTGGATACGGAAATTAGCAATTGGCTTTCAAATTTAAAAAATTTAAAAAGATCAATAAACTTCCCCACTCGACTCGTTATAAAACATCTACCCCAACAGGGCTTGGTATTAGGAATACATAGCCCACACCGCCCCGTGGCAATTGAGGACATTCAACCTTTTATGGCAATTTACTGGCTCGAATATGAAAAAGTTGAAGCATTTGGAAAATTAAAATGGATTAAACCCCCAAAGCAATCACTAACCGAAAAACTTGGAAACATTGCCATTGGATGGCACCCACAAGGCTTTTTTCAGACTAATCGATGGGTTGCCAATCAAATGTTTTCTAAAATAAAACATTGGATAATTAACAATAAAATCAAAATTGTGTGGGATTTTTACTGCGGTAGCGGATGGATTCTACAATTCATCAAACAACACATTCAACTGGGGTATGGCTTCGAAATTTCGCAAAATGCTATCAATATTGCTAAACAAGTCCCTAACGCACAAAATCTACATTTCATCCAAGCAAATCTTCCATACATCCCCAAAAATAAATATCCGATAGCCGACTGTTGGATTTTTAATCCACCTCGAAAAGGCATTGGAAAAAAAACTCTTGAAGCATTATTCAATCAGAGCTATTCACCAACTACGGTTATATATATGTCCTGCAATCCAGATAGCTTAAGTGCTGATCTCAAAATGCTTACAAAATTTGGCTATCAAGCCGAAATGTGTAAGTTCTACGATATGTTCCCTTGGACAAGTCATTTCGAAGCACTTTGCCTTCTGAAAAAATCAGTATAAAAAGTCACTTCTAATCACTTGACAGGTACTATTTATTGCATAGAATGTGAACCCCTTTCTAAATCGGCCTGTGTTCCTTTTTCAGAAAGGCTTGTGAGTATTTATGATTGTAGCTATTGATGGACCAGCTGGAGCTGGCAAAAGCAGTGTGGCTCGCCAGTTAGCTGAGCGAGTTGATTTTCAGCACCTAGATTCTGGTGCCTTCTACCGCTGTTTCGCATTTATCGCCTTGGAGTCAAATAAAGACATTAGCTCCGCTGACGGCTGGACACAGCTTATCAGCAATCATCAAATAAGAGCGGACTACAACACATGCCCAGCGAAATTCTTCGTTAATGAGAAAAATGTTAGCGAACTTATTCGAGAAAACAGAGTGTCCAACGCCGTTGCTTTAGTTAGCACTCATGCTGTAGTAAGAGATGCAGTTGTTAGCACCTTGCGTGATGTTTCCAACTCAGGAAATTTTATCGTAGATGGCCGTGATATTGGTAGCGTAGTATTTCCAGATGCAGAGCTTAAGTTTTTCCTGACCGCGAGCATTCAAGAAAGAGCTAAACGCCGTTATTTAGAACTCAAAATGAAGGGTACCGAGGTTCGCTTAGATCAACTTGAAAATGAGATTCGGTTAAGAGACCAATCGGACAGCACTAGAGCTCTAAGCCCCTTGATACAGGCTGAAGATGCTGAACTTATCGATAGTACAAATATGAAAATTGATCAGGTTATAGAGTTAATAAAATCACAAATTGAATTTCGTTTACGTCCATTAGAGGAAGATATTGAAGCGATATCCCGTTAGTCGGCTTAAACGAATGGGTACAGTGCCCTCGGATTTTGGATCCGTAAAAATTTTTTTTAGGAGTTGATGTATTGTGACTGATGAAATCACAAAAACAGAAGAGCCCGAAGTAGCTGAAGAATCCATGGCGGATTTCGAGGATTACTGGGCAGTACCAACGACAGTAACCGTTGGAAAAATTTACACAGGAAAGATCGTAAGGATCGACACCAAGGATGTTTATCTAGACATTCAAGCAAAGAACGAAGGTATTGTACCTTTGAGTGAATTTGCTCGAGATCCACTGCCACCTTCATTGGGGCAAGAAGTAAGTGTCATGGTAGTTGAAAACAAAGACGATAGCACCCTGTTGTTAAGCAAGGGTAAAGCTGAGGCTTCCCGCGCCTGGGAACTTGCTGCTGACGCTTATGAAGCTGGAAAAACTGTTCAAGCTCACGTAATTAACAAAGTTAAGGGTGGACTGAACGCGGATTGCTCTGGTCTTAAAGCATTCATACCAGGTTCTTTGATGAGCCTTCACCAGGAGTACGACTTAGAAAAATACGTTGGAAATGACTATGAATTCAAAATTATTGAATTTAACCGTCGTCGACGTAACATGGTCCTCTCCCGCAAAGAAATCTTGCAAGAGGAGCGTCGCAAAAATATCGAGCATATTTTTGAAACTCTAAAAGAAGGCGATATCTGCGAAGGTGTCGTTAAAAACATCACTGATTACGGTGCTTTTGTATCTATTGTCGACGGTCAAATTGATGGTCTATTACACAAAGCTGACATGAGCTGGGCTCACGTTCGCTCAGTGGCAAGCGTCCTTAAACTTGGAGATAAAATACAAGTTAAAATCTTGAGTATTGATCGAGACAAAGAAAAAATTTCTCTTGGAGTTAAGCAATTAACTGATGACCCATGGGTTAGTATCGAGAGACGATTTGAGGTAGGCACCGTTCATGAAGGCGTAGTTAAAAACGTAACGCACTTTGGAGTGTTCGTTGAGCTGGCCGAAGGTGTCGAAGGCTTAGTTCACGTTTCAGACATTTCCTGGACTCAGCGAATTAAGCACCCGGAAGAACTTCTCAAAATCGGCGATGAAGTCAATTGTAAGGTTCTCAATTATGAAAAAGAGAGTCGCAAAATTTCATTGGGGATAAAGCAATGTGAAGAAGATCCATGGGAGCAGGCTTTCGAAGAATTAGATATGGGACAAGTAGTGAGTGGCGAAGTCAGAAATCTCACTGACTTTGGCGTCTTTGTGGAAATCCGCAACGGCATTCAAGGACTTGTACACATTTCTGATTTAAGCTGGTCCAACAAGATTACCCATCCTAAGCAGGTAGTTAGTGTTGGAGAAAGTGTCAAAGTCAAAATTGTGACTCTTGATCGAGAAAACAAGAAGATTTCACTAAGCATTAAAGAAGTTACAGAAGATCCATGGACAGATGTTTCCGGACGCTTTCCAGTAGGAAGTATCGTAAAAGGTAAAGTAACTGGATTAACTAATTTTGGCGCTTTCGTAGAAATCGAAGAGAATGTAGAAGGAATGGTGCATATTTCAGATTTCTCATGGAGTGAGCACTATGACAATGCAGGAGATTTCCTGAAAGTTGATCAAGAGATCGAATGTAAAATTCTTGAAATTGAACCAGAAGTTCGTAAGATTTCTTTAGGAATTAAACAATTGACTGAAGAGCCTTTTGTTAAAATTACCCGTGAATATCCAATTGGTAAAGTATTCAAAGGTAAGATCAGTAATATCACCAACTTTGGTGCATTTATAGGCATCGAAGAGGGAGTTGACGGGCTTCTGCACGTAAGCGATATTTCTTGGACAGAAAAAGTGGACCATCCTAGCGACAAGTATTCCGAAGGTGATGAGGTAGAAGTCAAGGTGCTAGCCATTGACAACGAAGCTCGTAAAATTTCCTTGGGAGTCAAACAGCTATCTGATGATCCTATCGAAAAATTCCTCACTCAGAACCCAATTAAATCAATCACCAAAGCTACTATCGCTGAAATTAGTGGCGATGGTAGTGTAGTGCTTAATCTGGGTAATGATGTTGAGGGTCATGTAGTACCGAAACAAGCTCCTAAGGACTTGGAAGTTGGTGCTGAAGTGAATGCTAAGGTGCTAGAGTTCTCTCATCGTGATTTAAAAGTTTACTTGTCGATA
>CAZYUV010000111.1:0-9852 GCA_964650625.1 uncultured bacterium
TTAGTTAAACTCCAGTTTGTTCCACCATTAATGGTTTTATAAATTCCTCGATGATCATTGTTTGATGAATCAAACACAGCAAAACCATTATCTGCGTCCACGAAATAGATGTCATAAGCGTGAGATCGGGGAGTGTTTAGATTTTGCGATGACCAATCCATGCCTGAATTATTAGATTTTAATGAATGATTGCCACGGGTTAGAAAAAGGTTGCTGTCATCGTAGGATTGTAGGCGTGTATATTTCGATAAATTGCTATCTGTAATCCCCAGCGAGCTAATAGAATAGCTAGACCCCTGATTATTGGTTTTTGCTACAAAGTAGTCATTTTCTGAAGTGTGCTTATAAAGGATTACCCACGAATCTGTTTCTGAAATGTGAGCGGCTTCTGCCACAAGGCTAGGAGAACTATATTCACTAAACGATGTATCTGTTGACCCAGCTAGATTACTCCATAAGGTATATCGAGATAAACCTGCCGTGGTTATGAAAATATTATTTCCAGATGAATCACTGAAGAAGAAAGGACTATTAATTTGAGTGTTACTACCGTCATTGCTCCAGTTATCAGATGTATTCACAAGAGTGTCACCGTCTAAGAACAAGCCATCGGTTGAGGAATGCATCCAGAATGAAAAATAAGATTGAATTTGTCCACCCACATTTAGTGATAAAACAGATTCTTCAAGGTATTCATTGGTTGAATAGAGTGTTTGACCGTCAGACTTTATTAACCAACTGTGTTGTAAGTCAGAAAGGCAGAAGACTTTACGAAATGATGAGCCAGTTTTTACAAGACGAAATGATTGTCCACCATCATATGTATAGTAAGCTTTTGAGTCCGTAGTTATTATGCCGTGAAATTCATCTTCGAAGTAGAAGTCTTGAATGGCGCTACCAAAATCTTCTAATTCTCGCATCAAGTGTCCTTCATAAGCAGAACCATAAATTTTACTGCCTATGGTTATCCAGACTCTCTTTTCGCGAGTCATAGCTTTTCCGAAAGCCCCCGTGAGCGAGCTCACCTTCGAAAGAATTGGTGTCGCTGCATTATCCAATCTGTAAATACCGTGGGTGTTGTCAAACACAAGTATTTGCCCCGATTTTAATTCTAGTATTTGAGTTGGATTGGTAAGGTTTGGTGCTTTAGAGACAGCTTTGAAACCATGGGTCGTTGCGCTGCGATCATCGATTTTACCCTCTGTTATCGCATTGGTAGCAACTACTGCAGATCGCAGTGTGAAGTCAATAATGTGCGTGGTTAGTATGGAATCATCAGAAAAATGACTATTTTCAAAAATACGGGAATCATAGTGGGTGGTTAATAAACTAAGAGCAGCAAAATCTTCAGCTAAAAGAGAATTATCTTTGATTTGTCCTGAAGTGACCACCTCAATGTCGAATACGGCAGTAACTAATGCATCAGAAGCTATATCGAGATCAGTAAGACTGAAATTTTCAATATGACTACCTGTAATAGTTTGCGAGGCTATTTTTGCTGAAGTTATAATTTGATCACCAAGGGATGCGGAGGTGATGGTGTAAGGATTCACGTGATAACTGTAAAGGTCACCCGATACCCATAGATTTTCAGCAATTGAATTATCAGCAATTTTACCTGCGGTAATGGCTTCGGTTTGTATTTGAGAGTCTGTAAGTATATTCAACTTAAAATCAGATGTCTCAAGAGCGTATGATTCAATCAATGAATCAGTTATTGCTGAATCAAAAACTACTCTCGAGTCAATCTGAAAACTCCTGATACGACTATTTGTAATTGCGGCATCTTTGATATGTGTAGTTAGAATCTGCTTCTCAGCGATTACTCTTGAGGATAGAGTATTCAGGTCTATGTGGATATTCGTAACGCTGCCCAGTTTGAAGTTGCTGGAAATGATTGATAACAGACCAAACTTAGTTTCACTAATTTGTCCATCTGTGATCATAGATGAGGTGACTGTATTATCTGCAATTTTGCTTGCTTTGATTTCTTGGTCAGGAATATGGGTAGAGTCAATCGTAAGATTTTTGATGTTGGTAGATAGGATACTATCAGGAGCAGCAACCCGAGCATCAATTTGAAAGTCACGGATATGACCCTCAGTAACGGAAGCGTTCGCAAATTTAGACTCGGTCACCACATCTATTGCCCAGTGCTCTGTTAATATATTACCTGGTTTAATGGCCTGTGTGCTTATGGCATGATCGGATACTTTGGAACTAAGTATTGCCGAGGTTGCAAATTTTATAAGAGTGATTGCCCCGTCATTAATCTTTACCGTAGAGATTGTATCAGTTAGCCATTTTGTCACTACGAGACTATTGGGCCCAAAGTCTTGATCGAGTAGCGACAGGTTTACAATATTTGTAGAACTTACAGTATTGTTAGCAATTTTTTGTTGAGTGACCGCTGCATCTACAAATGATTTTGAACTAAGTGTGTTAGCTGAGATACTATTACTTTCAAAGGTATCTGTTTGAATATTATCAGCAAGCAGAACTTCATCATCAAACATTCTGGCGCTAATACTTAAGTTTTGAATTTTGACGCCTGTCAAGTCGGCGGTTTTGATATCTTCATGGGCAATAGAGCTTAGATCAAACTGTAAGTCGCTTACGGTATCAGTTGGTATATGACTGGATGTCAGAATATTGGGAGCTAAATTAGCTCCGATAATATTTCGGTCTTTAATTTTTTCGCTGGTAATCGCTTCATTACTGATTTTATGCTGTGCTGAGTTACTACTAGAGGTGATCGTTGAATTCTCAATGTCTTCAGCTCTAATGGTAAGAGATACAAGCTTTGAGAAATCCACAGAGTTGTTTGCTAATGCCGTACCACTAAGTGTATTGGTGCTAATGTTTGATTCTATAATTGTTAGGTCTAAAATTTTTACAGAAGTAATTGAATCTGAACCAAAGTCTGAATTTGTGAGAGTTAATTGTGCTATTTCTGAATTTTGAACAGCATCTTGCTTTATTTTTCCGGTTGCAATAGATAAATCGTCGAAATTTGCATCAATTAAGGAATCTAAAACTATTTTATTTGAATCTACAGCACCTTTGGATATGTGAGTTGTGATAATGGATTGGTTTACGATTTTTTCTGTATCGAATGCCTGATTTGCAAAGACTCTAGCGCTTAAAGTTTTGGACTGAATTTTTGTGATTGAAATTTGATCAGTAAGTAAATGGTAACTCTCAATGGATTCATTCTGTAGAAGAGTACCATCGATTTCTCCCGCTTTTATATGACGGTTAAGAATACTTTTATTATTTAGGTCAACTCCAAATACACCGTTGGCAAGAATAGAATTAGAGTTGAAAGTGTTTGCTTGAATATGAGAGCTATTGATTGTCCCATCAGGGAGCTTTTCATTTGTAATGATATTATCATTAAATACTCTAGCAATTAAGCTACTGTTTTTAATCTTAATCGAATCGATTGTCGCGCTTAAAATTGCAGAATAGCTTGTTCCGGCTCCAGCAATATTACTAACTTCAGCACCAGAGCCCTTAAAGGTTTGGGCAATGACCGTACCCGAACTTAATGCGCCCATTAGTAGACTACCTGTATCAGAATAGACAGCGAAAAGAGGTTTTGTACCCGAATCTAAATCGGGTTTAACTGACATTACCATGCCCTCTGATGTGAGAACATATTGACCATGTAAGGCCTTGGTGGCAGCAGTAGGATTGATATTATCAGGGACTGAATTGTTAATGTCTCGACGAGCAAGATCGTAAATATCTACTCCACCGAAAAGATCATGATGATGCAAATAATCCGCATTTTTTTTATTAATCAATACATCTAAATCTCCCGGTGTCATAAGGATTCCCATTCCAGCGGAAGTGGATGAGGAAATCTTGAGTCCAGAATTTTGATTGACGTGAATACTAGAACTTCGAAAATAAGAGCTTCCCGTAAAGCTGATATCTTGAGACTTATGGATTAGTAAAGAGTCAGCATCAAGAATTCTTACTCCAGTACTCTGATTCTGAGTGTCAATTACTAAATTGGATAATTTGACCTGTTCTGCAGTGGCACTTCCGAGAACTTCTAAGGATTTCAATCTTGTCTCTTGGTTGGGATCAAGAATATATTGATTTTCTAAATCTACAGCAAAAGGTGCCGTCAAACTATTCTCGGTATATAGGCTGGAGACAATTTCTAAGGTTTCAATTAAGGATTCACTTGATGGATCGATATAACGAGAGGATTGTGCATCAAGATCTCTGTACATGTTAAAGGTAGCTGTTGTGAACTCCAAACGATCAGCATCTAATCCTGCAATTTGAAGGTCTTTTTGACCTGTAATACCGATATTAACGGTAGTCATGTCGTTACTTTGATCAGAAACCCTCAAGGTAGTCGCCAAGGTATTTTGAGCACCTTTACTGAATTTGACCTGAATTGTAGTTATGTCGATTTTCTCAGCAAATTGAAGTTTACCTTTAAAATTTACGTCATTCTTTACGGTCATGTGGCCGCTAGGGTCAACTTGAAAGACCGTTTGATATGTGCTTGGGTGCATAGAAATCAAGCTACTTGTTATCACGGTGAATTTATCCATCCTAGTATCAGCGTTAAAGTTAAGATCTCCACCTTTAGCACTCAGGCTGCCCAAGGTTTCAAGGTCTTCGAGATATAGATCAGAGTCTAAAGTCAGACTACCCGCCGTAATATTTCCAAAGCTATCAATACTTAATAATGTTTCTACCCCTGAATGGGTAATTGAAAAGCCATTTTTCCAGCTTAAATTGTCTTCAACGTCCAGATTTCCATTCAGTACCAAAGAACTGTTAGAACTGACATTTTGAGAGACGAGGAGTCTATCGCTGACTGTTGTTTTTTGTGTATTTTCATAGGAATTGGATATATGTAAAGCCTGCAGCGTACTTGTGTCATTTGGATCAAGGCTATAGGAGTTATTATCCTGATCAATAAATTTACGAGCGTTTACGAAGTTACTTGCTGTTACAAAACCTTGGATATTTGCTGAACCTTGATGATCTAGGGCGTTAGATAAGATCAAGTTGCCATCTATATTTAGATTTCCTCCAGAATCTGTACCATCGTCTTTCAATTGGATGCTATGCAGTTTGGTCGTTTCCGAGGGATCAATCAAATAGTCGGAATTGCTATTTTTATCCAATATTTTGCGACTATTAACAGAGCCGTTTTGATCTTGAACTATAAGGTTTTGTTGACTTTCAAAATTATTAACGGTTAATAAACCCGAAAGTTTTAGATCAGACTCTAAGGTAAAATTACCTTTTACAAGTAATTCATTGGCGACCAGTAATTTCCTGACTACGCTAGTGCTTGATGGTTCTACAAAGTAACTGGAATTATCTAAATCAGAAAACCTTTCTGCCTTTATTTTGAGATTTGAAAATAAATAATCTTCGGCTGAAACTATACCTGAGAATTCTGCAGAGCCTTCCACATTCATTTTGTAGTCTACGATAAGTTCTCCAGTAACCGTTAAGTCTTGAAGTATAGATTTTTCTCTTGGAAGGATTACATAACTTTGGTCGTCTAGGTCCACGAACCTTTCGGCCTTTATTGAACTCATTCCTGACATGACTCTCTGGTTAACGCCCACCGTAGTAGGAAATGAAATGTCCCCTGATATCACAGTTTCACCCGGCATATAAAAATAGGGTGGACGACCACCCGCTTTACGATTAAATTTTAGATTTCCACCAGCAATTCCTGAAGGGTTTTTTTCGATATTTAAGTCACCCCGGGAGTTTAGGTGTCTGCCAATTTCGATTGTCTGATCGAAAGTTGAATCACCGGCAGCGATGTTTAGCCCAACTTCGACATTGGTTGACTCGTGAATAAACTCGATACTATTTACTTCTGAGTTAAGAGAGCCTATTTGAGCTGGGAATTCCTTACTCAGATGAGTCGTACCAATATAAGCATCTACCTCCAGACCGTTGGCCATTGCTGCGACAACTTTATCTGCAGCTCGAATCTCTTGAAACACGTTAACCCCAGTAAGTGTATTAGCCACGGTTTTGTTAACGGCATCTGAAGGTAGCAACTTCTTGTCAATTCGAAGTGAGGAAGCATTGATAATATCGACCAACATTTTAGCGGTAGCTTCTTCTAAAACGTTGTGCACATGATTTCCTGCAAAAAACTTTTGTCCTTCACTAGGATTATCAGCTTGTGTGACAAAGTTAGGGTGGTCTGAAAAAAGAGTATCAGCACAGGCAAGATCGTAACCATCTAATTGACTGTTTGCAATTCCTTGGCATGGATCAATACTTTCGTACTTATCATCAGGATTGATCCCTTCTTTGGCATCACAATAGTCCTCTCGCAGAGCCATATACCATTTATCTTTACCATGCGGGGGACCACAAACGGGCGCAGTACTGAGTAGTTCAAATAAGGAGTAAGCATTTAAAGGACTTTTGAGCGCAGAATTGGCACTTACATTCTCTATATATTCCGGATTGTTAGGGTCTCGACTGATATCTGTTCTCGTGATCAGTAGCAAACTATCTAAAATAGATAAGCCACCAGGAGATATTTGATAGTTAACATTAGAGTCGGTGCTAGGATATGGTGAAACTAGTTTGGGGGTGTAAACTAAACTATCGGTACCAGATAATTTAATATAGGCGGGTTCCGAAGTTTGAAGTGGACCTTCCAACGCGAACTCACCTCTTGAATCTTCCTCCACACTGCCATCGAGGGCGATATCTTTAGATCCAATTTCTAGTGCATTGATTAGAGAGGGTTTGTATTCGACTACCGATTCTGTGGGGTATGGATCAATCAAATAATCAGCGTATTTTGATCCATCAGGAATGCAAGTCTCGAATTGGGGATCACAGTACTCTAGTTTCGGACCTCGAATCGTACCCTCGGTAATAAGATCGTTTACGCGTATATTTCCTGTGACATTTGCTCCTGCAGCGTAAAGATCTCCCGGGATGGTGTATGTGCCAATTGTGTAGGGCTTGATTGTTAAGCTTCCTCCAAGTTCAATTTTCCCATTTTCAATGTAAACGGCTATATCTTCTACATTCTCACTGGGAGAAATCAATTGCTCATCCCATGGGGTTTCAGAACTTGAGGAAGTGGGTTCGTAGTCAATCACATTCATATCGTCTGGGTAATCGATTATCAAACCTTTGCCTATATTAGCTTCTGCAACTTCACTCCGGGTCCAATTGATCTCCACATTATGAAAAACTTCATCAAGAGCTTCGGGAGAGAAGATTTCTATAAGGGCATTGACATTGTTAGGAGTCCCGCTACCTCGGAAAGGTATAATTTTCAAAGTGCCTTCTTTGGTGTCTGGACCTTTTTTAGCCACTGAAGAGACAGAATAAGGATTTCCATCAATAGACATAGGACCTAAATAGGAAGCCTCTTCGTTTGTACCAAATGGTACGATTTTTATAGTCAATTCTTTTGGGGTGTCTGTTCTGAATAGACCTTTCGTGAGGGGACTATATACTCCGAGACGTTGGAAAAAGACCCCATCTTTGACACTTATTTTTTCATAAAACTCATGCCATATGTTGTCATCATTGGTATTGAAGGGGGGTAAGTCGCCTTCTGGGTGAATGTAAAAATGCATGGAAAAGATATTATTTACCGGTGCACCTGTTTCTTGAGATTGGATAAAGCCTTGATAATTGATTGTCTGTACTAGGCCCTCATTGGCGATAGAATAGCCATGAAGGATTAACAGTATTAACAAAATAAACAGAGTTCGCACATGCCAAAATAGGCAAGGCTTGTACCAATAGAAATGTGACCCCTTTGGTACAGTCAGCGACGTTGGTAAGAAAAGATAATTTCAGTTAATTGTTGTTCAGTAATACTGGTACCTTGCCAAATGATTTCCTTTTCAGTGTCAATCAAAACGTAGAAAGGTAATTTTTTGCTATTAAATGTTCTATCGATAACCATTGTTTGATCGAACATTATTGGGAATGAGATTCGAGCTCGTTTTACTTCTCGAATGCCATCGTCCCATTGTGAACAAATACCTATAATATTGATCTTTTCAGACATATTTTTAAAGAGAATATTATTGGCTGATATGCTCATCATACTATTTGGTGACCATGGCTCCCATCGAATAAAAAGCGTATATTTTTTGGGGTCGAAAGTATAATCTTTGGTGTGCGGGCCAGATGGCAATGAGTTTAATTTTGTACCCACTAAATTAAAATAGTTGGCTTGAGAGTCAAGATAATTGTAGCTGAATAAAAACCAGCTAAGACCTAAAATGCCAAGTAACCCTAAAATTGACTGAACCACAACTTACCAGTCGAATTCCGCCATTACTGGGAAGTGATCGGAAGTTTGTTTTAATAAGCCTTCCTCAAGAACTTCACAAGAACTGCAATGCTTCTCGAAAAAATCAGATCCAAAAAGATAATCAATTCTCACCGGAAAGGGATATTCAGCATTTTTTTCACCCAGTGGCGTGGGGTAAGTGCCTACTTCCTTATTTGGATGTTTTGATTTCCACAGGTCAGTGAATCCGTTATTTTGAATATGTTGTAGTGAGCGCGTATCAAGTTGCCCTTCGTGATTTGAGACTCGAGCTCTAAATGTGGACTTAAAATCTTTCAATGCAATCTCGGAGCCTACTGGAGGACAATTAAAATCTCCCAAAATAAGAGAATGTTTCGATCGTAATGCAATGTGAGTTAAGACTTGTGCCTCAATTAGACGCAGTTCGCTGGAGTAAGGATTCAGGTGACTTGCAATAAGTCGAAACGGTACTCCTTTGACTTCAAATTCCGCTCCCAAAATACCGTGATACATAAAGCGATTAAAGCCTAAAGCTCGTTTGAGTTCCAGGCCCCTTTTGAATAGCAAAGTGATATGAGCTTTGCTATGTGTTTGGTGGATAGTGGCTTCCATATCTAGTTCACGTTCGAAAACATTACGAATTCTAAAATCGTTGGCTTCGAATTGATCACATTCAAATAGAGCAATAAGATCAGCATTCTGAGTTTTTAAGAACTCAATAATCTGACCTAAACGGTTTCCAGCCTCAAATTGGCCTCCTCGTAGGATGTTATAACAAATTACTTTAAGGCTCATGAATAAATGCTCCCGGTTTCATGTTTTTGCAGGATTCGCTGGCATTATACAGTACTTTCTCTAGGGTGCTTTTGGGCTCCAGTTGGAAACGATCAAAATGAGTTAAACTGGCCGTAGCCACGTCTCCAGCACCTACACTATTGACTACTTTGCTTACGGTCATTGGTTTACAGTCTAAAATCTGATTTTTCACTTTGAAGATCGCTTGATGCTCCTCCAAAGTTAGTAGCGCTTTACTAACTGGCGCTGTTCTCAAACTCGTTTTTCTTTCTTCCAAATCAGCTTGGAATGAGCCGCCAAAAATATTACAAAACTCCCGCCAGTTAATCTTTAATATCCAACTGGCGGGAATATCCATTTGCGATAAATAGCTTTCACTTAGATCCAGAGTTACTCCAGGGAATTTATGCTCTATTAGTTTATCGATAATTATTCTACTTATTGGAGTACCATCGACGGTGGGAGAGGTGCCTGTAACAATAACTTTATCATATCTCTGGCTAGACAATTCAGATTCAAATATAGTTAAGAATTCGTTAGCTTCAGGCATAGTGAGCGTAGGGCACTCTCCAATTATTTCCTGAAAACCATTAGAGGCTTGTTGTTTATCATTAATTTCTATCGTTTCGTAAATTGTGGTAAAACAAACTCGGGAATCGGATAGCATTTTAACGGCCATAGTTTTGATCCCCTCGGAATTCAATGATTCATGAATAGCATGACCCTCTGTACCCCCAAGAAAACCCATAAGTAAG
>CAZYUV010000112.1:0-9755 GCA_964650625.1 uncultured bacterium
AAAAACAAACTACCATCTTTTGCTAAAGACATCTTTCCTTTTTCTCCGCCGGATTTTCCGCCGGTAAAAGCACCGGCTTCATAGCCAAATAGCTCGGACTCAAATAGTTCTACACTGAAGCTGGCACAATTTATGTCTACAAATGGTTTTGAACTACCTTCTTCTCCGAAATGTATTAAGCGCGCTAACATTTCTTTTCCAGTTCCTGTTTCACCTTCAATAAGTACTGGTATGTTAGGGTCCGAATGGTAGATTTTGCATTGTCGGACGAGCTCTTGCATCACATTGGATGAAGCTTCAAAATCATGAAGAATATTCATGGCAGCAAGTTCTTTACGGGTTGACATCAGTTCTGACTTTAATTCAATGGTTGCTTCCGCAACACTTTTATCAAATTGAGTCGTGAGTCGTTGGTTTTCGATACGGAGTTGCTGTTTCTCGACAGCCTTTTCTACAAGATGAGCCAACTCTTCTACATTGATTGGTTTTTGAAGATAATCATAGGCACCGGCTCGCAGGCTTGAAACTGCTGTTTCCATGTCACCATGCCCGGTATAAACAACTACGTCAGAATTCTGACCTTCTGGTAACTTTTTAAGTGCTTTGAGAAACTCGATACCATCCATTCCCGGCATTCTGATATCGGTGATTACCAGAGGGTAAGACTGTTCCCTAAATAGACGGGTAGCTGTACCGGCATTGTCTGATTGCTCAACTTGATGGCCCAGTTCCTCTAAGAACTCAGCCACACTTTCGCGACTATTTTGCTCGTCATCTACAAGAAGTATGCGCATAAGTTAGGATACTTCCCTTGCAATGGGTAATTCAATCATGAACGCAGCTCCTTCCTTAGCCGTGTTGGATAATTCAGATCGGTTATGGGCCGTTATTTTTCCATTCCAAGCCATTATAGTCGTCCTCACTAATGCTAGACCTAAACCCATACCTTGGGTCTTCTGATCCAGACTGAAAAATGGGTCGAATACTCTAGGTGCTTGGTCTCCTAATCCCGGGCCATTATCCTCAATACTTATTTTTACCATTTTTTTTGTACTTGAAGCCGTTACTTTAACTATCCCGTTTTTATTTCCCTGAAGAGCATTCGATGCATTGCGTATTATATTAAGAAAAATCTGTTCCATGTAGATCGGGTGAGCCATCACTTTCGGGAGGCAGTCTTCAATGCAGTCTTCAATACTTATGTGAGAATTACTGGCATCACTTTGCAATATCTGCAAAGCTTTTTCCAGGCATTCAACAAGATTGACTTTGCAGAGTTTCATAGCATGACCCTCTTTGTATATCGATCGAATTGAATTAACTATTTCAGTCATTCGATTAGCATGCTCAGCAATTTTTAGAAGCTTACGTCGTGTATTTTCTGGACTTTGCTTACGACCTTTCTGAAACCAAAACTCCATGCCATCTACAGTAATTTTAAGTGCATTTAATGGTTGTGAAATTTCATGAGCTATGCCAGCAGCCATAGTACCGAGAGAGGCGATTTTCTCCACTTCAATTAGCTGATTTTGGATATTTTTAAGATCTTCATAAGATTCTTGTAATCGTTTATTTTGGAGATTAATTTCGGCCTCATGAGCTAGCCGTTCAGTAATATCACGTAATGAAATTACGCGTACCTCTTTTTTTTCAGAGTGCATGACTCTAATGTGTAGTTCAACCGAGAGCATGTTGGAATTGCTAGCTAAGAGGCGAGTTTCCAGAGTCTTGTTATCAGGTTTTCTAATACATCTATTAATCTCTGAGCGTTTACTTTTTTCAACAAAATTGGTGAATTGTTGACCAAGTAGTTCATAGGTGGGCATTGACAATAAGTTACCCAAACTTTGGTTACAATCGATTACTTTGCCGTCTAGAAGGATCGCTACAGCTTCGTAGGTGGAGTCACAAAGCGTTCTAAATCTGTCCTCACTTTCACGTAGGTGATCTTCAGTGCGTCTGAAATCTGTAATATCACTCAGATGTGTGAATAAATATTCGTTTTTAATAAACATCGAGACTTCTAAAACTCTGCCAGCTATTTCTATCGTTACAAGGCAAAATTTCTTTTCAATACACTTCTGTTTTTCGCTTATTAATTTTGGTATTTTGCGGAAGATTTCTTCAAAACTCTGTTCTAATTCTGCGAAAATCAGAGAGTGATTTCCAGAGAGTGATTTCAGCTTATTTTGGTAAAAGCCTAAATATAGATTTCTTCCAATTTCAATAAATTGATCAAACTCGTTTGACTGAAACAGATTTGTAGTAGTCACTTTTACTATTCCCTGAGAATTAGAGATGGATTCGCTTTAAATTGGGTTTGACTTAAGTTAGCTAATTTTTGCTTCAGAGTATCGGTAATGATTGGTTTACTAATAAAATCATCCATTCCTGAATCTAAACATTGCGTACGATCTTCTTTCCCAGCATTAGCAGTCATGGCGATTATGGGAAGATGATATTCTCCGTCTACAGCAGCTTCCCATTGTCTAATGGCAATGGTCGCTTCTATTCCACTCATTTTAGGCATCATCATATCCATAAAAACAAGATCAAAAGAAGTACCGGTTTTGATTAAGTCTAAAGCTGATTTACCATTGTCTACCAGTGTCATTTTATGACCTAATTTATCAAGTAACTTTTGCATGATTCTTTGATTAATAGCATTGTCTTCTGCCACGAGAATATTAAGACTCTGTTGACTTTCAAAATCTGCAGAATTGATTTGTGCTTGACCTGCATTTTGTAAATATTCATTTGAGCTAGAATTAAATAACTCAGATAGCTGACTTGGCATCAATGGTTTTCTGAGAATCCTGGCTTTAGGTAAAGTATTTTTCACTTTTTTTAGTAGACTTTGGTTCAGCCGACTGGACAGATAGACACATTTGAAATCAGTATTTTCAGCTCTATTGGCAAAATTAGTTAATTCTTGAATACCATCGCCTACAAGTGCTTCATCAAGTGTTACCACAGTGAATGGTTTGTTTGCGCTGTTAGCTTGGTCGATTGATCTGACAATTCTTTCAAGAGATTGGGAGGACATAACTTTAGGTGCGTTCCACTGCTTATAATATTTTTTTATTAATTGTGTTAATGCTACATTATTACAGCCTATCAGTATCTTATGATTGCTAAGATTTAAATCTTTGCAAGCAGAAGTTTTATTAGTTACTTTGAATGGGAGTTGAAAGTGAAAAATACTGCCTTTGCCATATTCACTTTCAGCCCAAATTTTCCCGCCCATTAGATCTACGAGTTGTCGAGAGATTGTAGTACCTAAACCAGTACCTCCAAATTGTCTTGTAATAGATCCATCTGCCTGGGTGAAAGAGTCAAAAATGATTTCGAGATCTTCGGCAGGTATCCCAATGCCGGTATCTCGGATCGAAAACTGTAGCAGTACCTGTTTTTCGTTTTTCTGTACGCAGAATAACTTATTTTCAATGAAACCATTTTCAGTAAATTTGACGGCATTCCCAAGAATATTTATTAATATCTGACTCAAGCGACCAGGGTCCCCACAAATCAGTTCGGGAACGTCATTATCAATATCAATAAGAAGTTCCAGTTTTTTTTCATATGCCTTAACTTCTAATGATGAATAAACGGATTTCAAAGTTGTAATTAAATTGAACTCCACTTCTTCGATAGATAACTTGCCAGCTTCAATCTTACTGACATCTAAGATATCGTTGATAATTTCCAGAAGATTGTAAGCACTAGTTTTGACTAATTCTAGATTTTCTCGCTTATCTAGATCTGATTCGTTTTCAAGTGTTAAATCAGTCATTGCAATAACTCCATTCATAGGAGTTCGGATTTCGTGACTCATAGTAGCTAAAAACTGACTCTTAGCAATGTTGGCCATTTCAGCTCTTTGTAAAGCAATTTGGAGTTCTTTTGTCTTCTCAGTGACATGATCCTCTAACTTAAGACTATAGTCTTCGAGCTCCTGATTCTTTTGAATATTTTCAAGGGAAATTTGATGGAACTGTTGTCTTAAATTTTGAAGTTCATTGCGGCTATGTTTAAGGCGAGTATTTAGATTTTCAAACTTTTTTTCATCAGCTAATCTTTTAATGTGGAAACTAAGGTGCTGGGCATAATTGGAAGCCATTTTATGTAATTGATTTTGTGAGATGCTTAATATTCCGCAGATAGCGATTAGATATCCTTGGCACCACTCATCATGATATATGCCCAAGACTATCAAAATGTTACCAGAAGATAGTTTCTCCAATAATAGACTATTTGTTTCACTCACCTTGGAAATATAATCGTTTTTATTAAAATCACTAAAATTCTGGTTAGCTACCCTAGTATCTATAAGATTACCCAATTGGTCATATAAAGCTAGATTTAGCCAAAGCATATCTCCACAAAAACGTTCACTTTCGTTCAACAAATCAAGCTGTTCCAAGAAAGTTTGTTCGTCTTTTAGTAGGTCAAGCAGATCCATAACTAAGAGTGGTCCACTAAATTGATAAGGTCATTTGCTTTTTCAAGTTCCGCTGGTAACTCCTCTAATATTACTGATACATCAGTTTTAGTAAAATTAAGTTTATGAAGTGCAAAATTAAATTCTCTAGTCAAGATTTCTGATGACTCTGTGAAGCCAAACCTTCTTGCATCACAAAGTGTGTTTGCCATGTAAATTATTGAATTTATGACTTGGCAAGACTCGGGAGCCATTTCAGGACGATGGTGATAAGAACAGGTTTCAATGAATTCTTCTGGTAGTCCCCAACCCTTAACTACCTCTCTTGCTAGATCTTGATGAGTAAAACCCATGACCTCTTCCTCTACATTATGAAGTCCTTTGTCTCGACAATCGGGATTTTGCATGCATACGGTGAAGTGTTTGTGTAAATACTGATCCAGCATCACGATGCCGATATCATGCATTATAGCAGTAGAGAAAACGAAATCACCAACGTCAAACTCTGTCCGTTGTGCAATTACATTAGCAGTTACCGCGACTCCAACAGAGTGTTTCCAAAGACCACTTCGGGTGTAATGACCAATCGGTGTGTCTTGCTTGAAAAGTTCACATACTGAAGCACTTAGTGCTACATCTCTAACTGATTTGAAGCCCATAAATACAATTGCTTTACGAATTTCCATGACTTTTTCGCTTAATCCAAAATGAGCTGAATTGACCATTTTCAAGAGTTTTGCCGTCAATCCTGGATCACTTTTGATTACATCCTCAAGGTCGCTGGCAGAAGAATTTGTATCCGAAGTTATTTTGATAATTTTTAGAGCAATATGGGGTAATGTGGAAATACCCTGAATTTTCCGAACAACATCTTCTAGGCGTGGAGGTGCCAATTGGGGGGCATTCATGCGCTTATTATAGACGAACTAAAATTTTATATAAACCATTCAAAAAAAGCGTAGTTACTTAGTTTACGAAGATAACAGTTTATATATTAGTAAAGTTTCCTTAAGGTCTAGCCTAATTGGAATGCTATTGACTAGCCTGTTTTTACTCAAAACCTTCTCTAGCCACATAATTCAGTCATAAGATTATTTTCAATGGATGTGGGAGTTTTGGTACGTTTTGCAAACTCTACTAATAAAGCATGAAATTCCTGATAAATGATTAAATCATTGGGCAGTGAATTTTCCACCAGATTTTTCAGGTTTTGATAGCTTGCTTTAGGCTCTATCCAACCGAGTTTTTCGAAAATACGTCTCGCATAAGCATCAACGACAAATTGATTTTTTGAGAACGCATAGCAAAGTATGCTATCGGCAGTTTCAGGACCAACACCCTTGAGACTTAGTAATTCATCACGAGTTGGAGCTATCCATAGATTATTCTCAGTATCAAGCTTTGAAATCATTTCACATACGGACCGAAGATAGTTAAATTTTTGATTATAGTAGCCGCAAACTCTTATACATGACTTTGTTAGATCCGGGTTTTCAACTATGCTTTCTGGATTAAGAAGTTTATTTTCGTGTAATAAAATTAATCCTTTTTCAACTTGTACCCAAGAAGTGTTTTGAGTGAGGATAGAACCAATAATTATCTGAAACTGTTGTTTGTTATCTCTCGGATAAGAATAGTCACCCGGATGGTAACCTCGAAGTGCACCAGATTTGGTGGGGTTGCAACCGTCAATATCCAAAAGAGGCCACCAACCTTGCTCTCCGTAAAGATCTAACAATCGATTATAAAGGGTTAGAATACGCGGTTGCATTTTTACTTTTGGGACTGAAATTGACGCATTAATTTTACAATTACTTGATAATTTAATTCATATCCGTTAAGCAAAACTCTTCGATCGGGACCAATAAGAATGCCCCAAGGGGTGCCACCTGTTCTAAAATCCTGCATTAGAAAAGGAATCTTCTCTCCGAACTGTGCTTGGGTATGGCCCATGGGAATTTCTAATCCATATTTCTGTGCAGTTTGGGCAACTTTATCGAGTGTATTTGTCTGACTACCTTCAAAAGTAGTTTGTACAGCTAGAAATTTAATATGTTCGCTATTACCGAACTCTTTGAGCAGTTTTTTAAGTGTTGGAAAGCCTTGAGAATGACATCCAGGGCACCAGTATTGCCAGCAATAAATATATAATAATTTTCCTTCATAATCCTTAATTTTAGGTTTTTTGTTAAGCGGATTACCTTGATTATCTACCCAATGTTCTACTCTCAATGTTGGAGCTATTTTTCCTGCAATACCTGCCGGGTAAATATTAGAAAAAAGGATTATTGTGAGGCATATTCGTATAAAAAGTTGAAACATTAAAATCCCTTTTAATTTGCTTAAATAATAATTATATAAAATGTTTTATTAGTTCGAACTTAACTTTTTAACTTAATGAAGTTTGAAGTAAACAATTTTTATCTTTCGTATATATTTTTGTGTCTTCCGTTAGGTTCAATACCTTTTCCATAGATATTCTTTCAAGTTATGATTTTTCGTAATGTTTATTCTGGTGCCTTTATGTTTAATGTTGACCATTTCTTGTAAAGCCTCTGAGCTTCAAGTGAGGGTAGTTGAGCTAGAGAGTGTAATTAAGTTTAATTCAGGTTCTTCAATCAAAATCTGTACGGTAAAACAACCTCAGGGTTGCACATTTAATGTTGTGGAACAGGTTCCAGTCCATTTGGAAATAAGCGCACCCAATGGCTTTGGGTTTAAGACATGGGTCCGTTTGATAGAGGGATCTAGAGCAACATTATTTGTCCATTTGTCTGGTCAAAGACATCACTTTTTAGAATTATCCGAACCCAGGGTTGGCGATTTGATTAATAACCGACTTTTATCAGGAATGGTTATTCCCCAATTAAGTGGAAAACTTAGGCAAAGAGTGTATTTTCCGCATTAAGCTCTGAAATTTTGAATTTTCGCGAACAAAATAGTTCGAATATGTAACTTGAATAATACATTTTCGTAACCTGATTAGAGGTCTCTATGTTAATCAGATGCATACTACTGAGTTTTACTTTTTCATTGAGGTTGTATTCACAAGACTTCTTTGGTGGGATTCATTCTGAAACTAGTCATAGCGTTGAAGTTAGCACTTTAGAAACAGTAAATTTTAAGTCAATTGAACTTGCAAAGGTTTCAAGCGATTCGGCAGTTTCAATGTCCGGGAGTATCAAACTTACTGCTGGTGATTTCGGAGCCAATGCATGGCTTAAATTTGATAGTTTTCAGCAGCAGGAAATTCCAGGTAAGGGTCTCGAGCCTTTTGTATTAGCTAGCAATTTGGCTACCGAGAACTTATACGAACTAACCCAAATACTGAAATCTCTGGAGAAGTCCAAGCGTAGGCCAGGCCTGCATCCAAGTGAACCGGACCACTACCTAAATAATCATTACAGAAATCTTAGGCATGCCGCTCGAAATCTTAAAAAAATGGGGCTCAAGCCGTGGCAATTGAATCTCCAGCAACTCATGAAATTACGTATCGATGGTGTTTTGGATTCACAGAATAATGTCTCCGATGTGTGGATTACCAAAAACTTTTTGCAGGTATGGCAGAGCTTTCAATCAAAGAGTGTGAATAAGTCCGCGAGGGATTTATTAAATTTGGTATGGCAGCGATCAACAGACTATGTGGCTCAGGCTTTACCTACTACCAATGGCAATCGTAAAGCTACTTCCCCACGCACCTCTATCGATGATATCTCAGAATGGTGTCAAATGTGGGAAATGGTTCGACGAGGCGAATTGAGTTTTCCATTTCATTCTGTTGCAAAGCGTAACTTTATTCAATTTCAAGGTAATATTAAATCAGCTTTTAAGTACGGCACCGCTATGCCCACTTACCTTGGACTTGTGAAGCAAGATTTGCTTAATTTGCTAACTTTACGACTAACATTGGATAAAGCTAATGTCCAAAAAACTCTTCACTCTTTAAGAAGCGTGTCGGAGGATCAATTTTCATCGACTTTGTTACAGAGTTTTAAGTTCCAAACCCTAGGTTTAGATTTGTTTGATTTAGCTGGGTATGAATTGATAAGTGATCAGTTGAACTATGTGTATGAGATCTGGGAAAATTCCGAGGAATCTTTGGATTATCCAAGTTCTGTCAAGAGATTGGAGCTAGAGTTAATTGAATCTGACTTGGCAGAATTGGTTCGTTCAATTGAGACACAGACGAATGATCAATCGCTTAAGGAGTTAGAATCTCGGATTAAAAGTGCTAAGAATGGTTTTGTTGCATCAGAAAAAGTCTTTACTGAAGCTTTAGAAAAGGGTTTGAATGCAAAGTACTTTAAATTTTATGAGGGCCGCATAATACTGCAAAGTGAAGCATTCGGAGCGACAATATCAGACCCTAGAGTTAGAGTGGAGTTCGAGGAACAGTTTAGAATTCTTAGTGAGTCTATTCGCACTAGAAGAGTTGATAAAGAGGGTCATAAAAACAACATTTCTGTACTAAATAAAGATCAGAATAATAGTAGTTATCGTCAGCAATATTTGCAGATGCTGGAGAATTCCGACAACATAGATTATGTAATCCTTGATCCACCTGTAAAAGGAGTTGTATACGACGCTCCGAATGGACTATTTGTTCGTCATCAGGGCTACGATTCTAGTGCTGGTAAAAGTACTAGAACTAAAATTGGAAAATTAGCTAACGGAACCCATTTAAATATTAAGCATGTATACCTCGATAGGATGACAGGCCGCGCTCTTTTCTATTCAATCGATGAGGCCAGTGAGTCTGTCCAAAAACAACTCTATTCTCGCTATCGCAATGGAGTTGTTTTTTTGCAACCGTTCGTGGCCGCCGATTATGTAAAGTTAAACGAGCGTGTGGATATCGAAGAGATCAAAACTGATCGAGATCTTGAAAACTTAAAACAGCAGAGAACTCAGCAAATGAAAACAAGATTAACTAAAATTATTAGTGATCTTGAGACTTCAATAGCTCAGTTTGAGGAACTCGGGTTTGATGCCAGAAAAGAGAATCAGTTTGTTGAATATCAAGCGAACGGTTGGAATCCTTTTGGAAAACAAAAACAGGCTGTGATATTCATTTCATCAGCTTATGGGATGCTTCTGGTTCGTGACCTTCACCAAATACTTACAAATTTGCAAGAGCAAGAAGAAACCGCGGTTAATAATGAGGAAGAGGGGCTTGCCAGTGCAGAAGATCTTTTCGAGAATGAATTGATGCAGAAGGGCGTCAAAATAAATTGTACTTGGCGATACTCGGTTTGTCTTGAATCTGTGAAAGATCGGCTGGAATCGCTTCGTAGAAGTTTACAACTAATTTCTG
>CAZYUV010000113.1:0-9713 GCA_964650625.1 uncultured bacterium
GATGAAACAATTTAAGAAAATGGGAATGTTAAACCCCACCAAGCTCATGGGTGGCGGTGGGTTGCCCTTTAAAATCTAGGAGGAATCATGGTCGTAGTTCGACTAAAGCGTGGCGGTGCTAAGCGAAATCCACATTATCGTATAGTAGCTGCAGAGAGCAAAAATAAACGTGATGGACGGAACGTTGAGGAAATTGGTTATTACCACCCTTGTGCTAACCCACCTAAGTTTGAGGTTAAGGTGGATCGTCTTAAGCACTATTTAGATAAGGGTGCTGTGATGAGTGATACTGTACGTAATTTCGTCAAGAAAAATAGAGTTCTTGAACAAGAGGGTTAATATGGTTGAGTTAGTTCGCTTCGTGCTGTCCAATCTTGTAGACGCTCCACACAATTTAGATATTAAGCAAATAGAAGGCGAAACGACCACGATCTTGGAGATAGCTGTGGCCAAGGATGACCTTGGTAGAGTTATTGGTAAGCAAGGTAAGGTAATCAATGCATTACGTGAGTTGGTTCGTTCGTCATTGAATAAGAACGATAAGAAAGTTGTAATTGAGGTGCTTTCATGAGTGAGGCTATTCGAGTAATTCGTAAAGTAGTGGTTAAATCTATAGTAACTGAAAAGCTTAAAGGTATCTTATCTACCGAGACTCGTGGTCAAATGGATGCTATGGAAGGCGACTATGGGCGTTTTCAAGAACATCGAGATGGCTATATTGCGCAGTGTCGTGAGAAAGATGTAAAGCCTGATTATGAGATCATGAAAAAGATGGCTATGGAGGAAGAGCGCTTCAAGGGAACTCGGCGACAGATGGAGCAGAAATTGGCGGAACTTGGCCAGCTGAAGTTGGGCGAAGAATTTGTTCACGGCACAGTTGACTCTCCGGTGGAAGTTCAGATAGGTGATAATTGGCACGCTGTTATGACTGGTGTTGAGGTTGTTTTAGACGATGGTGTAGTCCAGCAATTGCGTAAAACCGAAGTCAAGTTGTAGCTTTTTCTAATGGCTAAGAACAGACGAGCTATCAAGGTAGGTTTTGCCCGAAAGCCTCATGGCTTGCATGGATTTATTAAGGTTACTCCGCTAACAGAATTCGTTGACGAGCGTTTTGCGCCTGGAGATGCGATAGTTCTGGAGATGGGTGATCAATCCTTAGGTAAACAATTGATTATCGAGGACAGCCGTTGGCATGGTGAGGATGTGCTAGTTAAGTTTGAGGGCTACGACGGTGTTGAGTCGGTGCAGCATATTCGCAATGCATACTTGTGTCTTCCTCCTGAGGTAGATCGGCTCGAGTTGGATGAGGGTGATTTTTACGCGGATGAGCTTCTTGGTCTACAAGTGATTACCTCAAGTGGTAATGTTTTGGGGATTGTGAAGCGACTCGAAGAATACCCTTCAAACCCAGTAATGCAGGTTGTCAAAGGTCGCGAAGAAACTCTCGTGCCATTTGTTAAGGCTCTGGTTCAGGAGGTTGATTTGCAGTCAGGTAGGATAATATTAACTGACCAATTTACTTCATCCTCTGTAATTTAGTTCCTCAAGGAGTTCTAGTTGTTAAAGATTGATGTGGTAACGTTGTTTCCGAGCAATTTTTACGATGTGCTACAAAGTAGCATAGTAAAGAATGCTCAGAAGGCGGGTGCACTTCGTATAAAATTAGTATCTCTTCGGAAATATGGAAGAGATAAACATCAAAGTGTGGATGATACTCCCTATGGTGGTGGGGCTGGAATGGTCTTGGGAGTTGAGCCATTTTATAAATGTTTGCGTGACCTACTTGGTTGCGATCCAGAAAAAAAATCATCGGATCAAAAAGTATTAATGACAGGAGCTGATGGTTGTGTGTATAATCAGCGGCTTGCACTTGAGCTGGCCCAGGAACAGCATATTGTTTTGTTGTGTGGTCATTTCAAGGGGATTGATGAACGAGTGCGTGAGTATGTGGATGGTGTTTTAAGCATCGGTGACTATGTACTTAGTGGGGGAGAATTACCGGCGCTTGTTATAATTGATTCGCTGGCGAGATTGTTGCCTGGGGCTGTTTCAGATTATGAAAGTATTCGTTCAGACAGTCATTATGAGGGGCTCTTGGGAGCACCTGTGTATACGAGGCCTGCAGATTTTAAAGGGTACGATGTACCAGAAGTGTTGTTGTCTGGAAATCACAAGATGATTTCTGAATGGCGCTTTTTGGAAGCGGCAAAAAGGACGGCTGAGAAGCGTCCAGATTTGTGGTCCCAGTATCCGCTGGCTGAGAATCAGGAAAAATTGTTGAAGAAGTACAAGATGGGGAAACTCATCGAGGAGAGGAAGAGTGATCATGGATTTGATCCAACAGTTAAATAAAGAAGCTGAAATCGAGAAGAATTATCCCGATTTTCGAGTGGGAGACACTGTTCGTGTTCACGTAAAAGTAACTGAGGGAAACAAAGAACGTATCCAGCAGTTTCAAGGTATTTGTATTGGACGCAAGCATGGTAGTACCAATCGCACTTTTCGGGTAAGAAAGATCAGTGGTGGTATAGGCGTGGAGCGTGTTTTTCCATACCATTCACCCACCATCGATAAGGTGGAAGTTATACAGTCTGGTAAGGTACGTAGAGCTAAATTATTCTACCTAAGAGATAGAGTGGGTAAGCGTGCTACCAAGATCAAGATACGTACTCGTAAAGACGGCGAGAAATAGTAACTATTGCCATTAAAATCATTTTTCGAGACAAGAGGCCGGTTTGTTATTCAACGACCGGTCTTTTGTAGTACGCTCTAAATTGTTAAGATTACGTCACGATGCCCCGAGCAAAACGTACAAAATCCAAAAGTAAAATCTCTAAGGCCTGTGTTAAGAATAGCTGTGACTTGAACGGAAGTTCTAGTTCTAAGCGAAAGAATAAAAGCTCTTCAACGAAGGCTGCACCTAAAAATAAGCAAAAATCGAGAGTTGGTAAATCGTCTACACCAACCATTTACCAGGATATCAAGGATTGTAGTCTTGTAATTGAAATACGAGATATTCGTTTACCAGAAAGTTCGAGGGTCCGATTTTTAGATACCAAATTTGAGTCAAAGGCCAGGGTTATTTTTTTAAGCAAGGCGGATTTGGTTAGCATAGCCTACAAAGAGGCCGTGATTGAAGAATTCAAAAATCGAGGATTAACGGCTATAGCTATTGAAACGACAAAAAAGCCAGGTCAACTACTAAAGATTTTCGACCAATTAACTCGACAATATATGCCTTCAAGTTCTGTACTAAAAGTCTTACGAATTTGTATAGTAGGTCTTCCAAATGTTGGGAAGTCTACACTTATAAACACCCTAAGAAAGAAACGTGTGGTTCGGGTAGCGAATGCCCCCGGGATCACTAAAGGTCGTCAATGGATTAAGTTATCGGAGAATTGCTATTTGTTAGATACCCCAGGGGTAGCAACTCTGGCGCAAGCTAACGATACTGATCAGAGACTTAAGTTTGCATTGTGTAGAATGATCTCTAATAAGGAGTATGATAACGAGGAGTTGGCATTTTTCATCGTGAAAAAGTCTTTTGATCAAGGGATTGAAAATAGTTTTTTAGGTATTAACCTAGATCGGGCTGTACAAAACTGGGATCAATTTTTAGAGGATATAGCTGAAGAGAAAGGTTATTTTTTAGGCGGTCGAAGGGTGGATAGAGATCGTTGTGGAAGGTTAATCTTGCAGAGATTTAAATCACAGAAGGGTAGGCTTGATTTGGATGGATTTCTTCCACAAATGAATTTTTCTCAGTCACAAGTTTCGTTGAGTGATAACCCTGTTTTTGAAGTAAATGACTTGCCGGTTGATATACCAGGAAAGCTTTTTAATTCTTTCTTGATGCACTGCTGGGAGAAAATAAGTGATGAAGGTGAGACTGTTCCATATCGACAATTAAGTATTACGTTCCTAAGTGAGCTGCAAATGATGGAGCTTAATCAAAAGTATCGTGGCAGGCAGGGCGCTACCGACATATTGACTTTTGAACTTGAAGCTCCCTTTGATGATCCACTGGGTTCAATGGGTGATATTTATTTATGTGTTAGCGCAATGGAAGACCAGTTTGAATTAAATTCTAGTCTAAAGCTAATATTGTTTTTAGTGGTTCATGGTTTGTTGCACTTACAAGGTTGGACACATGAAGATTCAAATGGTTATCAGCATATGATGAAATTTCAATATGAGATATTGAATAGTTTTTTAGAGCAGGAATCCTAAGCTTGTGAATTATGAGTTGTGGACTATATTAATTTTATCTTTAGCATTTGCGTGCTACAGGTTTTTGCGAAGAAGTTTAGAGTTTAATAGAGACTTATTAGGCTTTCTGCGCAGTGCTTTATTATATGAATTACTAGTAATATTAATGCTTAGCTTATTGCTTTATGAACTTAAGGCATATTTATCTGGAGTTGGTAGCCTGTATAGTCGCTTTTTTCTGCTACTGCTACTTGTTTTCTCTTATTATTTACTCAGAATACTTTGTTTTTCTACTTCAAGAGTAGATTCTCCGGCGGATGATTTAGATCAAGGGTCGAGAGAGCGATTGAGAGAAGGTCTTTTTGATTTTGCAGATGGCACTGTTAAGGAGGCAATGGTTCCAATCAACGATGTATTTAAGATTTCTGCTGAGCAGAATATCGCCGGTCTTCTGGCACATAGTGATTTTACACCTTATTCCAGAATTCCGGTCTTTAAGGGAGAAAAAGACAACATAGTAGGGATTGTTTATACCAAAAACTTAATCAGTCGAATCTCGGATGCATACGAAAATTGTGACGATACTCAGCTTTCAAATATTGAACTAGAGTCTTACTTTGTAAAGGAACATATAAAAGAGGCTTATTATGTGCCGGAATTGATGTCACAGTTGGTTCTCTTGCAAGAGTTTCAAAAGCGTATGATTCAGATGGCAATTGTCGTTGATGAATTTGGAGTAATCACAGGAATTATAACTCTAGAAGATTTAATGGAGACTATTGTTGGAGATGTTCAAGATCGTAGAAATGATGATGAGAGCTTATTGCATACCTCTGAAGGTAAGCAATGGGTTTTTGATGCCAAAATCGATTTAGATGATGTTGAGGAGATTATTGGCTGTTCTTTATCCAGTGAAGATGAAGAGGTTGAAACTCTTGGTGGTTATGTTTTTCAGCAATTTGGTTATTTGCCCAGTGCAGGGGATTGTTTAAAGCTCCAAGATCTAGAGTTTCATGTACTTGAATTAGAAAATTATCGTCTTCGTAAAGTAGCTGTTAAGAAGGTCATCTTATGACAGCATTTTGTATTGTTTGGGGTTTGTTTTTTTTGTGCTTAAGGCGTCTTGGAATTATTCGTGTAGTTTGTTTATCTGGATGTATGCCTCGTCTAGATGTACAAGTTTTAGATCAAAGTAGATTTGATGAGTTGAAGGCCTATTATTGTAGCCGAGAATTATGGTTTAACTATATTTATTTTATCTTAGCTTTTTTTCCACTTCTGATAGCTGTATATCAAGATTGGTTTAAACCTTTTGATTTAGTTATAATTTGCTGTGCAATTTTTATAGTCTATGTGGTTTTTTGTATATGGCTGCATCGGTTGATTTTGAATGAAAATAGTACAACGATACAAGCTTTGATAGGTCTTTATGAAAGATTTTCGAATCCTTTTATAGCTCTTAGTAAGCTAGAAGAAAGTCTTGCCATTGGGGTATTGGGTCCGGCATTGTGGAGTCAGCTTAATACCCGTTTAAAAGAATACATGATGAGAACATCATTAGATCATGCTCAAAAGCAGGATGAACAAGATTTAGATCATGAAGAACGTGAGATTTTGCGTCAAGTAGACAATTTATTTAAGACTCGTATTGAAAGTATTATGACGCCCTTGGCGAGGGTAATCACTCTACCGGAAGTCTGCACCACTATTGAAGCGTTAGATAAAGCTAGATTGCATGGATTTTCTCGTTATCCCGTAGTGTCTACTAATAATAAGGTCGTAGGTATTTTTAGAGCGAATCAATTGCCCCTGCTAGAGCATCTAGGTGAATCTATTAAATTTCATATGGATGACGTAATTACCATTGATCCGGAATGCTCATGTTATGAAGCTTTGGAGATTTTTCAGCAGAATAAACGACAGTTCGCTGTTGTAAATAATGAGGATGAGAGTTTCGGAGTATTGACTATAGAAGATATTTTGGAAGAGTTGGTAGGTGAGATCGAAGATGAGTTTGATCAATCAAGTCTTAGGAAACTCAGTAGTGATAGCTACCTGGTAGATGCTGTAATGGAGCTAGAGGAATTTATAGAATATTTCCAACTGAGTGTGCCTGAAACTCGCTCAAAAACCGTTAACGGGTTTCTACTAGAATATTGTGGGGGTATTCCTAGTAAAGGCACACTGATAACTTTGCAAGGTTTGAGGATTTTGATTTTAGAAGCAGATGCGCGGCGTATAAGCCGCTTGAGGGTTACAAAAAAATAGACCTTATAAAATCAATGGTTTATCTGCGTTTACCTGATGATCTACCGAGATTTTCAAGTTTTATCCATTGCTCTTTACTAAGTCTGAAGTCTATACGAGACTCATCTTTATTTGCTTTAGAAACGCAAATAACAAGTGTATCGCCGGGTCGTAATCGATATTGAGCTTGAGATTTCTGCCTGAATTCCGACTTTTGTTCATTAAATTCCCAGTAACCTGGCAATTCCGCAAGTGATATGAAGCCTTCTACTCCATATTCAGGAATACAGGCAAATATACCTGATTTAATTATACCGCTTACTCTGACTAAAAACTCCTGATTGATAAACTGTTGCATGAAAACTACTTTTTTACGTTGCTGATAATCTCTTTCTAGATCAACAGCACGCCTTTCTAATTGAGAGCTTTTTTGTGCGATTTTAGGCGCTTGTGATAATTGTGGACTTTGTAGTTTCTTGCGATAGCCAATTTTAAAGGGGTGAATTGGAAATGGTAATTTAAGATCGTTATCTATTACAAATTGACGCATTTGGCGATGAACTATCAAGTCTGGATAGCGACGAATAGGTGATGTGAAATGACAGTAGTATTCTAAAGCTAGTCCAAAGTGTTCAGATTTTTCAATAGAGTATACGGCTTGTTGCATTGATCTAAGTATTAATGGCTGGATAAAGGGTTTTACATCTTCTTTACACTGTTCGAGGATACTTTGAAATGTTCTGGGCGAATTAAGATCCAATTTATTGGTGTTAATTCCAATCGAATTAAGGGTAATGCGTAATTCTTCTAAACCTTCAGCACGAGGAGTTCCGTGGTATCTAAATGGAGCAGGAATGCATTGCTGTGCACAAAACCTTGCCATGGAGACATTGGCAGCGATCATGAACTCTTCAATCATTTTATGAGCATCTATCCTCTCTAAAGGTGCGATACTTTCTACATTGTAATTTTCATCTAAGATTATTTGAGGTTCGGGTATATCAAAATCAATAGTGCCTCTTTTTAGTCGCTGACTCCACAGGGCTCGGTACAGTTCGAAACAATCTCTTATTTGTGACTCATACTGGTGAGACTCTTTATCCTCATAAATGCTTTGGACCTGCTTGTATGTGAAGCGTTGTCTAGATCTAATTTTAGACGGATAAAACCATGCCTTTTTGAGATGTCCCCTAGAGCTAAATAGCATTTCACAAGTCATGGCATGTCGATCTTCGTTCGGGATTAGACTACATAGATTATTACTCAGCTCTTCAGGCAACATGGGAACTACGAGTTTAGGGAAATATAGGGATGTACCCCTTTCTTTTGCACAATCGTCTAGTAAGGTATTTGGCCGAACAAAATGACTGACATCAGCAATATGTACACCTAGTTTGAAGTCGCTACCTTGCTTGCAGATGCTTATGGCATCATCAAAGTCTTTGGCCGTAGCTCCATCGATTGTAAAACAAACCTGATTAGTAATGTCCAAGCGATCGCATAATTCATTTGGATTTCTTTGAATCGAGTTGATGATTTTGGGTGTAAATTCGATAGGAATGCCATACTGTGCTAACAAATCTTGTGCGTCGAGATCATATCGATCAGAAGCTTTTTCTAAAATATCAATTTCTATATAATCAGGAGCCACTTTGTCTGTCGGTTCAGCGATATACCAACAGTTTTCTTCAAGTTTTTTTTTCTTGAATTTAGGGCTCAACATCAGTGGTAGAGGCATTGGAGTGCGTGGGATTAGTCTTCCCTTGTTTTTTTGAAATAGAATCTTTGAGTTACCTCGTTCAAGTATTTTGCTGATACGGCCAATCAATGCGCCGTTATTACGACGCTGGGTAATTTGTAAACGCACTTTATCGCCAGCTAAAGCACCTTTAGAATTCTCGGGATAAATTTTAACGACTTTATCATTTGTGGGTATAATTAAAGCTCCAGATTTGTGCTTTTGAACATATCCCTCAAGACTTTCACTATCAATCTTTGGGCCCGATGGTTTAAATTTCAGATTGATTCTATAGCCTTTGCCTTTACGGTTAATCAATCTTTCACTTAATAATTGACTTAGCTCTGTTTTCACGGCATGTCGGTGAGCGTATTGAGCCGGAAGATTTTGCAAAATTCCTTTGAATGAGAGCCCTGTTCGATAGTTTTGAGTTAACAAGTCGAGAATAAGGGATCTCAAGCGATCGGCGTTGTTGATTTTCTTAGAAGTCTTCACCAACTCCAGTGTATCATTATGCTTCACTAGAAAGGACAAAAACATGAGTGACAAGACTAAAATTGTCTACTTTGGAAGCTCTGAGTTCTCGGCTAAAGTTCTTGAGGACTTAGCTTTAAGCAAGCAATTCACAGTACAGACCGTTTTTACTCAGCCGGATCGACCCTATGGACGTAAAAAAATTTTGAAAGCTCCACCGGTCAAAGAAGTGGCGCTAAAGTTTGGATTACCGGTTGAGCAACCAATATCGATGAAGAAATTAGCGCCTCTATATCAGTTAAGGGAAATTAATCCAGATTTTGGTGTAGTGGTGGCTTATGGACAAATTTTGCCACAGAGAATTTTGGATACAGCAAGATTTTCTTTTCTTAATGGTCATGCATCTGATTTACCACGTTGGAGGGGCGCCGCGCCTATGGAGCGATGTTTAATTGAGGGCGACAAGCAAACCGCTATGAGCATAATGGATATGACGGCGGGTTTAGACGAAGGTGATGTCTTACTCAAAGAAGTTTTTAAGATTCAATCAGACTGGACTATTCGTGAACTCTCCCAGTATATGCAAAAGAGTTGTTCTAAATTATTATTGGAAGTACTTTATAAAAAAGGTCGTTTTGATGAAACTAGAGTCAAACAATCAGATTTAGGCATTAGTTATGCGGCTAAGCTAAACCGTAAAGATGCTTATGTGAATTTTGAGCAGAGCGGGGATCAAATATTCAATCAATGGCGAGCTCTAAGAGATCATTATGGATTAGTATTTGGTTGGAAGGGAAAAAAATTGATTGTATGGGACCTCAAGTGGATACCCACTAATTCAAATACCAAGCCTGGGAAGATTTTAACTGATTCCAAGGACCATCTTAGTCTAGAACTCAATGGTGGATTTTTTAATTTCTTGGAGATCCAATTGGAAGGTAAAAGACGAATGCCCGTGAAACAGTTTCTTAAAGGGTCCGTAATTCGTGAGGGAGATTTTTTGCAGGCTTATGAGGAGCAAAATTGAAAAAGAAAACTCTTTATA
>CAZYUV010000114.1:0-9670 GCA_964650625.1 uncultured bacterium
AGTCACTTGATTTCATAGGTGTTCCTCTTGACTTGGAAGAAGTCATTGTAAACAATATCACCTATCGTACACGTAAATTACCCTTATCTCTTCAAGATTTCGAATTAATTACTTTGCAGCCCTCTCAATTAAATACAGAAACCCAACTAAGTAATTTTCAAAAACTTTTCATTACGTACGGCAGCATCTTTGTGGCCTTGTGTTTACTTCTTGGACTTTGCGCTTTGATGTGGATTTCCAGTCTGAAAGAAAGAGCAGACAGACTAGAATTAATTCTCACCGAAATCCGGTCTCTGAAAGATCGACTTAGAGTTCAGTAAAGTTACCTAAATACAAAAAAGAGCCGCAACCATTGCGGCTCTTATGCTTCGGTATAGAGAAAGTTATAAACTTTCGTTTTGGTATAACGTGTGAAAATTAATTGTTCTTTGGGCTTGCTTCTTAGCTTTCTTATCTTCAAACAATTCTTTACGATGACTACTTAGTGTTCCTTTAACAGCCCGTAAACTATAACGGTATTCTGTGGCTACCGACCCATCACTTAAAGTATTAGTTATTGATTCCAAATCAATTATTACTGCTAACTGACCTCTAACTCCTGAAGGGTGAAATATAGTTCTATGGGCCAGAATTGTTTCAAGTGCAGCTGAATAGGACTCCAATTTACATACATGCTTATTTTCTAAAACTTCTTCATTAATATACTTCGTGAATTTTTCGGACAAGTACATATCTTGTGGGGTCTCGTATGAAATGGCAGTCAGAGATACTTTGATGTTCCCAGAAGATTTCTCATAGATATCTTTGATACTTTTATGAATCGAATGCAGGTTGGCTTTCAGTCTTACTACTTCTAGTTTGGTTTTAACAACATTGGCGGGAGCCTCAATAGTATTTACCAAGGCTTGTACATTCATTAAAGTCACACCATTCTGCAGTGTATATTGTGTCATTGATAATACACCCGCTACATTAACTTTACCTTTGAATCTGCTAGCGTTGACGTTTCTGTATATTTCAAATTGATCGTACTGCTCAGTGTAACGCCATACCTTCTTGATTTCAGTTTCAAGATATTGAGCTTTGGAAATAAGCCACTCATCAAAAGCTGAATCGCCAGTCTCATCCCATTCCTTAAGACTTACTAACATCGAGTGATAGCAGGATTGATAGTTTGGTACAGAATACATTTTGTGACCGTTGGTTCTAATTCCACGATACGCCTTTAATAGCTGAGCCGAAAAAGGCACTTTGACTGTCTTTTTAGCGACCACACTCCATGAACCCTCTACCCTGAATTCTTCGTCATCGCTATTATATGGTGACTGATCGATGGTAGCTACATACACTATTTTCTGTCTCGAACCGGTCAATCCAACCTGAACTGTTCTGCGAATTTTCTTTAGCTTAAACTTGCCTGAAACCATCAATTCGCCCTTAACCCCTAATCCAAACGCTCCTTTATATTGCTTTAAGATTTCATAGTGTTTTGCTCGTGGGCTTATGCGATTTTCAAAAACTAGCTCAATCCCTTGGGAGTTATTATCAAGATAGTATTGAAAGTCTTCGTCGACTATTCCGTCTTCTGTAGGACTAAACTCTAGAACATTTACTTTCAATCCTGTAAAAGCACGATTGGCATATATTATTGGATCGCCTTGATCAGTACCCCATTCCATCTTAATATTGGTCACTTCGGCCTTGAAAAGAAAATCAGCAGCTTTCAGTTCAGTTTCATCGGCTATAATTGGCTTGAAGCACAACCCAATTAATAGTAAATAAAATCTTATCATCCGTAGCATTCTTTCAACCTCCGCATTGATGCGTTTTCTCAACTTTAGCTGTTAAGTTGATGCAACAGATATAATGATGAAAGCGAAAAAGAAGATCCCTAGCAATCTACTGTTCGAAAAGTTTTTAAAGTTTGTATTGAATAAGTAGTTTGAATCTATTCATCCCTTTACACAAACAATTTGCTTTAAGGTATGAACCACTTCAACTAAGTCCCTCTGTGCTTGCATGACTTTTTTAATTGGTTTGTATGCTCGTGGAGTCTCATCAATGACATTTAGGTCTTTACGACAATCAACCCCGGATGTATCCAATATATGATCTTGGAGACTAAAACGTTTTCTTGCTTCGGTTCTTGATAGTATTCGTCCTGCGCCGTGGGAACAACTCTTGAAACTATTAATGTTTCCCTTACCCTTCACTATGTAACTACAGTCCCCCATACTACCTGGAATAATTCCTAATTGACCTTCTTCAGCGCTCACAGCCCCTTTTCTAGTAATCCAAAGCTTGCGATTAAAGTGCGACTCATAAGATACATAATTGTGATGACAATTAATCGCCTTATTAATTAGCGTAAAAGATGGTATTCCGCGACTTTTTGAAACTGCTTTTATAATCGCCCGCATCATTATCTCGCGATTAAGTCTAGCAAAATCCTGGGCCCACGCAACGGCTTCTGTATAATCATCAAACCCGGGATTACCTTCATTGAAATATGCCAGATTAACGTCTGGCAAGTTTTTAATATGACGACCCATTTCCTTCTTGGCCAGCTCTATAAAGTACCTACCAATGCGATTTCCAACGCCTCGCGAACCTGAATGTAACATGAACCATACAAACTGCTCTTCATCCAAACAAACTTCGATAAAGTGGTTTCCAGTACCAAGCGTCCCCAGATGATTAATATGATTAACACGCTCGGCGATCATAGGATGCTTTTCTGATATTTTGTCAAAGCCTGGCCGCATTATTTTCCATGCATTAATCTGTGGCTGAGCAGGTTTGTGCCAAGCTCCTTTATCGCGACCTTTGCGTGTTTTACCATGAGGGACAGCTTTTTCAATATTTGATCGGATTTCGGACATAGACTCAGGCAAATGATGAGCTCGTAAGGAAGTCTTCACTGCCATCATGCCACATCCAATATCAACTCCTACCGCAGCAGGAATGATCGCATTTTTTGTAGGTATTACGGAGCCGATGGTAGCGCCCATACCCCAATGTACATCTGGCATAACTGCCATGTGCGGATCAATCAAGTTAAGTTTAGCGGTATTGTGTAATTGCTCAATCGCTTGTTGATCAACGGGAACTCCCTTAATCCAAGCTTTTATTGAAACTCCATTCTTGAGACCTATCTCCATGTAATCATGTTTCATAATCAATTAATTGAATTAGGCTTTAAAGGGGATTCTGGTGGGTTGTTTGCCTGTCAGGTCAAACAATGCATTAGCAATAACTGGAGCCACAAGAGGTACTACTGGCTCCCCAATTCCAGTAGGCGGTTCATCACTATCAATAATTTTAATATTTACTTCTGGCATATCCTGAATCTGGGGCATCCAGTACTGATGAAAGTTACTCTCTACGACCTTGCCATCTTGTACCGTAATTTCTCCAAATAGTGCAGCCATCATCCCAAAAACAATACTGCCCTGAACTTGAGCTTCCACGTTATTGGGATGAATCACTAAACCACAATCAACGGCCACATGTACTTTCTCAATTACCGGCTTATTATGATGTAAAGAAATCTCGCAACTCATTGCAACATAGCTATTGAATGATTTATGAACTGCACATCCCCTACCCTTATCTTTGGCGGTTGGTTTGTCCCAGTCTGACATAGCGAGCACTTCTTGTAGCACGCGCTTATGCCGAGGACTGTCTTTTAATAACTCAACGCGATATAAACCTGGATCTTTTTTTAATTTACGAGATACCTGATCCACAAAACATTCTTTAGCAAAAGCATTCTGTGAGTCGTACACTGCACGCCACCAACCAATAGGCAATTTACAATCCACATATTTGTAGTCAACACGTTGATATGGAATTTCATAGGCATGAAAGCGACTACCTTCTAGCGCTGTCGGATCCACTTTATTTGGCCCTAAAGTGCCTTGGCCAAACTTGGATGCCAGAATTGAATCGCTAACCAACTTGTGTTCTACAGATGACCAAGTCCCATTCTTAAAACTCGCTCGCATACAATGCAGACTGGCCGGTCTGTAGAAATCATTGCGCATATCTGCTTCGCGACTCCATATAACCTTAACCGGTTTCTTAGATTTAATTTTACGCGCAATTTTAACCGCTTCAATGATCATGTCACGCTCAAGTCGCCTCCCAAATCCGCCGCCTAGAAAGGTCACGTGAAAACGAACCTGAGAAGGGCTTAGTCCGGTGAATGATTCAATGGTCTTTTTAGCCCAAATCGGTACTTGAGTCGGGGTCCATATTTCTATGTATGTGGGACTGTATTTAACAGTACAGGTTTGTGGCTCCATGGTGGCATGAGCCTGCCAGCCAGCCTCATAATCGATTGAAAGCTGTTCCGAACTAATTGAATTAGAACGATCGCCCAGCTCAAATCCTTCGGAAGCCTCTTCCTCTTTAGCCTTCAATAAAGATTTACGAACTGAATTACTTGAGAAGTTCTCTCCAGGTAACCAATCTGCTTCTATGAATTCTGCAGCTTTCTGCGCTGTAAAATAGCTATCGGCCACCACAGCCAAATGATGATCAACTCGAATCACTTGCTCTACACCTTTTACTTGCAGCGCTTTTTTTGAGTCCCAGCTTTTCAATTTACCGCCCACAGAAGGGCATTTTTTGACCGTTGCAATCAGAAGATCATCAAGACTTACATCAACCCCGAAGGTGGCTTTACCTGTTATTTTAGCTAATGTATCCTGCCGCTTTCCTTGACCACCAATTACCCTATAATCTTTTCTGGATTTAAGCTCAACTTTGAACTCTGAAGGATCAAGCTCAGAAGCAATACTTACCAAATCACCGTACTTGATATTCAAGTCACTTCCAACAACTTCCACTCTCCCATTCCGAGCTCTTAAATTACTAGAATTCACACCAAACTTTTTGGACGCGGCAGCCAATAACATTTCTCTTGCTGTAGCGCCTGCTTTTGCCAGCGGTCTAAACATAGATTTGACACTATTACTTCCACCCGTTGCCATAACTCCATAACGAAACTCAGCTTCGGCCTGTTCAATTGTGACTTGGTCTAAGTTGACTTCTAACTCCTCGGCTACAATCATTGGTAGACTTGTATAGACTCCTTGACCCATTTCAGATCGTGATACAGTAATAATAACCTGTCCATCTGGTTCGATCCGTACAAACGGTCCCGGCGAAAAAGAGTGATTAAGAGTATTCGCTTCTATTGGAATATTAAGGATTAAACCAAGTCCAACCAAACCAGTGGCTCTCAAAAACTCGCGGCGGTTCAAGCAGATTACATCTGTCATGATCGCTCTCCTTTTTTGATTTTACTGGCTCTTTTTATTGCTGCTAAAATTCGTGTGTAAGTTCCGCATCGACAGATTAAACCGCTCATGCGTGCTTTGATCGTTTCTTCGTCTGGTTCCTCAATTTCATCCAGAAGAGCTTTTGCATTCATTATTTGACCGCTCTGACAATACCCACATTGAGGTACGTCCATTTCTAACCAGGCTTCCTGCACAGGATGTAATTTATCGCCCTGCGATATGCCTTCAATAGTTTCTATCTTCATTCCCGCTACAATTTTCAAGGCAGTGATGCATGAGCGAATAGGTCTGCCATTCAACAAAACACTGCATGAACCACACAAACCTCTTCCACAACCAAATTTACTTCCCGTTAGTCCTAAGTTTTCTCTCAGAACCCATAGCAGAAATTTATCCGGGTCGGCTTTAACCTCTGTATTTTGTCCATTAAGTTCAAACTTAATTAATTTCTCAACTTGCATGAGACTCCTTCAGTTGCTTCTCCCAATATTCGAGATCAGAATGAAATTTCTGGAAATGATGATAATCTTTTATCTCATTGAAGTGTCCACCCCAAGTCCATCCATAATCTTCAAACAATTTTACAACGGGATGGTCTGATGTCAGTACCCCTGGTTCACCAGGAACATACGTTGCATTAGATGGTATTGTTATATTTTCCTTAATAAATGGATTGATTAGTGGATTAATATCAACCGCCAAACCTAGTGCATGATAAGAAAGCTTACTTTTATGAATCATCGATCTGTAATTAAATGCACTGCAGTTATTTGCCTGCATTGATCTCAAATCACACCACTTTCCCGTACTTGGATCAATATATTCATCAAGACCTTCAATACGGGCAATTGGAAATCCAAAATTAATAATTGCCTTGAAAATTTGCTCTGTCTCCTCCGCAATACTATGATGAATAAGTAGGCTTCCTATTTTGGAACATCCGTTGAAATCTACATACGGAGTTTCAATTTGCCGTTGAAGGTCCAGAATTTCTGGGGGGCATAAGGGGTCAAGGCCTTTCAAAGAGTAAGAGTACATAGTGAGTTTAGGGTTTAAACTTATTTGAATGAGGGGGAACTATGCAAATCGATACTCAAGAACTTTCAGAAAAATTTTACAATGCTACGGTAACTGATTTTCAAAGAGTTCATGAAGATTTATTTGTTATCGGCGTTAAACCTGATGCTGAATTTGATTCATTTCTGGCTGGGCAATATGTAAGTCTGGGATTAGGCGGATGGGAAAAACCTGTTTATTCATCTAGTGAGCTCAACCCCGAAGAAAAGCAATATCAGCGGGTTATAAAAAGACCATATAGTATCTCTGTTAATCCAAATTCATTTTTAAATCGATTTGAAGATAACGTTGTATATTTCTATATAGTTATTGTTAATGACGATGAAGAAAAGCCTCCCATGCTTACTCCTAGACTCATCAGCTCTAAGGTAGGCGACCGCATATTTATTGGTAAAAAAGGCATTGGCTCCTATTCCTTGGAGCATTTACGGCCCGAAGCAAAGATTGTAGTTTTCCTTGCTAGTGGAACTGGCGAAGCTCCGCATACCCAAATGATTGCTCAATTACTTAGTGAAAAGCGCGATATAAAAATAGTTAGTGCAGTATCCTGTCGCTTTGAGAAAGATTTTGCCTATCGAGAGGCTTACAAGAAACTTGAGGCTGATAATCCTAATTTTTTTTACTACACAACATCAACCCGTGAAACTGGCAAAGGCAAACGAATTCAAAATTTATTAGCTGAAGGTACTCTAGAAGAATATTGTAAGTTGGAATTTAAACCGGAAGATACAGATTTCTACCTTTGTGGAAACCCAGCAATGATTGGTGCTCCGAGATATAAACGCAAAGAAAAGACTTGGGAGTGGCCGCATGCGTCGGGAGTTATACCACGATTGAAGGATCTCGGCTTTACCGTGGAAAGACTAGATGAGCATCCCTCAGTGCATTACGAATCTTATTGGTAGAAATAGTTTAAACTAGCCCAGATTATATATCTTATCCCAATGAATATTGGTTACAATGGTTTTATGAACTATTGTTCCCATTGTGGGTCAGCTAAGCTACAAACAATCATCCCCCCTGGAGATGATCATCTCCGAATAGTCTGTATGGATTGTGCAACCATTCACTATCAGAATCCTATTGTTGTAGTAGGATGTATACCTACTTTGGATGATCAGGTACTTCTGTGTAAACGTGCCATACAGCCTCGCTACGGAAAATGGACGATCCCAAGTGGATTCATGGAAAATGGGGAATCCGTAGAAAATGGTGCCCAACGAGAAACCTGGGAGGAGGCTCGCGCAAAAGTAGACTTGGAGAACATTCAATTAGTCTACACAGTGATGCATGTAAATCAGGTGTACATCGTATTCCGCTCACGACTTAACCCTATTGAATTCGCTGCTGGACCAGAAAGCCTAGAAGTACAACTTTTTAAACATTCTGAAATACCATGGGATAATCTGGCTTTTAGTTCAGTTGAGTGTGCCTTAAAAACATACATAGACGATTATTCCAAAGGCCAGAATAAGACTCACTGGCATTCCTACAAAAGACCTGATCATAGACCTTAGTAGACTGATTCATCTTGAACCAAATCGTTCGTTTTGAAACACCAACTATCTCTCAGTACAGTTAAATTCTGACTTTTTAAATGGCACATTGCTTGCGATTATTTCATCGTCCTAGAGGAGAATGTTATGCAACTCATTAATATTTTCAGATCAGAACTGATAAAGCGGGAGGGTTATTTACTCCAGCTTCAGTCTTATGGACTTTTGGTTTCACTTACAGGGATCACGAGTATCGTTACTTACATAATTGCAGGCCAGGTAGGATTATTAATTGCTTTTATTATTTTAATTTATAGCAGCGTAAAAAGGTTTAATATAAGCATGCTGAACACTCTTCGGCAGACTAGAGCAAAATTATTGAACCCTTACCAATTTGCGGGCCTTTATAAGTTGCGTGATGCTCTCGTAAAAAACGCAAATCTATCAACAGCACCAGGTCTATATTTAATGCCTGGATCATCAATGAACGCTTTTGCTCTGGGCTCAAAAGATGAGTCTGGCATCATTTTTTCGGAAGCTATGCTTCGTCATTTAGACCTACGAGAACTTGGCGGAGTCATGGCGCATGAAATTGCACATATTAAAAATCATGATCTTACTTTGATGAGTCTAAGTGATGGTTTGTGGAAACTAACCCATAGTCTTTGCCAATTAGGACAAATAATGGTTCTGGTTATGCTTCCGTTTTGGCTGTTTGGTTCCCTACAAGTATCTATAAGCTCACTCTTATTTTTATTGTTTGCGCCTGGCATAGCCGTCTTGATACACCTGGCTTTATCAAGAACTCGCGAATTTGAAGCCGATCGTGCGGCCTCAGAATTAAGTGGTGACCCGCAGGGTCTAGCATTGGCCCTAAAAAAAATGGATTCACAAAACTTCAGTTGGTGGAGCATCTTTATCGGTTCATATCAAAGAACTGAACAAAACAAGATTTCGAGTTATATGAGAACCCATCCTCCGACTAAGAATCGATTAGACAAATTAATGAAGTACCCCTCTCGGCAGGGAATCTTTTGGATGATCTTGCAGAACTACACCACCAGATGGCCATTGTCAGCAACGAATCTTTTCAAATCTACACCCAGCCTAATGGGTCAAATATTTAAGACCTTCAGATCTCATTTTAGTAATTTTGGAAGGTTCTGACACCAGGCCATTACAACCGGTCTTTCATTTGAGATTTTTAGTGTATGGAGTCTGTGAGATATAGAGTAGTTTTTTGACTTAAAACTGATTGAATAGAAAGGATTTAGAAGGGTTTTGAGGACTTCTGAATACTCTGGGGTATTGGTAAAATGGGGGTTATCTTTTCTTCCTCTTCTCGAAGTTCTCAACCCATTTTTTTGCCATTCGTTGTGCTTCTCTGATTTGTTGAGAAGACATATATTTGGAAAGGTCGTCTCTTGAGTCTGATGCGTCTGTGTTTCCTGAATATGCCGAGATATTGAACCACATATGTGCTTTCAAAATATTTTTTTTTACCCCTTGTCCCTTGGCATACTGTACACCCAATTTGTGTTGTGACAATGCGTTTCCTTGTTCTGCTGATTTCTTCCACCAATAGACTGCTTGTTTAAGATCCTTTAAGGCACCTTTTCCTTGGTCATACATACCAGCCAAGAAGGATTGTGCCTTTGCGTTTCCTTGTTCTGCTGATTTCTCCCACCAATAGACTGCCTTTTTGTAGTCCTGTAAGACACCTTTTCCTTTTGCATACATATCACCCAAGAACAATTGTACCAATGCGTCTCCTTGCTCTGCTGGCTT
>CAZYUV010000115.1:0-9573 GCA_964650625.1 uncultured bacterium
AGGATGTCGCCCTTTCACGGCGAACACAGGGGTTCGAATCCCCTTGGGAGTACTCCAATTTTTTTTGACTCTGTAAAGAGTCAGCATAACCAAGGCTACAACGGTGCCAGCCAACATCACATAATTAGATGCGAACCATACAGGTTCAGGCTCCGTTATGCTTAATAGGCCTATAACTCTAGCTTAAGTACTTGCCAAAGCAGAAAATAAACTTAAAATTTGAAGCTACATCATTTATTTCGTATGATCGGAAATTCTATGAAAATCAGACTTATAAACAAACTATCATTTAGCTTTTTACTTGTCTTGAACAGCATTGTCCTAGCCCAAACTAAAACTGATGCAAAAAAAGAAGTAGAACATTGGATCACCATCGGCGCTGACTCACTTCCAGGATTACAAAAACAATTCGGTAATCTAATGAAGAAAATGGATGTACGAGATGGAATCGCCGTCATGAAACTCCGGGATGCAGACAGGAATGCTCTATCAGACCACATGCATGAAAATCATCATAGATGTGGGGGTTATATTGTTCATGAGTCTTATGAAGATGCTAGGCAGACGCTTAATGGCGTACGTAAACGACAATGGATTAGGCAGCACCAATTTCTTGACTATTCCATTGATCAAGATGATATGGTTTTGCCTATGCTAGGCGAAGTAAATGAAGGTAAGATCGCTGAGGTAATCAATCATTTGAGCAGCTATCACAATCGTTATTACAAATCACAATCAGGCGTTGAATCCTCCAAATGGATCGGTGAAAAGTGGTTTTCACTTACTAACGGAAGAAATGATGTGAGCCTAGAACTAATGGACCATCCTAATTTTCCACAGCAAAGCGTTATCTTAACAATAGAAGGCAGCTCTGAAACTGACGAAATCATTGTTATTGGAGGTCATGCTGACTCAATCGCAGGATATTGGGGTGGCAGCAAGAATCATGCGCCAGGAGCAGATGATAATGCTTCGGGGATTGCAACTATGACAGAAATTATTCGGGTCGCTATGGCACATGGTTACAAACCCTATAAGACCGTTCAATTCATGGCATATGCTGCAGAAGAAGTTGGATTAGTAGGTTCAAACTTAATTGCCAAGAAATATAAGCAGGAAAATAAACAGGTTGTTGGAGTCATACAGCTGGATATGACCAATTACAAAGGTAGTGATGAATATGACATCGTAATGATGGATGATTATACCAATTCTGCTCAAAATGAATTTCTAGGTCAGCTAATCGATCACTATATAAAAGTCCCTTGGGGCTACAGTCGTTGCGGTTATGCCTGTTCTGACCACGCCTCATGGTCCAAAAACGGCTACCCAGCAAGCATGCCTCACGAAGCAACTATGAAGGATGGAAATCCGCACATTCATACCAAACGAGACACAATTGATAAGTCTGACAGTAATGGTGAACATGCGTCTAATTTTGCCAAACTAGGCCTAGCATATATGGTGGAACTGGCAAAGCAATAGTTAAATTATTTGAAAAGCTCCCAGGCACTAAAAAATTACCCACAAAACCAAACAGGACAGGCCACTTAAGCCTTTGCTATAATCCCTTTCGCTTCGGAATTGTCTGAGGTTACGAAAGGATGCGTGATGGCTGGAATAAGAATTGAATCTGACAGTATGGGCCAAATTGAAGTCGCAAGCGATCGCTACTGGGGCGCACAGACTCAGCGCTCTCTCCAAAACTTCGAAATCGGTGAAATTCTTTTCACGAGACCATTCATTCGAGCTTATGGAATTTTAAAACATAGCTGTGCCTGGGCTAATGGTCAGTTAGGTGCAATGGACTCAGAAAAATCCGATCTTATCTGTAAGGCCGCGCAAGAGGTTATCGATGGAAAACTCGACGACCACTTTCCTCTGGTAGTATTCCAGACCGGCAGCGGTACCCAATTTAATATGAATAGCAATGAGGTAATTAGTAATCGAGCCATCGAGATGGCCAGTGGCGAATTAGGTAGTAAAACTCCGGTGCATCCCAACGATGATTGTAACAAAGGTCAAAGTAGTAACGATACTTTTCCCACAGCAATGAGAATCTCCGCGGTTTGTGAATTATCAGATAGTTTAATCCCGTCAGTTAGCAAACTTCGAGATGCACTTAATTCTAAAGCTATCGAATTCCAGAAAATTGTGAAAACTGGGCGAACTCATCTCCAAGATGCTGTCCCTCTAACCCTAGGTCAAGAAATCTCAGGCTGGGTTTCTCAACTTGATCATTCGCTTGAAAGACTTCAGTCATCACTGACTCACTTGAAAGAAGTTCCTATCGGTGGAACTGCAGTTGGTACTGGTTTGAACGCACATCCGGAATTCAGTAGTAAAGTAGTTCACAAAATCAACGAGCTTACCGGTCATAATTTCATATCTTCACCTGTAAAGTTCGAATCTATTGCAGCTCATGACGCCATAGCATTTGCAAGTTCCGCAATGCGTACTTTAGCGGGTGCTTTAATGAAAATCGGGAATGATATCCGCTGGCTAGCCTCTGGACCACGCTGTGGAATCGGTGAGTTATTAATTCCAGAAAATGAACCCGGTAGTTCAATTATGCCAGGAAAAGTAAACCCCACCCAAGTCGAAGCTCTTACAATGGTAGTCACCCAGGTTTATGGTAACGATGCCGCTATAGCTTTTGCCGCTAGCCAAGGTAGTTTTGAACTTAATACCTACAAGCCAGTGATGATCCATAACTTGCTTGAATCATCAAGAATTTTAGCAGATGGATGCGATAGTTTTCGTAAAAATTGCGTAATCGGAATTGAACCAAATCTACCTAAAATTAAAGAGTATCTAGATAACTCTCTTATGTTAGTTACGGCACTAAACCCCCATATCGGCTACGATAAAGCAGCACAAATTGCTAAAAAAGCTTACAAAGAGCACAGTACTTTAAAACAGGCCGCTTTGTCCTTAGGTTTTCTAACGGCTGACCAATTTGATGAATGGGTTAATCCAGCAAACATGACAGGCATCTGATAACGCGCAACTGGCCGTAATAGAGTTGAATCCTAAATCAATCTATTTTGGTGCGTATCAAGTCGTAAAAGTCCGAAGGAAAGATTTCGGCAAATTTAATTGTATTCGGGGCAGCCTTAACCAACACTTCGTCCTCTTCCTTTAGTTGGAAGCCTATTTGACCATCAACTGTTAGAATTACTTTTGATTTCACAAATGAGTTCTCTTGAAATAAGCGAATCGTTAGATGATCATGCGCAGAAAATACCATGGGTCGCGCATTAAACTTATGAGTACAAATCGGTGACATCAATAGTAAGTCATGGTCCGGTCTTACAATGGGCCCACCATTACTCAATGAGTAGCCTGTTGAGCCGGTGGGCGTGGCAATAAGTAAGCCATCACCGGGGTATTCTTCTATGAATGTATCATTGCAAAATAGACGGTAATTTACAATACGAGACAGAGACCCTACCTTTAAAACTGTGTCATTTAGACCAAAGAAACTCGTTATTTTTTTGCTTTCACGAATCACACTAGTTTGAAGCATCATTCGGTTCTGAATGCTGTAGTTTTCGGAACCATCGATTAATCGTTGCATTCCCTCAAAAGCATTTTCAGGAGTTAGCTGAGTTAGAAACCCAGTAGTACCTCTATGTAAACCTACCAAAATTGTGTCATATCTTGCACAGTGTCGAGATGTTCGCAGAATACTACCGTCACCACCAATGACCAATAAAAATTCCGACTCTCGAGCTAATTGGTCTATTTTCAAGTATTCTATACTGGTGATATCTTCAAGTTGACTATTCTCTTCAAGAGCAAAACTTACTTTTCGCTCCTGCAACCATTTTACAATATCCATACAGATATCTTTTGAAGCTGCATTTCGAGAATAAAATATTATCCCAAATTTGTATAATTTTTCGTCGATACTCACTTTTCAGCGTCTTCCTTCTGCAAAAGTGTTCTGCGTTGACCATTTAATACTTCGCGCAGTTTGAACGTTCCACCAGCTTTTAGCTGCCTTATACGACGCCTAATCCTGGAGTTATCTGATCTTAAATTTACGATCTTCTGATAATATTCAAGAGCTGTATTATTACGACCGTTCTCATAATGATGATCTGCCAAAAATAAGAGATTGGATGTATAGTCAGGAAATTTTTTAGAAAGTTTTTCACGATATGACAGTTCATCCTCAACACGTCCCTCTTGTCTGTACAGACTAATAAGATACTCGGCTTCGGAGCGAATCAATTTATCCTGATTAGATTCTAGAGATCGTATAGCACCACTTGTATTTTTTTTAGAAGCCATAGAAACAGCCTCTGTAAAAAACTGCATCGAACTACGAATCTCCTCTACAGTGCCAAAATTTTCTGAATGGATTTTTGAATTTTTCAGTGTGATTTTACCCAGCTCACTTATGTCCACAGGACGCGAAGTAACCTTGTCTTTAAGTAATGACTTTAGATCAAATACCGTCATGGAACCATGGATACTCTCGTAACGATCCAGTAGAGATTGGAGCATTCTCATTCTTGATAATTGCAGATAACTCCCTCTCATCTTGGGAGTAACTGGCAACTCCGCCTGAGGTTTAGGAGTTTCTATCTTCTTTTCGTTTGGATCCTTTATTTTCAAATACCAGGGTTTTTCCTTCACAACCGGCTTGCCTGCTTTGGCCTTCATTTCGAACATCAGATCCTGGTATCGTTTTTTTCCACTAAGATAAAAAGCTTTATGATATGCAATATAGGCGTCTTTCCAGCGTTCAAGCTTAGCAAGACACTCACCCTCAAGGTAATAAGCTTCGACATCTTTTGGCTGCAGTTGCTGATGGTATTTAAGCTTTTTAAGCGCTGAGTAATAACGCCTATGACGCATTTCATCCCAAGCGGCTTCCTTCACAGCACGAAAAGCTGATAAGTTACGCAAATCATTTACACCTTCTATAGCGCGCTTACGAAGCTTTGAAGTACTCGCATGACCGGAAATACAAAATAACCAAGCCAACGTCGTACAGCCAATTACTGCAATCTTGAAATACATAGACTTGGTTATTTTATTGTATGAGCATACAAAAGCTCAATTCAATCAAAAAATTATCCTAATAAATTGTCAATTCGGTCTTTAAGTTCACCCTTTGGCAATGCACCGACAATCTGACCAACCTGCTCTCCATCTTTTATCAAGATTAGGTTTGGTATTGAACGCACTTTGTATCTTTGCGCCAGACTTGGATTGTTATCTACATTAACCTTCGCGATCTTGAGCTTGCCGTCGTAATCCCCAGCTAACTCCTCAAGAACAGGTACGAGCATCTTGCATGGTCCACACCATTCAGCCCAAAAATCAACTAATACAGGTACATCAGCTTCCTTAACTGTATTATCAAAATCGGTTTCACTCAGTTCCAAAACGTTTTCGGCCATAATTAATTCTCCGCCTTCCAAGGTTTCACTATTTCTATAGGAAGATCAAGTAACAGTAGAATTCTGTTTACTATAAAATCCACAATATCCGCTATATTCTTAGGCTTATGATAAAAGCCCGGTGCGGCGGGCAATATAATACCTCCCACCTGAGAAATCCTCAACATGTTCTCTAAATGTACGGTACTAAAGGGAGCTTCTCTGGGAACCATTATAAGTTGTCGCCTTTCCTTGAGTGCAATATCGCAAACTCTCGTCAAAAGAGTTTCACCTACCCCAGTGGCTACTTGACCCAAAGTTTTCATGGAACAAGGAACAATCACTGTGGCATCGAATTTATTACTACCGCTGGCTATGGGTGACAAAAAATTTTTATGATTGTGTATAGAAGCTGATTTTAAAGAGTCCAGAAACTCTTTCAAAGAGCCACCTATTTCCTCGTGGAAAACTAACGGAGATGTTGTGGAATAGACCACGTGTAATTCAACTTGACCATCCAAAATTTCCAAGAGACGCTTGGCATAGGGAGCTCCCGATGCTCCAGTAATTCCTACAATGATTTTTTTCATAAGTATATCTGAAAAATAATAGTGGCCAGATAACCTACGCTGATTATGCTATTCAACTTAAAGAAAACCAGTCCTAAATTTTCTCTGTAACCTCTGTGCACCATGAAGTGCTCGAAACCAAGTAACAGCGTGAGTAATCCAATCCCTGTTAAATACACTGGACCGTATTCGAGTTGTAATCCTACCAGAAACCAAAATATTGGTACGCAAACGTGCAAAAGCAGAGCAATAATCAAACTTTTCTTTTTACCAAGACGGGCAGGAATAGACCGTAGGTTTGCCTCCTTATCGAACTCCATATCTTGAATTGCATAGATGATATCAAAGCCATTAACCCATACTATAATTGACAAAGCTAAATATATAGGCGCTAGATGCCATGTATCAACAACTGCCAACCACGCACCTACAGGTGCCAAACCAAGTACTACCCCAAGAACGGTATGAGCCAATACCGTAAATCTTTTGGTATAGGGATATAGAATCATAATAAAAAAACACAATGGCAATAATTTAATTGGCCATTCCCCCAACTGATAGGCACTTACAATTAACATTGCAGCAAAAAAAAGCATGAAGGGAGCTAATTGGATTGGTTTGATTTGCCCACTAGCCATAAGGCGGTGAGACGTACGAGGATTCTTAGCATCTATTTGTCGATCGATCAACCGATTGGCAGCCATACCAAACGATCTTGCCCCAGTAAATGCAATAACAATCCAAAAAATTTTAATTGGGTCGGGTAAGCCACCTGCAGCCATGAGCATTGCTGCAAATGTAAATGGCATCGCAAAAAGAGAATGCTGAAGTTTAACTAAATGAAGAATTTTCTGGATCATCAGATTGAGCCCTTTTCCCCATTTCTCTAAACTTCATAGCAACCAGAGACAATTCATAGAGTATTACCATCGGCGCTGCTACCAGTACTTGTGTAACAATATCTGGCGGAGTTAGCAGAGCAGACAGTACAAAAAAACTAACTACAAAATGGGCTCTATACTTTATCAGGCTCGATCTGTTTACGAGTCCGACTGCATGTAATATCAGTAAAAATACTGGTAATTCCATTAAAATTCCAAATACCATCATGAGCGTAAAACAAAATGAAACGTATTTTTCGATACTCAGGTTCGCCGTTACTTCAGCAATCTGAAAATTAAGCAAGAATTTCAGCCCCAATGGAATAACAAAAAAATATGCCAAAATAAAACCTGATACGAAAAGTATTACTACAAATGGTGTACTTCGGTATATGAATTTAGCTTCTTCTGCCGTCAAACCTGGAGCGATAAAGCTCCAGAGTTGCGTAACTAAGATCGGGAAGGAAATAAAAACTCCTCCCAAAATTGCAACCTTGAGCTGGGTAAAAAAACCTTCCGTAGGTGCTATTACTATAAACTCAACGTCAGGTGCTTGACGGAGTAGTAAATGCAGGAGGTGTTCAGAAAAGATAAAACCAATTAAGGAGCTTACACCTAAAGCGAATAGCATTCGAATTAATACGGTACGTAATTCATCTAGGTGATCTACTAATGACATTTCTTTCGGATCTAGTTCTTGAGTCATCTTAAATTAACCTAATTGGATGGGCCCTTTTGACTACAGAGATTCCAATGCACTGACCTGAGAGAATATTTCAGCATTGCGGTTACCATCCAACTGCCTATAATAAATATAATCATGCGAAAAATGACCAAAAATATTATCAACCATGTGATTTTTCAAGTGATAATCAAATCGACAGAAGAACTCTTCAGGCATTTTATTTCTATTTAGTTCTTCAACCGCTAGATTTCCAAATATTTTCACGCTATCGCATCCTCTACTCTTTAGACCTTTGTGAGCATATATCGCTGATTGGAGTGTCAATTGACTGTCCTTAAGAATCACTTCGTTCAACAAACTAACCAAAGCCAACGAATCTCTATCATTAATCTTCAAAAGATCGCTATTCACAGTGATTGGAAGCTCGCTGATTAAAAGTCCTCTACCTGAATAATAGCCTCCGATTTCAACTCCAGATCGAAACCACCAGATACCTTCCAAGGCTATCGGCACTTCCTTCGTTCCAACTAGTTTGACTGGTTTGTCAAAAATCGCTGTAGCCACGTCTAAGCCGTTTTCCTGTATACGCTCCAGCCCTTTAATATCGTAAGCATCTTTTTTACGGCGGGGATATTCAAGACGAGTGTTGATAGTATACTGTTCCGGCGGAACCTCTTCAGGCTCAACTATTCCAAATTGAGATGGATAAATCTTTCGATATCTTTTATAAATCAACCCTTCGTAGTGCGTATACACTGACATATATGGATCATGCAGACGATTATCGTGAAATAAATAACCTACCTCTGGTAACTCTCTCCAACTGCCTTTTTCTGCCAAATAATTAACGATATCATCGGCGGCAAAAAAGGGCATATATGCCTCTAGGCGCCCATTGGTTCTAATTCTTCCCCAATTTCTAGGAGACAGTGACAAAATTATGTTATCTACTGTCTCAGAAATTTCGTCATCAGCTATTGTATTACTTAATTCCTGTATCAGGTTTATTCTCATCTTTAGACTTAATGATCTGAAGTGATCATTAAAATCTTTATTTAATTTCTCAATCAGATCAATAGTCTTCTCGTTACTTTCTCCAATTTCGAAACCCAAGACCTCACTAGCCTGTTCAGACAGTCGGTGCAACAACTTCATTATGACTGGCGGAAGAGTCAAATTTGATAATTGGAATTTGCCTCGCTTCAGAACCTCTTTATTCTTACCATGTATAAACAAAGTGTGATCTGGAGCTGGGGGTGTGATGTCCGCCACTGATAAAGTTCTAACCTCCTCATTGCAATGGACCGTAGTGTCAAATTTTCCACAGGCGGTAAATCTTATTCGAGCCTTAAAACCGCCTAGAGGCTCAAGATCTGTTAAAGTTCTAGCATTTCTGGGCTTCTGAAATACCTTTAAGTTTTCTGGAATTTTTTCTTGATAATCTATGTAAGTGTAAAATTCATTTGATTTAACATCCAAAACTTCTACGATTACACTTGCATCGCCACCTTTAACCAACTCATCCTTACTGAACGAATGTTTTTTCACAAGATCTTCAATTCGTTTTATATCAATCAAATCCATCAATCTTTTGTTAACTTCAAATAAGTCTTCACCTTCATCATTTTGAGTGCTATACACTAATTCCCTTTGGAATTCTCGATTTATAAGTTGTGCTGCTTTTTCAACGACGCTTTCAGCCAGATACCTTGCATTAACTCTAGCCTCCATTTTCTTTATATAACTGACCTGCTGGGTGGTCATATAAAGGAATGAGACTCCAAATATGAAAAGTACTGATATGATGCCAAAGATTACAAATAAGCTGCTTCCCTTATTACTCCACGGCACACTATGTTTAAGGATTTTTTCCCACATGACTTGAATCATTATAGGAAATATCTAGCGGATTCAAAAGCGCAGTTAAGTCAGGCATCAACAATAAAAGTTGATTAGATATACTTATGTTCTTTGATATAGTTTATGTTTTAAAAACGAGAGGCCCACTACATCCCGTATGCAGTGGGCCACGAGGCAAATCG
>CAZYUV010000116.1:0-9559 GCA_964650625.1 uncultured bacterium
TCATTCAAGCCCCAGTCATATTTGAGGGCCGCACCAATTTCGTATTCTGAAATATCTTTGATCTTCCTCTGCAGGGGATCATTGAGGTAAGGCCATATGAAATTAAGGATATTTTGATCGCTTGCACCAAAATCTTCTCTGAACCAATACATGATTCCAGACAAACGAACGCTTTTACGAGTATGATCCCATTGAATATGTTTGGATTGCCTAAAGAAATGCTTGGATTGTAAGGTTAGTTGCGCATCCAGTGTTTCTGCTTCATAAGCCTTGTTAAGAAGTTTGGGACATGAAATAGAGGCACACACGATCGCGAAATGAATTCGGGGTTCATTCATACTTCTCAAAATCTCATGTTCAATCTGATCAAGACTCAAAGTAGTATCAAAAAATTGAAAATGTAGATCTTTCCAAAAGTTGAATCCAAATTTAGATACTTTATCTCGAATGGAGTTTAAAGGGTAAAAATGCAAGATGCCGGCAATAGTAAGAAAATTATAAAAATTAATATGAGCCGCTAGTTTTTGATTTCCTTTTAATGAATTTATTTTCAGCATTCCGAGTGAGTTGAGAAGATCAATAACCTGATCACTTTTTTGATCTAGGCTTTCATAATCTACGTTACCTTCAACATCCACATGTTTGCTGAGCAAGCGATTCCATCTGGCATTGAAATTTTCAAGAATCTGATCTGTACTTCCGGCCTGCGTTATTTTAGACCCTAATATTAGCCTTTTTGCATCGAAATTAATTAACAAGATCATACTTGTTGCGACTATGGATATTATTAAAAGTACTTTTGACATGTTTGAGTGTCCTAATCTTTTCGGGTACATTATGGCTGAACTTATGGAGCAAAGGAAGCAGATTTGATTTTACGAATCCTTTTAATATTGTCGATTCAGCAATTCCAATGGGCCGCATTTATCGAACCGTTGCGCAGCAGTCATGGAGCAGTGGCCACTGACCAACCTCAGGCTAGCCGCATAGGGGTAGAAATACTTAAAGCAGGAGGCAATGCTTTTGATGCAGCAATTGCAACGGCTTTAGCACTTGGGGTCGCTAATCCACATTCTTCAGGTATTGGTGGCGGTGATTTTATTATGTATTACAGTTCAGAAAAGGACCACGTTCGAGTGATTGATTGTCGTGAGTCGGCCCCTGCTGCAATAACAAGACAGCATTATCTGGTAGATGGAAAATATGAAACGAGATTATCACAGCGGGGAGGCTTGGCAGTCGCCATTCCTGGTGAGTTGAAAGGCTTGCAGCTACTGCATAAAAAGTTTGGTACCTTGCCCTGGAAGCAATTGTTTAGACCTGCAATAAAACTTGCTGAGGAAGGGGTGCTGGTCAGTCACTACTTTCATAAGATACTTAAAAAATATGCTCTAAGCTTTAGGAAAGATTCACTTATAAATCAAGTGTTCTACCCTAATGATGAGGTTCCAGCTGTCGGTTCGAAGATAAAACAAACAATGCTCGCAAAATCTCTTAAAATGATAGCAGACAAGGGAGCCAACGCCTTCTATGAAGGGCCTATTGCCAATGCCATTATAGATACGATTCAATCTGCAGGTGGAGTTATGACTCTTGCTGATTTGAAAACATACAAAGCACGCGAGATAGAGGCCTTGAACGGTCAGTATGAGGGGGTTGATATCTACACTATGCCATCGCCCAGTTCGGGCGGCTTGATACTTCTTCAAATGCTGGATGTTCTTTCTCATTTCCCCCTCAAACAATGGGGTCACAATAGTTCCAAAAGTATCCATCATATAGCCGAAAGTATGAAACATGCTTATGCTTTTCGAGCTGAATATATGGGTGATGATCGCTACGTTGATATTCCTTATGATCAATTAAGGTCTAATAAAACAATCGAAAAAATTGTATCTGCTGTAAGGAATAGTAAAGTAACCCGAGCTAAAGATTTTTATGGTAAAAAATTTTTGAAGGATGATCACGGCACGACTCATTTTTCGGTAATTGATCGACATGGTAATGCGGTGGCCTTTACGGCTACGATTAATACCTTTTTTGGAGCCAAACTGGGTGTACCTGAATATGGGATCATATTGAATAACGAAATGGATGATTTTTCATTAAACCCTGGTGTACCTAATATCTACGGTTTAATTGGAAGTTTAGCCAACGCGATCGCTCCCGGTAAAAAGCCGCTGTCATCAATGTCGCCAACAATGGTTCTTCGCGATGGAAAGGTGGATATGATTTTGGGAGGTTCTGGTGGACCTCGCATAATAACAGGTGTACTTCAGGTTTTATTAAATAGTCTTACATACGGGATGGATGCTCAGGCTGCAGTAAACAGTCCCAGAGTTCATCATCAATGGGTTCCTGAAAAACTTTATCTTGAGCCAGAAATACCTTCAGATATATGGAGCAATTTGATTTTGAAAGGTCATATAACTAAGCCACTCAAAATGCGGAATGTAATCCAGTTGATACAGGTTCGCGATGAATGGATTGAAAGCGCTAGCGATCCTCGTAAGGGAGGCCGAAGCGCTGGATACTGATTTTTCGAATTAATAAGCTAGTTCAAACTATCCGCGGAGTAAAATAGTCCTTTCGGCGACTTATCTTGTCATTCGCTGGGGTCTTGATACGGAATCAAACGCCATTTGGCTGGTAGGAGTGTACTTTCAAAATCAATTAGTGGGGTTTGTTTAAATCCTTTATCGAGGTAGCGCTTGACTTGATCTCTGTAATGTCTTGAAAAATAGTTTCCACTATTACCGGTTGGTAAAATTGAATAACTATTATCAATATCGCTCATATCCACTATTCTGCGTGTAGAAGGTCCTGAAAATACATCAAATCGTTTGTTTGAGAATTTTGTACCGACTGCATTGATGCTATCTTTCAATCCCGGTGCTTCATAGGGTCCTAAATTTAAAAAACTAAGCCATTTATTTTTACCGAGCGGATGCTTGTAAGTGACCGTATGCGCTTTTCCCCATTTCCATGTGCTACTATTTTTGCCATATTTTTCAGTTAGAACTGACACTGTGGATTTAAAAGCCTTCACCATGGCCTGATCTAACGAGATATTCTGAAGATCTAAGAGATGAGAATGGCCTTCATCGAACAAGTGATAGAGAAAATGCTTTGAATGAGTCAGTCGCAGCCAGTGATAACGATCATTTTGATTTAACACGTTTTCAGTCAGCAGAATACGAAGTTGTATTAACCATTCCTGAAACAGCAGTGCGCCTATTTCTTGCGTTTCGTGCTCACCATTCCATTGACAAAAAGTACTAGCTAGGGATGACTCTGATGGTTCTTTTGATAGGTGTTTTGTTAAAGCTTTGCATAAACGAGGACCTATCATTTGATGCAAAACGGATGCACTATCACCCAGAATACGTTTGTGATCATTAATACTTAACTTCTTTTTTGCTTTAATCAATTGCTCGATTCGCTGGGCACGATCGGCGGGCTGATAATAACCGGATTTTCCACGTTTACCTGTGGGGTCATTATTGGCTGTAATAATATAGCCTTGCGGTGGATTTAAGAGTTTTGGGTTATATGAGAAAGGTAAATAATTTGTGGAGTGATTGGCGAAATCTTCGCCGTTTAGAGGAACGTGACCAGGATTACTTTGCGAGCGATTAATGAATCTGCCCGCTGCCCACCAGGCGATATCTCCCTGTGTATTTGTATAAGAAATATTGAGCCCAGGAGAAATGATTTGAGAAACAGAGTTTTCGAAAGCGCCAATATCAGATTGATTATTAATTCCATGGAAGGCTTTATGGATGTTGTTGTCCGGGTCAAAATAGCTCCAGAAGAGTGATACAGGTTTTTTATGATCAAATTTAAGAAAAGGATCTATCAAAGGACCAATATCTGTCCATGTAACCGTATATGAAACAGGAGCGGCATTTTTGATCGGAATACTCACCGGATATTCTTTAAGTTCTACCCATGAATCCCCGCGTTTGACGCGCTTTTGATTCCAGTCAATTGTTTCCAGATATAAATCCATGTCATCTTGAGACAACATAGTTAGACCCCAAGCATGATCTTTAGTGTGTCCAACCAGAGCGAAAGGAAATCCAGATAAAAAATGACCCTGAACTTTGAAGTCTTTGCAGTGCAGGCTCGCTTCGTACCAAACTGAAGGATTGCTGTAACCAATGTGAGGGTCATTCACCAGCACGGCATTACCAGTAGAACTTTTTTGGGGACCTATGACCCACGAGTTGCTTCCATAAAAAATAGCGAATAATTCGTCTAAATCTTCAATTAAATCTAGAGATTCGATCATTACCGCTGACTTTTGTTTCATTGATTTAATTTCCTCCTTTGAACTTTTATTTTTCATGGATAATCCATATTTCCCAGGTTTTGAGATTAGAGGCCCCTGGGAGGGATATGTTTTCCATAGTGCACTAAAGACTTCAGGTTCAAGTTTTTGTTGTAGATAACCGAAAAAGGAATCTGATTTTGCTCCGTGTGCGAAGCCGTAGGCCATGTATCCGCCAATTGCTAGAACTTCTTCTACTTCAAAAGCTTTGGGTTTGTAAGCCAGGAATTTATACTCCACTGGAAGTTGATCAAGTTTAAGAAATTGATTCAAACCAGTAACATAGGCGTTCAATTCGTCAAACCAACTGCCTTTGAACAGTTCAGGCCTTTTTCTTCGCAAGTCTCTTTGAAATTCAACGAATCTTAATTGGGAAAACAATTTATCTTTCTTTAGCCCCGCTGGACCCAGCACTTCACTCAGTCGACCAGAAACCAGTCGACGTAAAAAATCAATCTGAAAAATACGATCAGCAGCGTGAACAAAACCAAGGGCCAAGTAGAGATCTGATTTATTATTTGCGCTTATATAAGGTATTCCAAAGTGATCTCTCTGAATATTAACAGGTTCTTTTAAACCAGATATTTTGTAGTCATCTGGTACTAATGGTTGACTTGATAAAACAAGACCGAGAATTGCAATAGCTAAAATTAGAACTAATGTGCCAAATATGATAAAGAATCTTTTCATAATCCATCCTTCAAAGACTGAGGATACCATGGTCTTAAAGCTTGTACTCCCGATATGATTTCTCTATGTTTGAGGCAATGAAAGAGTATGAAGTCGTAATTTGTGGTGCCGGAATCAGTGGACTATCTACTGCGGTGAGTCTCGTCAAAAAGGGTTTAGATTCCAAAAAGTTACTGATTTTAGAATCCAGTAATCGATGTGGTGGCAATGTAGAATCGAGGAAAGTCGATGGTAATTTGATAGAAATTGGACCTAATTCCTTAATGTTGAAATCACAAAAGGTGCTCAATTTTATAAGAGACGTCAACATGGTTTCAGAAATATTGACACCAAAGGTGGGTTCACAAAAAAGATTCCTCAGGAGAGAAAATGATATCTGGCAAATCACTCCCCACAGTATTCTGAGTAATTTAAATTCAAACTCTCGACTTCGACTTGCAGCAATGACATTTTCTTCAGGAGGGCCGTGTGCATCCGCCGAATCTGTTTATGATTTCTTTTGTCGTAAGATTGGTAGACAATTAACGGATGAACTTGTTGTGCCTTTCGTTTCCGGCATTTACGCCGGAGATTGCAAACAATTACTCGTTAAACAGGCTTTTCCAAATTTATCACGATTAGAAGCAAGATATAATTCTATACCTTTAGGACTAATCCTTGGTGGATTAACTGAAGATAAGGTGGAGAGGTCGTACCGTGGACTCGTAAGTTTCCGTGGTGGATTACAGGCATTGACTAATCGAATGGCTGACTTAGTATCAGAGTCAATCAGATTAAGAAATGCAGTCAAAGCAATTTATCGCAGGAAACTTAAAGGTTTTGAAATAGTTTTTGATGAAGGTGTAGTTTTTGCCAAGAATGTGGTCATTAGTTTGCCAGCTGCGGTTGCAGGGAGAATTCTTCAACAGAATGACTATGAGTCACTTATTCAACATCTGAAAATTATCAACTATCCTTCTTTAAGAGTTTTTCATTTTTTAACATCACGTTCAGATGCCTTAATGAATCAGCGGGGATTTGGATTTTTGAGTCAGCAATATGAGGCTTCCAAAATATTAGGTTGTCTGTGGCCGGCATCGTGTTTTGATGATCGCTGTTCACCAGATAAAGAAATTCATACAGTTTTTTCAGGAGGACAGTTATACCCTGACTTGTTTGATATGGAAGCTTCTGTGCATGCTGAACTTGTTGTTCAGGAACTTAAAAAAGTACTGAAATTAGATGGTAAAGTAAAACTTTTAGAGAAGGCGCAGTGGCAACATGCAATACCTCAGTACGATTCACGTCAAGCGGCTCTAGAAAGGCACTTGATAGATGTTGAATACCAGCAAAGTGGATTGTACTTTAGCTCTAATTATGTCGGCGGTGTTTCGTTAGGGGACTGCATCTCAAATGGTATACGCACTGCTGATGTAATTTTAAGTGTTCAATAGCGAATACCCATATCCAGTATGGAACGCTATGAAATTGTTAATTTTTCACGTTCCGAAACAGTCAAAAAATGGTGCATGCCATCTGGGTCTCTGTTATTATGCAGAAAATTGAAGGGGTCCTCTGCGTGAGGGTAAATTTACAAATGAAATCTATTTTATTAATTTTTTGTGTGTTTTTTTGCGTGCCACAAGGGCTAGCGCAAGGTGCATACCCTAAAGCTTCTCAGGCGACGGTTCCTGTGACTGAAGTAGATAAAGAATTTATAGGAATTCAGGAGAAGTTGGGAGATTTCATACCATTGGATCATTGGTTAACAGATGATCAGGGTCGAAAGTATCAACTGAAGGAATTATTTGATAAACCTGTGCTGTTCGGATTCGTCTACTACCGATGTCCCGGCATTTGTAGTCCATTGTTAGCGGGAAAAGCTCGCGTCCTGGAAAGCATTGATATCGTGCCGGGTATCGATTTCAATGTAGTGACGCTTAGTATTGACCCTACTGAGGATTACAAATTAGCAGCTGATAAAAAAGCAAACTATTTGATTGATCTAAAGAGAAATTTGGACCCTGATGCTTGGAGATGGTCAGTGGCCGATCAAAAAACTATAGACGCCTTGACCAATGCGTTTGGGTGGAAATACAAGAAGACTGATGATGGTCATTTTACTCATTCGGGTTCACTGATGGCGGTTTCTCCATCCGGCAAAATAGCCAGATATCTTTATGGAGACAAATTTTTACCTTTTGATGTAAAAATGTCGCTGGCGGAAGCTGCCGAAGAGAGAACGGGTCCAACAGTTGCCAGATTACTAAAATTTTGTTTCAGTTATGATCCTGAGGGTCGTAAATATGTCTTTAACATCCTGCGTGTCGTCGGTACTTTATTGCTACTGTGGATAGTTGGGATATTTGTCTTCGTTTCGAGGGCTAAAAAGGTAAATCCTTTAGACCGATTTGAAGACGATGAAGATAACGAAGAGGAGGGGGGAAACTCGTGAGTTACGCTGAGAATAAACCTTATTATGAAGATCAGGCAGTCGTGCTTGCAGATTTGTACGCAACAATGGCTGAGATGGGGAAGTTGAATCCAATATGTAAGTTTCTAGCTTGGTTACACGCTTGGGTATTATCCACAGATCACAAAAGAATTGGAATATTGTATTTAATAGCAATGTTTTCATTTTTTGCTATTGGGGTGAGTTTAGGTCTGACTATTCGCCTGGAATTATTTTGGCCAGGCCAAGATTTCATATCGGCCACTACTTACAATTCAGTGTTTACCTTACATGGCGTGATCATGATTTTCCTATTCGTTATTCCGGGAATCCCGGCAATTTTTGGAAACTTTTTTCTGCCTATTTGTATTGGCGCCGCTGATGTGCAATTCCCAAGATTGAATTTACTATCTTGGTACATGTTCATGGGAGGCGCATTTCTAGCATTCCTTTCATTGTTTGTTGGAATTGGTGCTGAGGGTGTAAATTGGGTCGCACCAGATGGTGGTTGGACCTTTTATGCGCCCTATAGTACCACCGCTAGCTCCAATGTAAGCATGGCTGTGTTTGCCGCTTTCATCCTCGGTTTCTCATCAATTTTTACGGGATTGAATTTTGTTTCTACCGTCCACCGCATGAGGCATCCCAAGATGAAATGGATGGATATGCCTCTTTATGTTTGGGCTTTGTATGGCACAGCATGGATTCAGGTTCTTGCGACTCCAGTCATCGGCATAACACTTGCGTTATTAATTATGGAAAGAGCTTTTGGTATCGGCATTTTTGATGCTGCACTTGGTGGTGATCCAGTATTGTACCAGCATATGTTCTGGATCTATTCGCACCCGGCTGTATATGTGATGGTTATACCTGGCATGGGGGTAGTTTCTGAAATCATAGCGACTTTCTCGCAACGAACTATTTTTGGTTACACATCGATGGTACTAAGTATGATGGGTATTGCCTTCGTAGGTTACTTCGTGTGGGCCCACCACATGTTTACGTCGGGCATGTCCGAGGCGTCTGTGGCGATCTTCTCCTTTATCACGTTTTTTGTAGCTGTTCCCACCGCGGTGAAGGTATTTAACTGGCTTGCAACCCTTTATAAAGGATCCATTAAATTGGATCCGCCAATGATTTGGGGACTAAGCTTTGTTTTCCTATTTAGCATCGGCGGGTTCACTGGTCTCGCACTCGGTATGGTGTCTACTGACTTACACGTTCATGACACCTATTACGTTGTTGGTCACTTCCATTACACAATGTTTGGCGGCGGCGGGGTTGCAGTATTCGCCGCATTACATTACTGGTTCCCTAAAATGTTTGGAAAGATGTACAATTTTACCGTAGCGCACGTAGGTTGGGCCCTATTCTTTGTTGGATTCAATGTGTTATACGGTTCCATGCTAATTGTTGGGTTACAAGGAATGCCAAGAAGATATCATGATTACCTTCCTGAATTTCAGGGGCTACATCAGATTGGTTCAGTAGGTTCATTCGTTATGATCACTGGTCTACTCATAGTGTTTGGGAACTTGCTTGTTGCATTAATATTCGGTAGGAAAGCTCCTCAGAACCCTTGGGGTAGTAAAACACTTGAGTGGGCTGAGTGTCCGACACCACCTGTTCTAATTAATTTCTACAAAAAACCACGTTTGGACCATGGTCCCTACGATTATCCAGGGGAGTGGGTCTAATGAGTGCTACAGTAGAAGGTCAGATTGAAGAGGTAAACAAGGAAGAGTTATTTCATTTTGATCATCACCATACTGATTATGAGGGTGGCAAGTTTGGAATGTGGTTATTCTTGTTCACGGAATTAGTATTATTCGGTGGAATGTTCCTCGCCCTATTTGTATATGGCACGGGAGAGTATGCGGCAGATTTCCATGCGGCAGGGAAAAGTCTTAATATCTTCAAAGGAGCAGGCAACACCTTAGTGCTACTTACGAGTTCACTAACAATGGTCTATGCAATTACTGCCCTTCAAAGAGGAAGTAAGTTCTGGGCTCTAACTCATATCGCATTGACTGTATTGCTGGCGCTCACGTTTATGGTTGTCAAGTATTTTGAATGGACTTCAAAATTCGAACATCACTTGTTTC
>CAZYUV010000117.1:0-9540 GCA_964650625.1 uncultured bacterium
GGCAGTTTTCTAATCGAACTTTTCGTAAAGGTTCAAAATTAAAATATAATTTTGTAAGTAGTTCAGCATTAGCTCAAATGCTTGATGCAATTGAAAAAAAGCGAGGCCAATTCGGTTTAGGTTATGCTTTTTTTAGATTTGGTATTCCAGGTGAAGCTTTAGTCCTTGATGCTTGGAGGATTCGCAGAGCGGTAGAAGGTCGTTTGGGGCGTGGATATAAATTGAGTATTAGCAGACTTAAAAACGAGTCGAGCGAGGTATATCAAATTCAGAACCAGGGCGCTCCGAGCTATTTTGGTAAAACAGGGCTTACACTTAAATTTTCCGGCTGCAAAGCTAAAATCCTTAATGCATCCGATTTTGATAGATCCAGTCAAACCTTTAATACATTGAATCTCTTTGAAGAATACTTGAAATCTCATGAATTACTCTATACTCCTAGTATGGTTTGTAATGGAGGCAGTCGCTTGAGTGTAGCTTTCAATGATGCCGGAGGAGTTTTACGTGAACGTGAAATTAATCTGGCTAGCTCAGATCAGTGGACAATAAAGGATTGATTCAAATTTTCTTAAAGTATATCGAATGGGCGGTTGCTCAGGCTTTTTGAAATTTTATTTAATGGATGTTCTTGGTTGAAAGTCACACATAAGAACCCATAGTTATTTTGTCCATATATGAGCTTATGCAGTTTTTGCTTAATATCTTCAGCTTTACTTTCATTACCGGATTGAGAATACAAATTAATTATATTTTCCACTGATTGAATTAGTTCAATAGAGCCGAATCGTAGATTAGCAAAAGACTGAGTCCATAGATTTCTAGCGGCATCTAAAGTCTTGGAATCATTAATGGCATCTAGGATTTTAGGATAGGCTAATTTTTTATTTATGTATTTTGATAAAAGGCTCAGGATTTTCAGGCTATCTGTTAGTGATTTATTTAACTGTGTTCTCATTAGTTCGAGATGTCCAAGGGATAGGTAGCCATTTGCAAGTAATATGCGATTTTTGATCAACATAAGACTTTCTTTTAAGTTAGCTATTGGATCAACAATTTTTATCTCATCTAGTGTCTTTTCGATTAGACGACTTTGAGACAAAATTTGATTTTTGTTTTCTGGAGATTTTTTTGGAAGTGATTCTTGTGTTTTTTCTCCAATATTTTTAATCGTCTTATTGGGCTTACTTTCAGTCTTAATTGATTTCAGTTTCTTCAGTTCTTTTTGTTTTTTTTCATATTCATTGAGCCATTTTTTGAGTGGGCTATCGGATGTTATTGCCAAGTCATCACTTGATTTCTGATGTTCACCAGGAGCTAAACTTACCGTTTCAGGCCACAAGGTTTCAGATTTTCTAGCATCATATTTTTCTAAAAATTGCGGCACATCCCTTAGACTGGGGTAGTCTTTCGCGTAGTTTTTGGAGATGGGGGGTAAATATCCGGCTTGTCGCTGAGCTGTGCGAGAGTATATGTGTTTGGCAGTTTTAGACTTTTGGCTAAAGAAATGCCCATCTTCATGGAGCTCCGATAAAAAATTAGAAGCAGGTGCGTGGCCTAGCAAGCTAAGAGAATGCAGTAGTTCGATACCTTGATGATTGAATTCGACTTCTGACTGAGACAATAGAAGCATAGCTCTCATCATATCGATTCTGGGATTGCCCTCCAAAGTTTTCATCCAGTGCAGTGCTTTATTGATATTTTTTTCTTCATGTCGACCTTCGAGATGATTTCGAGAAATTTCCAAAATAGCGCCAACATGACCTCCACTGGCAGCTCGCAGAAGGTGCGTTTTATATTTTGTAAAATTCTGCTCAACCGGAAGACCTCGTTTATACATGTGAGCAAGTTCAAATTGAGCTTCTGGACTACCTTGGAGTGATGCTTGATAAAATAATTGAAAGGCGGCCTCTGCATCTTGAGAGTGACCCTCGCCTGAAATCAACCATCGGCCTAAATTCACTAGGGATTTCGTAAAGCCTAGTTCAGCAGCTTTTAGATAGAGAGAATAGGCTGCCGCGAGATTCCTTTCCAGAAATTTACCAGTTTCAAAATGCCATGCCAAGCGATCCAGACTTCGAGGGTGATTCAAGCGAGCTGCTGCTATAAGATAGGATAATGCGAGTTCGGGATTTTGTTCTTTTTCGGGAGCTCCATTAAAAAAGTATTGGTAAATAGAATAACCGGCTGCGCCTTCGCCTTTGAGTTGCAGATTGTGTAAGCATAATAAACTGTTTTCAAGTTCATCAAAGGAGTCTGATTGGAGTCCTGGAATGCAGCTTAAAGCCTCGATTTTATGCTCAGGATTAGCTTGCAAGATTTGCATTGAAGCTAACAAAATAATAATAAAATGAATAAAACTGTGCATATATTATGGTTCTTATGTTTACTTTCGTCCGTCATTCAGGAATGAATGAGAGCATGCTAAAATAAACCCGTTTGGAGTAAGATTATTGTTATAGATAATTGGTATTTATGGCCGTAAACTTTTTCTCATTGATCATCTTGTGTGTTTCATTGGGCTTATTGGGTTGTGAGAGTGAGCCTTCTTTTCACTTACTAGCTGAAAAATGTGAAAGTGGTGATTTACGAAGTTGTATCGACTATTTAAAGCTTTACAGGCAGAGTAAAAGACCATTAGGTGATCCTAAGGTGGAGAAAGTTCTCACTAAGGCTGCTGAACTTGGAAACTCAGCGGCTATGTTTAGTCTTGGCGTGCGAGCTACTCAGCCTTACAACAACCCTGTAGATATAAAATCCGCTGTTGACTGGTTCAAGAAAGCTAGTGCTGCTGGAGATTCTTTATCAAGTTTGAATTTGGGGCTAATTTATGATCATGGTATTGGTATTAGTTCTGACTTAATTCAAGCAAGACATTGGTATCAGAAAGCAGCCGATTTAGGTAATTCAGAGGGACTTTTCAATCTCGGAGTTTTCCTAGATGAGGGAATTGGCGGCCCCATGGACAAATATGCTGCTGCGAGAGCTTACAGATTAGGAGCTGAGCGAGGACATGCTAGGTCTGCTTACAATTTTGCCCTGATGCTGGCTCGTGGTGAAGGAATCAATCAAAATTTGGAATCTGCGCTAAAAATGTTGGAACGTTCTCAAAAATTGGGTTATAAACCGGCTCATAAACTTTTAATTAAATGGAGTCAATTTGAGAGAAAAGAAAAGTAGTTTACCAATGGGTTCAGGACCGATGCATCTAATTTGGCATGCATTAGTAGTTTCTTCACTAATTACAATCATTATGATTGTATTATGGACGGGATTATTGAGTTTGCAGAGAATGCCTACCCATGATTTTAATCAACTACCAGTTTTTTTTGTTTTTTTGGCTATTTCAATTGGAGCTATTGCTAGTAAAGTATTTCTGATTAGTGTGAGTTCAGCAGTGATAGCACTTTGGCTTAAATGTGGAACGCAGCATTTATTCTTTTATCGCATTACCGGAACAAATCTACAGACCCTAGAGGATTTAAAGTGTTATCTCATAGAGCTAAACTTTAGTTCAAACACATCTAATTCATGGGTATTAGATAATCTTTTACTTAGTCTTAAAACGGATGCTGGAAACTGGGTTTTAATTTTAAGACCACGATTATGGAATCCAAATTTGAAGGTGAATAAGCAATTACAGAGTATAGCGCTGAATATTCAAGAGTTTGTTAACAGACAAAAGGTCTAATACAAGACAAGATGTCAGATTAGACTCGTTCTACCCTCTAATTTCTACTATTCAATCTTAGTGCTATTTGAGTTGAGAATTAAATTCGTTCATTTTGTAGTCTCTTGAATCAATAGTTTTTAGATACACTCGATTTGTCGGTATATCTTCTCTATCTATTCGATCATTAATTTCTTTACGAATTTCGGTAAACTGTGACCCATACCTATCCCATATCCAGCTAATTGTAGAGATTTTATTTTCCATTCCCATCCCCCTATTCTTATTATCAATACTGGGGTTTCTAATACCGACACAACAATATAGTGTTGGCTGGAAATAAATGTTTACTGACAAAACTGAGATCTATCGAAGCAATTTAGTTGTTTCACTTAGATTTTTAATAGAGACTTAAACCATGAACATAGTGTGTCTTCTAGCCAATGTATTCCAGTTTCTCCATGCTGGATGAAACCCAAGTGACCACCATAATTAGTTATAAGATGCTCTAAATTCGAATTTTGCTGGGTTATGCTTAGATAGGAGTGGTCCACCATAGGGTCGTCGGTGGAGCTTAAAATCAGAACTGGAATTTTTACGTCTGCTGACTTGTGGAGAGAAGAGCATTTTTTGTAGTAATCTTTAGCATCGATAAAACCTGCCATAGGGGCGGTAACATTATCATCAAAATCTTTCAATAGGTGCCATTTTAGTGGTTTATAATTAGGTGCTTTTTTAAGATATGGGCGCATATTGTGAAGTTGCTGCATACAATATTTCAGTAAATTTCGATTGAAAAATTTATTCTTGGGAAGTGCCAGTTTATTTGCACTGGCTAATAAATCTACGGGTGTGGAAACAATGGCGCCACCTTGTAATAATTCTTCTGATTCTCCCATCGCTTTAAGGCTTATATTGCCACCTAGAGAGTAACCACATAAAAATCTGGGTATGTCCGGATGCTTGGACTTGAGCCACTGCATTACCGTAATTAAATCCGATGAATTTCCAGCATTATAAATTGTTTTAGAATATCCCAAGGAGGGCCCACAATTTCGCAAATTGACGCAGTAGGCTATCCAGCCTTCCTGATTTGATTGCATCGCCATTCTTTGAATGTAGTGTGACTGATAGTCACCATTTAAACCATGGACTAAAATGATCACTGCGCGAGCTTGTGTTGAAGGTTTCATCTCGACTAGGCAGAGTTGGTCTCCATCGTCAAGTTCAACAAAATGCAGTTCATGTCCTTTGCGCAATACATTTCGAGGCCAAATTTGAGTGGCAATTGTTTGTAGCCAGGCAGACTCCAAATAATTATTTGGGATTAAGGGATCTATAGATAGTCGTTCAATTAAATGATGCCCTGTGTGAATTGGTGACCTGTTAAACATTTCCGCAGTATACAAAATTTCACATTAAACGAATGCTATGGGATAATGATTTAATCAATATTTACGCAAGGGTTTATCAATTTCAAAACTTGAATATCTGGAGCTTTCAACCATTTCTTTGTTATCAATATTGGTACTCCAGACGTCTGTAAGTGATTATTTTCCCAATGTATCCGACTGGAGTACTTTTCTGCTCTATACGGCAGCATTGATTTTTCTGCAAAGTCTTATACGAGACATCTTAATTCTGATGAAAAAGCATCAATCTGTTAAGATGGGCGTCAGGGAAACGAAACTGTGCCTTTGTGCCGAGTCTACACTTGGCTTAACTGTTCTTGTTTGTGGCATATTTCTGACCAAGATCGGTAGTTCGCAGCCAGTTTTTCTAGATTCTATTCGTTGGTGTAGTTGGATCACTTTTTGGATGTTTTTTTCCTTTTGCATCAAAGATTATGTGATACACACTAATCCTCTACGTATTGAAAAAGACCCTGAGCATATGAATATTTTAATGAGATGGAAAGCATGAAGTTCAGCGAATTAAACATTGACCCGCTTCTAAAGAAAGGTATAGAAAGTATAGGTTATGAAACTATGACTCCTATTCAGGAGCAGAGTATTCAACCTATCTTGGATGGTCGTGATTTGATGGGACTTGCAAAAACAGGTTCTGGTAAGACTAGTGCTTGTGCAATCCCAGTTCTGGAGAGAATTGATCATTCTTTGAAGGAATTGCAAATTTTGATTCTGGTACCTACGAGGGAGTTAGCTTTTCAATATTGTGATGAAATAGATCGACTTTCGAAATTCTTGGGAACAAAAGTTTGTTTGCTCTATGGTGGAGTTCCCATGGGTGAGCAAAGAGTGGAACTGCAGAGTGCTCAGCTTGCAGTAGCTACACCAGGTAGATTCATTGATCATATTTATTCGTCCAATGTCAGCATGCGATACATCAAATGCTTTGTACTTGATGAAGCGGATGAGATGCTCAATATGGGTTTCATGGAAGATGTGGACTTTATTCTTTCTTGTATGGGTCATGAACATCAGAAGCTTTTATTTTCAGCAACCATGCCAGCAGAAATAGATTCATTGGCACAGAATCAACTCAGTAACCCGGTTCAGGTTAAGTTGATTTCTGAAGAAAAAATTCCTGAAACTATAGACCATTACTTTATACAGACAGCTTCTCGAAATCGCATCGAATGCTTATTGAAGTATATGGCAGAGGAAGATATTGAGCAGGCTATAATATTTTGTAATTCAAGAATTAACGTTGAGAAACTGCATGAGATACTCAAAAAACGTTTAAGAAGTATTGAAATGATTCATGGTGGTTTGCCTCAGAATCGCAGAACGAATATTTTTGAAAGATTTAAGAAGAAACGTGTCAGATTTATGATTGCAACGGATGTTGCCGGTCGAGGATTGGACTTTTCTCACGTTACACATGTTTTAAATTATGATTTTCCGATGGATTTAGAATCATTTACACACAGGACTGGTAGGACTGGCCGGATGGGTAGAAAGGGTAAAAGTTTGACTTTTACCGCGAGAAACAAAGCTCATATACTTCAGCAAATTACACAGAAAATTGGGGTAGAGCCGATTTGGTTGAACCGTCATTTAAATATTATTACTGATAACCAATCTGATTCTAGAAAGCGTAAACCTGAAGCTAGTGAAAAACGTCCGACTCGTAAATCTAAAAGTAATATTCAAAAGGATCTAGTAAGTCAAGACTCGGAAAATTCAGTTCAGAGTATTTCTAAAGACGAGCACAGACCGAAGCGAAAACGAAGACGTAGAGCTAAAAACAAAAATACTGAACGCAAATCACCTACGGGAGGTTCGGTAAACAGACCCACCAAGGCGAATTTAGTTAGTGGTATTAAAAAGACAGCTAAAAAGTTATGGGACAAACTATTCTAGATTTCGAGACGATTCTTTAGAATTCACAAGGGTTTCGACTTTACTCATCCTTCACTAGTAAGCTCAAATGGAGATTTAGATTGGAATTAGATTCCGCTTTTAGTCCTGTACTCTTAATTTTGTAGTGATTGATTACCATTGGGTACTCTGTCATTTCTAAGCTTCTCAGCCAACTCATCAAGTTCTGAATTGAGCCATGGGCTTCTATATCTAAGTTTATGATTGTGGCGCTTTTCAATTGAATTGCCTCACTCTCTACAGGCTTCATTTGTAGTCCATTCTGAGTACTCATTTTCGTCATAGTATGGTAAAAGGCTACAAGGTCGTCAGCTACCATTGATTGATCGTACATTTTCCCATTTAAAGCTTTCAACTCAGCTATTCTTAAGTGTAGGAATGATTCCTCTTCAAAATGGGCTTTGCAGGCTTTTTTTAGATTAATCGTTTGCCTATGTAGTCGCTTGGTTTTATACACATTTATCTTTTTTATAGCCTTCATTTTGGTTAGATATGGACTATTCAATACTTGATAAGCTCCTAAATAGCTCATACAGAACAAGGACAAAGTTCCGAAGGCAATCCATATGCCATGGTTCAAGCGCATCATGATTGCCCCCTCGCACACAGTTCATGACTTAATCTTCCATTGACTATAGAATACTTATGGTCTTCATTTCCCATGTGGCTGACTTGATCGAGATGTAGAATTAGGTCAGGTTTATCGGATTTTAGACGACTAAGTGAATCGAATAATTTTTGTTCTTGTTCAGTATGAAGTTCAAAACTTAACTCAGTGGAGTCCCAAGCCATAGTTTCCAAACTGGCAAATTTTGAATTGACCACTGGCGAAATGGCCTCCCAGAGTGCGTATGTTTGTGATTTGCACCGGGTATATTGGAGAAGAGCTTGGTGTTCCAGTGAAGTTTGCAGGAACTCCTCTGAGGTCTTTGAAAGCGTGTAGAGGCCGTGGTTGAATTTTTGATGCCAAACTTTGAAAGCATGTCGCGAATCGGTATAAGATTTGGCAGTCTTGATGGTGCTGGATTTCATATTCTGTAATCGGACTATGTGCATATGGATCACATAAATGAAAAACAGCGATCCAGCCACAAAGGCGACAACAGCCAAGCCAATTGTTGAGTTTCTGATTAGCACCTTCGATGCATTAGATTCAGGCTTAGACATCTCTTCCCCCCTTTCTCACATCCCGATTACTATTTTAATGATATTTTGTATGGATAACAACGGCTTGACATATACTGCAAATATTTGGGTCCAATTGTTACATAGTTAGGTCGGTAATCACCCTCAAAACCTGAGAAATCGAGTCATTTGTATTAAATTTATTCCATGACACAATTTTGGAACATTTAGAAGACTGAGTATGCAAACAGAGCGAATTTATAAAATTTCAATTGAAGATATCGAGAATTCTGAGCATGCCAAACCCCAAATTGTTTATGGTAGTTTTTTTAGGCGATATTTAGCTTCAGAATTTGATGGTTTAATTTCAATAATATTATTTATCATGCTATGTGACCTAACCAACTATAAAGATGAATTTTTAGCAGTCGGTTTTATGATTGCTTTTGGTTTTAGCCTCCTTTATTTTGTTATCTTTGAGTCTACTTAAAAGTGCCGAGCGACACTAGGTAGGCTTTTGATGGGCCTTAGAGTAGTTCGCGAAAATGGTGACTGTATATCTGCTTGGAGAGCTACAGCGAAATTTTTTTCTAAGTATATCTCTATGGTTATTTTATTCACAGGATATTTGATGGCTTTGTGGAGGCCTAAAAACCAAGCTTTGCATGACTCCATTTGCAGTACCTGTGTTATTCAGTATAAAAAACCACTTCGTATCGGATGGCTAGTCACTATATTTGCACTTATAGGTGTACTATTTATAAAAGGGTTTACCATATATTTTATTTGGTACCTCAATACTTATGGACTTAATTAGGGGCGAGATCAATCCAACAAGGGGTATGCTTCTCATTATTAAATTCCGTGTGTCTACATTTCATATTTAATGTTGCTATCTTTCTATTCAAATTTAGAGTTTGATTTCATTAATTTTAGTGGCTTTAATATTTACAACACCATCGCGTGTTTCTCTTTGACCGTATACCATTACAAAAGCAGCAGTACGAAAAACAATCCTGAATTTTTCACATATTTTCGGACTAACAACCACATTAATTAGTCCAAATTCATCTTCAAGAGTGAGAAAGCCGAAACCCTTTGCAGTGGGTGGCTTTTGTCTTGTGACAACCATTCCAGCTACACAGCATTGATAGGTTCTGCGATTATATAGGTCATTGAAATCTTTTGAATCGAGAACTTCTTGAGAATTGAGACCTCTACGGATGAATTGCATAGGGTGCTTTGTTGTGGAAAACCCCATAACACTCAGCTCTTGTATAAGGCTATCCCAATTTGAACTAGCCGGAAGTCCGGCAAGACTAGGCTCATAATTGGCAAGTCCGGCAAAGCTTTCTGTTTGTGGACGTCCTTCGAGTAGCCACAACTGCCAGAGTAATTCACGAC
>CAZYUV010000118.1:0-9445 GCA_964650625.1 uncultured bacterium
TGAAAAACTCCAATTAAAGAAAGATATAGATCGTATTCGTAACAAACTTTTTTACGAATTTAAGTATGATCAGGAGTACTTAAATTACACCGAGAAAGATCAAGATAAGAATTGGAAAGCGTATGAAAAATTCACTATCACTTTTACTTCGCTAGAAATTGATTGGAACTCTCAAAAAGGATTCGCCAGCTCTGATGTAGATTCGAAAAGCTCATTATTGGTCTCAAGTCTACTTAGCTGGTTGCATCTAAATACCATTAATTTACGCTATTTTCCACCTAATCTGTTTCGCTGTAGTGAAATTGTACATGGTCTAGTAAGCCTATTTGCAGAAAAATTAAAGATTAATAATTTGTTGCTATTTAGTCATCGTAAACTTATTGATTTGAACAAGCTTGCGCCGCTATTTCCCTTACGTAACGAAATGTATTTTCTTAATCCAGACAACCGATCTCAAGCACCAGATTTAATGTTGTACTACCTAGTACAGCAAACTTATATAGAGGGTCAGTTTATTCAACTATGTACACAGCAAATAATTAATAAAGAACATGTGTTTTATGATTATTTCACTAAATTAGATATTCATTATCAAGCTCAGCTAGAATTTCTTAGCCACAGTTTTTTCAAACTTCGCGAATTAAAACCGGATCTCGAAAAGACATTCGACGTTGATAGAATTCCTAATCTTCATTATCTGGAAAAATTTCCAGAATTTGTCAATCTGTGTAAGGTCGCTAATGATATACAACCTGAATACGTTCAGACCCTAAGTAAAGAATGGCTCAATTATGTCAGCAGTCGAGGTCTTCCGAAAACAAACGGCAAACCAATTGAATTTCCTCGTGATTTTTTATTAGACAAGCAAGATCAGATCGTCATGGCGAAAAGCATGAAAGACCAGCAAAGCAACTACTTCCAAGATCTGCAAAAAAAAGTCAGTGAGTACGGGCTCAAGAACGACAGTCTAATCCGTCAAGCTTTTGCTGAATTGAATCAAAAGCGTAGTATGAAGGACGAGTACGATACCTCTGTATATCAATATTACCTAGCTGAAGCCAGCAAAATAAAATGGGATTTGCAGGATGTTTATGCAGCAATGAAACCATTAGGTCACCTCGAACTTAGTGATAACGATATGGAATTGTGCGATATCGTCAAGGAAATTGCATATTGTGAAGGATTTGCTTATACCATTGGACATCAGAATTTGTATCATGCTGGATACATGCATCCATTCACAATGTGGATCACTCAACAATGCCATGAGGAAATGAAACACTATCATGCAGTGCGCGTACTTCTTCAGCAAGCTGGGGTTTGCACACAAAAGCTCGATGAGGATTTTATGGCTCAAGTATTTGAAGAGCCCAATCCTGATGCATACCACGATCAATATAATGTTTTTAATCTAAATTTCCTTGGAGAAGTTCATAATATTAGAGCTTACCTGCTATTAGCAGACGCTTTCGAGAACAAAGACATTCAGAAAGTCTTACGTTGGGTTACGGAAGACGAAGTTGTTCACAAGAAGGTCTTTCATTTCCATTTTAAATACCTATCAAAAAAATATAAGGATTGGGAAAAAAATGCCTATGAATGCATGATTGATACAGGCTTTGGAACACATCAAGCTTCTCACTGTTCTAGGTACAAGGTAATGATGGAAAAAATAGGCCGCTATTATGACCATTCTACTAAGTATTCTGCATTGCAGTTCCTAAATATGAGTATGCGTGCTCAATATTTGGAACTTAAATCACTTTACTCCCCAGAAATCTTTACAATATCGGAATTTGATTTCCGTAGAAAGCACTTGAAGGCATTTGTACATTAGGTAGAAATCATGACAGATATGAACATACTAGAGCTTGAGTTCAGCGATGAAGACATTTTTGACTTATTGCGTGATGCCTTGGAAGATATCACGGGATATGATGGTGAAATAACGCTTGAAACTGAATTAATTGATGAACTTGGTCTAGATTCGCTTGGATTTTTAGACCTATTTTTTACAATTCAAACATCAATCCAAAAAGAAGTGACCAACGAACAAATGCGTGCGATGATCATGGAGGAACTAGGTCAACATCGGAATAAAGATCTCGCTAAATTAAGTGATGGTGAAATCGATAGAATACTTTACCCAGAATTAACGGTACAAAATTTCTTTAACATCATTCGTCGTCAGCTTAGTAGTCAAATTCCTACAATTGATTTAGGAGAGATGCCAAATGACTTCCTAGCTAGCGGTAATATAGACGATTTCCTAAAGAATAATTTTGATAAATTAAAGCAACAACAATACGAATTGCAAATTAAACAATTAGGAGTCCAAGATGAACGGATTCAAGCTGTAGTTCAACAAGCTTTTGATGCTGTTGACGAAGAAACTATACGAAATCTTCTAGAGGACCGCGATATGATCAAGGGCCTCGTAATGGATTTCATGAAGGAAAGATTTGATTTTCGAACGACTTCTAATTTGCGTGTGTATGTTTCTGCCGCGTTTTTTACTGATAATGAATCTGAAAGTCTTTTATTTGGTAAAAATCCTTTGAGTGAAATCTTTTTAAATTTTGTCAAAAATAAAAGGGATAATTTTGAAATCCCCGAAAATTATGATTTTGACGATTTTCTTAGTAATCCCACAGTAATTGATCGGAATAGTATCAGTTTTGATTTAAGAAATTTCTGGGAGTCAGTTCTTTCAGCATTCTTGGTCGAAAATCTGGTCGAATTGCGCCGGATAGCTACCGGTAACGATTTCAATCTAGATCCGGATGTTATAGCCCAAGAACTGCTTTCTGACGAAGGTATTCAGCAAACTATTATCGAGCAATTAGTGCAGGAGAATATTCAAAATATTTTTGGTAGTGAAATCAAACGTCAAACAGACATGGTGGAGGATGATGACATCTACAAATTTGTCAAAGCGGCCTTTCTAGGAGACGAATTCATTGAGAATAAAATCCAGGAAGTACTGGGTGATCAACCAATGCATGGCGACGTAGTCGAAGATTTTATGCGCAACAATTTTGATCGTATAGCGATGGAAGAATCCAGAAGAATTGTTGAAGATAAAGAACTTCGCAATAGACTCGTTCAGGAATACATCAAAGAAAATTATGATCCAATGGAAGCAATGCAACTAAATACTCCCGAAGCGATGCGTGAGATTCAGCAAAAGATCACCCAGAAGTACATGGATGACAATATGGACGAAATTATCTCACGTTATACGAATGAGTACATGAACGAAATGCTAGAGTCTATGCCAACTGAAGCTGACATAGAAGTTGAAGGAGATGTGCAGGAAGATTTTATGAAAAAATTTGCTGCACATATGGAAGAGGAAGAAGCCGATGCAAATTCAGATACTCACCTGAGCGAGGTAGAAAAATTTGCCAAGCGTTACAACATCAAAGATCAAATGATCCAAGTTTTCATCGAAAGTAATTTCGAAGAGTTCAGAGCTATCTTCGTTACTCTTGAAAGTATGACTTATAATCGGCAAAGTATCGAAGAGCATGTGATTACAAAATATCCCTTAAGAACAAGCTTATTTCTTTTCAACTACCTTTATGACAAAGAATATCACACACAACTTCGGCAGGAGTTTGCAACTCATGTTATCGAAGGACAGTCTGAGCTCATCATGGAAATCGTTATGAAAAGACAGCTTGAGTTCATGTGGGATGATGAAAAACAAACTGAAGAAAACGAAATATATCAAGAGATATTCGACGAATGGTTCTTTAAACGTTTAAAGAAAACTGCGGATCAAGTAACTGAGCAGGATGTAGAAGAAGGTTTAAATCAATTTTTACGTAACTATGAGATTTCTATAGACTCCCTTGTTGCCACACTTCTCGACTATCCTGATCCTCGAACAAGACAAAGGGTTTATGCTAATTTTTATAACGATCCAAGTACTCTGTACAGTTTAAAATGGGACTTTTTGAATAGTTTTCTTGATTACCTTGAAGCAGAAGAAATAGAAAATGCTTATGACTGGATGGAACTCTTTTTCACTTATGATACGAAACATCCTTTAGTGGGACGTCAAAAAATTAAACAGGAAGAATTCTGGTTAGCTAAATTAAAACAGATTCAGGAAACACCAGAAGAGGAGTTTCATTATCGTTCTGACTGTGAACCGCCTTTTTCTTCATTGCTTCAAAAGAAATTTATAGGAGCTATGATCAGTCGTTGGATCGTGGAAATGAGTCTTGAGTTTTTAGATGATCATAAGCAAAAAATCAAATTGAATAGTGCTCAACAAACTAAAAGCCAAAGCACAAAGGATTGGCTTAATAAAGTCCGTCAACTAGTACCCATTACTCGATATGAAAATGGTTCACAAAAGCGTTTGCATAAATTACTAAAGGAACGCTGCGATGACGGTACTTATAAATTTAAAATAGAGGACGCTCTAGCTTATTTTGATGAAAACGCAGATAGTTTCATCGAATGGCTAATCAGTCTGACTCCACTTCAAAATTGGGACTGGGTGCAACCTAAGGGTATAGATCGTTCAATTGAATATATTGATAATATGGATATGGAAAGTAAACGGGCAATCGTAGGTACTCTTTTGGAAAATAGTTATACTAAAGAAGAATGGATAAGTACTATCATTAAACGATTATTTATGCCTTTTGTAGCCAAAATGACAGACCGTAACAGTGATAGCTGGTATAAATTGGTGACAGACCCTCTAGGCGAAGAATTAGCATCTGAAAAGTTGATGGAGATGCTTACAGAATCTGCTGCTACACCAAAAGCCACTGAAGAAGTTAAAGCAATTCTAGATATAGATCCAGAGGAAACCCCTTTACTGCATGCTTATCTAGATTATCTAAACGAAGCAGAACTAGCAGCAATGGCCAATTTTATGTCAAAAATTGAAAAGAACATGGGCATGAATACCCGTTCTATAACGAAGTTAGCTGAAAAAGTAATTTATAGTTTTACAGAGTTCTTCGAAGGTGAATTGGATGCAATGGAAGAAGAAATACTGGCCTATGCCCGACAAATAATTCTTCAGAGATTTGATTTTTTAACTGCTGATTTAGTACAGCAAGAATTTGATCAACCAGAGAATATAAAAACTGTAAGAGAAGAGCTTGAAGAAGGATATAAAAGAGAATATGCCTATGACTTCTTCAAAGTCGGATTACAAAGCATGGTTTTTAGAAAGAAAGATGCCAACATGGAGCAACAAGAAAATCAGTTTAGAACATTCTGTCGTCGCAGAATTTCTGAAATTGTAGATCGCAAAGCGATCGAAATCAAACAGGAAAACTTAAATTAAATTAAGTTTATGATTGGCGGTTAATTATGGATGATATTGTAAAAGTTATAGATCCACGTGTAGAACTGAAGCTCCGAATTGATCGACTAGTAAACGATATAATTTTTACTAGAGAGCACACTCAGGAGTATTTAAATTACAAACCCGAAGATGGTGAAAAAAATTGGTCTGAATACGAAGAGTTCACTATAGGTTATACCTCCTTGGGTATTCGCTGGGGCTTTACAGACCCCGTACCCGTCGACAAGATTAATAATCCTGAGAAAGTAGCGGACTTATACCAATATACGGTGCAATGGATATTTGCTGTAACGAGAGGCTTCCGACTATTCCCTGCTCGATTTTTTAGACAGAGTGATTTAGTTCACGGTAGTTTAAGTTTGCATGCCGAAACAGATCGTATTTTGACTGGTTTGTATTTCTTTTTTAATGATCTTTATCCGATCGAAAAATTTGCTCCTTACCAAATCTTTCAGCATGAAATTTTTTTCCTAAAACCCGAAAATGCCAATCAGCGCTTAGACACCCTGGTTTTTTGGTTACTTCAACAAAGTTGGTTTCTGAAGCGCATGCTGCAAATTTTTCAAAAACATGTAAGCAATGAATGCAAAGATCATCAAATTGAACTCGGTAAATGGGTTCAACATTGTGATATTCAAATAAAATATCTTAGGGCAGAAATGGATAAAGTTTGGGGTTTCAAACCTGAATTGAAAGAATCTTGGGATATCAACAATACGCCTACCTTTCATTTTCTAGAGAAATTTGTAGACTTTAACCATTTAGTACAAGCATTAAACCGTTACGATCAAAAGATATTAAACGACCTTAAGAACGACTTTGATAAATTCTGCGGAGAACAAGATCTTGGACATCGCCAGTCTCCAGATTTAGATTTAAAATCAGCCTTTGGCCTAGACCCTCAAGAGCGGAAGTCATACTCTCGTTTATTGGGTGATATTATGAAGGAGTATCAAGGCGATGTTGATGCTTTAATCAACGATTTCGGTGACAAAAATGATGATATTATTCGTGACTCATATGCCAAGTTACAACGACGACTTCCATACAAAGATCATTTTCAGACTAGTGTATATGAGTACTACACTCAAGAAGCTGACAAAGTGCAGTGGCATTTACAAGACGTCAAAGAGTTTTGTAAGGGCACCTTAAAAGGAATAGAATTAAGCAAAAACGATTTGGCGCTTTGCGACATTATCAAGGAAATCGCTTATTGCGAAGGCTACAGCTACAGCATTGGCTATCAAAATATGCATCATATAGGAATGCATCATCCTTTTGCATTATGGAATGTCCAACAATGTCATGAAGAGTTGAAGCATTATCACGCCATAAGAGCAATGTTACAGTCTATGAACATTCATACTAATGACCTCGACGAAGAGTTTTTAGCTACAACATTTAACGAACCTCAACCTGATGCCTATCATGATCAATATAGCGTGTTCGTAATCAATTTTCTTGGTGAAACGCATAATATTCGAGCATACCTTCTCTTAGCTGATGCATTTGACAATCCGGAAGTTCACAAAGTTTTACGTTGGGTAGCGGAAGATGAAGTCGTCCATAAAAAAGTCTTCGCAGCTCATTTTAAGTATTTATGTAAGAAAGATCCTACTTGGGAAAAAAACACATATGAATGTTTAATGGATTACGCATTAGGTGTACATCAAGCAGGTGAATGTGACCGTTATCATGTAATGATGAAGAAAATCGGGCAATATTATGCATCTTCTGGCAAAACTAGTGCACTAGAATTCTTGAACATGTCCATGCGGGCACAGTATCTTGAATTAAAGGCTTTATTTTCACCCGATATATTTAAGATAACAGAGTTTGACTTTAGACAGAAGCACCTAAAAGCATATGTATTTTAGAAAGGGCTTGAAATCACTCGATATACACAAGGGCTATCATGCAACTTTTTGTCCCGTTTAAGTTAAAAGAAGAACCTAATAGTTATACCGCAAGTCTTCCTTTTGATCCTGACTTCGAAGTCAAGGCTGCCACGCGAAGACAAGCAGCAGATCTTGTTTGGAAAGATTTAGGTCGCTTAATTCAGGTTCATAAACCATTGGAATTAATCGAAAAACTACCTCAATACCAAAAAGAGAAGGGATACAATTATGTTGTGGTTAATCTCTTTGCTCCCTATGAAACTATTGCTATGTGCAGCCCATTCTGCGTCATCCTGTTTATATTATATTGCGGAGCTTGGTTTTTCATTGCCAATATAGGTTTGCGTTATACCGAAATGGCGGCAATGCCAATGAATGCGGAGCTTATTGCAAAGTTCCAAACTTATCAGGTACATCTAGGACTCACGCAAGTTATGCTGTTTTTACTAGTCTGGGGTTGGTTTTACAGCTATGTTTACCCCTACTTACGTAATAGATACGCTATAACATTATTGAACAATCCTAAAACTCTTAACCTCCATCAGCGCACTATTGGAAAATTGGCAGGTTTTTTGAGAAAAGAAACTAAGATCCAATTAAATTTTACGAATAAATCGAGTAGTGAGGAAGGAGATTAGTTATGAATGAATATCTCGTATGTGAACAGGGAACAGAATATAGAATCCTCACTGATCATAAGCGACTAGCTCAAAGATCGCGCGGAAAAAATTTCTTATTTGCCTCGATGCTTGCCGAATATTATTTCTGGCATACGGCTACCCGCAATACCGTAGGAGACCAACTCAAACTTAGAGGAGAAGAGGAAAGTTTCTTGGTTTACACAAAGCCAGACCCAATGAGGTTGCGCCTAGTCGATTCTCTTTACTTTTTGCCCATATCAGCTTTTTTTATGTGGTTTCCAATAGACTTTTTTTTGACCTTACAAATCGGGCTTTTGGAAGGGAAAACATTTGCAGAAGCTTATGTAATGTATTTTATGCAAGCGATGGAATGGGCTAGAATTCAACCTAGTTTTGTGTGGGCAATGTCATTCTGGTCAGCTCCATCAGCATTCATGTGTACGCTTCCCAGTTTCTTCTTTTATCACATAGCAAAATACAAGTTGAGTTGGTTACCTTCCTATATTCTTGACCAAACCTTAGGAAGAATCATGGACGCCATATAAGGGACTTGCATAGCTATTAAAGACTCGAACATAATCTAACAGGATTTTTCAGGAGACCGTTACCAATTCGTTTAATACCTTATTAGTGCTAGACGACGTCCACAAGTCTTTAATCAGTTCTAATATACCTTCCCGATTAGGATTGTCCTTTGGTACATCATTTGAAGCGCTTTTTGGTATTTCTAGTAGTAAATCTTCAATGTAAATATTTAACTCAATTTTTTCGTTCAATTGGCGCTTGATGTGCCTAGATAAAGCCTTAGCCAATCTTTTACAAAACATATTCATCCATTTTTCGCTCAACTCAAAATTTTGCATTACCGAAAAACTTAAATTCTCTTGAACAAAACCGAGTCGCTCTAAACCATTTAAATTGAAACGTAAATTCAACATTTCACAAATGCACAATTGGCAAATGTGCATATGCTCTTCCAATGATCTTGACTCATCATATTGCAGAAGAATATCTTCCTCATTTCGAAAACGGTTCTGGCGTAATGAATATAAGTCTTGGTTGTGACGATAATACATATCGTTTTCTTGTAAGAATTTAGAAAGAGCTATAAAGCCCTGTTGAATAGATTTAGTGAGCTTCAATGTAACGGGAGCCGCATCAACTTCTCGTTTAATGAAGTTTAAATCTTTGAAACGTTCGTCATAGAAATTCCAAATCATGCGATTACTATAGGTATGAAAGTCCCATAAACCTTTTATATTAAATACATCAAAGCTCCCAAAACCTTCGTATTGTCCTACATATAATTGTCTGATCAAATCGAATTCATAGTGACAATATTGATTAATAAGAGATGCATTTTTTGCCAGTTCACCTTCTTTTGTATTCAATAAATGCTCCAGCAAGTATGCCTGCCTTGAAATTACATCTGAACCAGGTGAATAAAATGGATCAATAAACCCAAAAGATTCACCTATGAAAGCCCAATGATTTGAATGACAAAATTTTTCACGTCGATATGAAAGCTGTTCAGCCGATTGAAAATCTAGCATTTCAGACTTCTCTAA
>CAZYUV010000119.1:0-9443 GCA_964650625.1 uncultured bacterium
TTGAGTGTTGCTGCCTGGAGTGCCAAAGATGGTAATCCAGGAACTTTACCAGTAATACCTGGAACTGCAAAATTTTCCTCAGCAAATGAGTTTACAGCGGGTACCCCACCGCAAACCTATAGTACAGACTATTCTATGGTTGGTGATTTCACTAATGGAGCCGCAGTTACAAGAGGTAATTACGCGTAGGGTTACTTTACAGCAACAACTTTGATCCAAGTTCCACCCCAGCTCAAAATTTGATCTGTTCCGTTATTAATCAATTCAATATAACCGTCTCCTCCAACTTGGACAGTAATAGATGTACTAGTCACCTCTTTTACTAAAGCGCCGAAGGCATTCCCAATCGTACCGACTACTGTGTCTACCGCTTGAACACCATTAGTTCCGGTTGAGTTTTTTGAGACAAAAACTTGAGTAACAAAATCTGTCGTTCCTAAATTGTGACTAAAAGTCAAAGTCGCACCATTGGTAACTGAGTTGCCATTATCATCAGTCTGAACCCATCCGGTGCTGTAGTTTCCGCCGGGGTTGCCACCACCAGCAGGCTCTGAAATAGTAATTGTCTTTTCTGCCCCTGTACCGCTTGCCGTTACAGTTGACCCTACGAAATTTAAAGATGTGGCATTAGTTGCTAGAGCGGTACCTTCTTCTTTGACTGTAATTCCAGCTGCAGGAGATGCATTTTGAACCGTTGACAGCTTTACTTTTTTACTAGAATATATGTTGCTGGAATCTTTTGTAGATATGATAAATTCATCATTAGCATTCAAGGATGTGGACTCATCCAGTTCGCTAATCGCTGTTCTGCAGTCTTCCCCAACTGCGGTACAGTCTACATTTTGATGGGGGTCATGCTCATGATCATTATCGCTAAGTTCAGGATGATCATGCGCTGGAACTTGAGATGTCCCTCCTGATAGTGGCGTATACCAGCATACAAAATTAGAATAGTTACCATTAATATATACTTGCCAGTATTCATCTTTTCTAACTACGAAAGTGATACTTCCCTGTTTTCCGCCATCATCATCAGTTCCTTGCCATCCAATAAAAGCTGCGGAATCAATGTTTTGCACTTTGCTCTGGTCTGTGCTTGCATATGCTCGCATAATAGGCCACGAGCTAACATAATGGTATGATGCGGTAATTATTGCATCTTCCGTGGCCTGATATACTGTATTGGCTGCCTTTGACGCTCTTTCTCCGAGGCTCATTTCTTTTTCTTCTCGCTTATTTCTTTTTCTAATTGATTATAAACAACTTCTGCTTTATTATCTTTTAATAACTCAGATGGTATTTCCCCACCAAGACCTTCGTTTTCAGTCTTCAACCATTGCGTTGCGCCGTAGAACGGCATCTTTTTGGCCAGAAGGCTCAATACATCGTATTTTGATATTTTTGACATTTACATATATATTATACACTAAACTTTGTGTATTTATATTTAACAACTAAAATATAATATGGGTAGAAAAAAATCTCATCCAGAGGAGCTAGTCGAAGAATTAAATACCAACGCATTTAGTCCAAAGATAATAGTTAAAGGTAAAAGCCTAAGTGATAAGCAAAAAATATTTTTAAAAATTGCTTGTGATAAAAATACAAACATAATGTTTGTTAATGGGCCAGCTGGATCAACAAAGACATACATGGCCGTTTTTGCCGCATTAAGGCATTTGCAGAAAAATGAAGACCTAGACCTTCTTTACGTTAGAACTGCGATAGAAAGTGCCGATAAGGGCCTAGGAGCACTACCTGGGACACTTGAAGAGAAGTTTAATCCTTATATGGCACCCCTAGAAGATAAGTTGGATGAGTTATTGCCAAAAACTACTGGAGTTAAAAACGAGCTAATTAAAACGGGTCGAGTTCAAGCTATGCCGATAAATTTTTTAAGAGGAGCTAATTGGATAAATAAAATTGTAGTTGCCGACGAGTCTCAAAATTTTACCTTTAAAGAACTCATCACCCTTATAACTAGAATCGGAGATAATAGTAAATTATTTATTTGCGGGGATATAATGCAAAGCGATATTAATGGCAGAAGTGGTTTTAGTGACATGATGCATCTTTTTAATGACCAAGAAAGCAAAGATAAGGGTATTCATTGTTTTAAATTTAACGAAGATGATATTTTTAGAAGTGAGATATTGAAGTATATTATTTCTAAGCTAAAATCAAAATAGTGTAATAATTTACATGGACGGTATATACATAATAATTTCTGCGCTTATCGGTGCGTCTGCAACGATAGCAAGTGTTCTTCTTAGCCAAAGGATAAAAAAGAAAAAAAAAGATCCAATTATAGATGAACACAAGAATAGCGAAAATATTTATACCGCATTAAATTTCGTTATGGAAGAGATGAATGCTGACAGAGCATACATATTTCAATTCCATAATGGCTCATACTACATATCAGGAAGAAGTCAGCAAAAATTTAGCTGCACACACGAAACAGTTGCAAAAGGTATAAGTAGGGAATCTGAATTCTCGCAGAACTATATAATATCAAATTACCACACTTATATTGATGACTTAGTTAATGGCGGAGAGTTTTGCTTTACTAATCCAGATGACGTGGATGACCATGCTTTCGCTACATTAATGAGAAGCAAGGGAATTAAGAGTATTTATAACATTCCTATTAAGACATTAAACGGTCAAATTATCGGAATATTAGGCGTTGATTACGTAAAAGATTGCGTAAAAGATAACACTATAGGTTTTTGCGATAAAGATCAAGCTGAAGCCTTTGGAGAGGAAACTAATTTATTTATGCGTCGCCAAGCTAGGATCATTTCTGGCTATTTAATATAAAATTGATTTTTTATTAATTATTTATTATAATAAATAAATGCAAGCAATATATTGTACCCAGTGCGGATCTAAAAATATTTACTCCGGAGGAAAGCCTAATTTTTGCTCTTCTTGCGGATCCCCTATTAATGGACAAGCTTCTTCTGAAAAAAAGACGCTCAAGAAAACTCTACCAAAAAAAAATGAAAGAGCGGAAGCATCTGAAGATTATTCAGATGTAGACTATGTCCCCGATGTAAAGTCACTGGAATACGAAATAATCAGCGATTCCGCTGTTGGTTACCAGGCTTACAATATGAGGGATTTAGTCGATGGCAGAAAAACCCAAGAAGAAGCCAAAAAAGAAAACCAATAAAAACAAACTTCTGTACGAAGACTTTTCTGATATTATTGATAATGAACTTCAGAAAAGAAAAAGAAATTGGTTTTTAACTTCAGTTAACTGGATAGATTTTGATGATGTTTGCCAAATAATTAGGGCTCACATATCAAAAAAATGGGAACAGTGGGATCAGTCTAGACCCATTAAGCCATGGCTAAATAAAATCATAGCAAACCAAATGAAGAATATTTTGCGTAATCATTATAGCAATTACGCCAGGCCTTGTCTAAATTGTCCATTTAATTCTGATGTTGAATATAACTTATGTAGTTTTACTTCTAGTGGCGAGCAGGATAGCACATGCCCTTTATATAAAAAATGGGAAGGCACTAAAAAACATGCATATAATGTAAAAATTACTCTTTCTTTAGAAAATCATCAGCACGAAATGCATGCTGGATCAGAACATTACATAGGTTCAGACATACAAGAATCTTCATTAAAGTTATTTAAAGAATTAGAGAAAATTTTAACCCCACGACAGTATTCAGCATTCGATATGCTTTTTATTAAAAATATGTCTGACGAAGAAGTAGCAAAAAAAATGGGCTTCAAAAGTACGGAGGCAGGGAGAAAGGCTGGCTACAAACAAATCAAGAATTTAAAAAAGTTATTAAAAGATAAAGCTGCAAAAATATTAAATAAAAAAGGAGTCACATTTTTAGGCGAAGATGAAACTTAACGAAGACCAAAAAAAACTTGTTAGAGATAACTTTAAAAAAACTCCTGACTTACTGGAGTTAACTCGTTTAGTATTTGAAAAAGACGATATTGATGGCAGGTCTAAAGAAGGTAGGGCTGTAAGAAAATTTTTGGCTGACGAAAATTTAGAATACCAAACTAGGTTTAAGCCTAGAATGGAAGATATAGAGTTAACTGACCAGCAAATAGAATTTATTAAAGCTCAAGCCCAAAACGGACTTAGCGCATTTCAGATAGCAGAAATATTATTCCCTGACATTAACATAGTAAGGTTCTGCAAGCACCACATGACTGTTCTTGAGTTTCTTAGGGAGTATGAGCCAGCATATGTTCATGACACTGAAACTGCGGTAAATAAAACCTATTGCCCACCAAAACTGTTTAGTACTGCCCTGAATAAAGTCAAGGAATTTACTTTGCTAGATATTGATGAAGAAAAATTGTCTTATGACGAAAAAGAATGTATAGAATCATTGATGAGAAGCCTTTCCGCACCAAGGTTAATACAAGTTATAAGTAATTATAGCAGCATGAAAGATAGGGAATTATTCGAGGCTGAATTTATAAGAGCTACATGGGATAAGCCAGATTTAACAAGTGATGAAATAAATCTATATATCAATGTATGCGTAGACTATATTAATTTAAAAAATATTGCGGGGCATATTGAAAAATTAAACACTATGTTCAACGAAGTTCAAGATCAGCAAGATATGACAGTAAGGCTGGCAGAAGTCCTCAAATCCAAGACAGACGAATATGATAAGTGCGAAAAGAGAATGGAGTCCTTAATTAAGAAGCTTAACGGTGATCGGGCGGAAAGGTTAAAGAACCGCAATAAGGAAAATGCGACCATAATATCCCTTGTAAAGAACTTCCAGGCGGAGTCCGAAAGGAAGAGAATGATCGAATTAGCCGAAATGCAAAAAAAATTAGTTGAAGAAGAGACAACCAGACTTGATAATATGGATAGTTGGAAAGCCAGAATACTAGGAATATCTAAACACGATGCAACATGAAAAAAATTGAATTATTAATTGGAGACTATGAATATTCTCAAATAGAAGAAATATTTGAGAACGAACCAGACTTTGAACCTATAACTGAGAAAGATCAGATTATAATTGAAGCAATGAAGCAAATTATAAATAAATCTAATCTTAAAGAAGAAAATGTCGGCGGCGAAGAGACATACACAACAACAGTTAAAAAGATCGTTGAGCCGGAAAACAAGTCCCTTGAGGAAGGAAACATAGAATTTAAGTTATGATTACTACAGAACAAGAAGAAGCTATCGTAGAAGGAATCGCTAATGCGAATCTTAATGCGTTTAATATTAACGGAATGCTTGAGGCTGCTAGATTCTATGCAATTCATCTTGCTAAAACCAGCGTAGCCAACATGAGTCCTGAGGAAAAGGAAAAAGTCCTCAAGGAGATTGAGGAAGCTCAAAAGAAAGCTGAAGAGTCTCAGGCTGAAGAAGAGGAAGCCTCGGATTCTGAAAGCGACTCCTGAGGGGCCTGTCACATGTAAGATATGTGAGAAGTCATTTAAGAATGACAAGGGTTTGCATACCCATATATCCCGCATCCATAAAATTCCTCTTGCTGAGTATTACGTAAACTTCTACCAGAAGAAGGATAAGCATACTGGCAAGTTATTGCCCTTCACAAATAAGACTGATTATTTTGATAATGATTTTTCTTGTTTAAAAAATTTTGAAAAATGGGCAGAGGCTGCGGAGCCAGAAGAAGTACGCGAATATATGCTCCGTCAGCTTAAATCAAGAATAGAGTCAAAAAAGCTCGAGTATGCCCCATCTCACCTAGAGCTTAAACTGCATGGCCTTCCCTCTTTAGATATTTATAAAAAACACTTTGGTTCTTATTCTAAGGCTTGCAGCCAATTAAATATTGAACCATTATATAATAAAAATTTATTTAATGGTTTTTTTGATGACAACGAAAACGTAGACTCTGCGAAGATATTGATAGATACAAGGGAGCAGAGGCCGTTGAGTTTTCCTAAGTCCTCATCTCTTAAACTTGATTTTGGAGATTATGCCGTAGGCTCCTCTCACTACGATTATACCTATGTGGATCGGAAAAGTGAAGGGGACTTTAAAAGCACCATGACAACTGGCTTTGATCGATTTATTAAAGAGATGGAGCGGGTGATTGAGTTTGACGCATATCTCTTTATCGTCACGGAAAGCTCTATTAATAAAATTAAAAAAAATAATATTTTTGGACCTCATGAATCTAATCTTCCTTATGTTTGGCATAATATGCGTATTATAGCCCATAAGTTCCCTAGAAGGTGTCAATTTATTTTTAGTGGCAGCAGAAGCGAATCCGAAGCCCTTATTCCCAAGCTACTTGTTTATGGCAGGAAGCTCTGGGGGGTAGATCTTCAATATTTTTTAGATCACTAATGACTTGGGAAGAAGGAAAATTTTCAATTAGCAGCGGGGGCTCAAACGTAAACGAAGAGCTGCTCAAAATAAAAGGGCATCTTGATGAGCAAGATGCCAAATACCATCTCCATAACTTTTTAAGAGAAAATATAACTTTTACTACAAACTTAATTTCTGGAGTTGAACTATTTCCGTTTCAACATCTAGCGATTAAGTCCATGCTAGAAACGGATTACTTCTTAGGTATATGGAGTCGTGGTATGTCAAAATCTTTTAGCACTGCTATATATGCTTTTCTAGATGCTATTTTCAACCAAGGTGTTCAGATTGGTATTCTTGCCGCAACATTCAGGCAGTCTAAAATGATATTTGAAAAAATTGAGGATATAGCCAGAAGTCCTAGCGCACAGTTTTTATCACAATGCATAACCAAAAAATCTAAGAAAAATGACCAATGGACATTAGAAATTGGTGAATCCAAGATTATAGCACTACCTCTTGGTGATGGATCTAAGCTTCGTGGATTCAGGTTTCATAGAATTATTATTGACGAGTTCTTGCTGATGCCTGAACATATTTATAACGAAGTTATTCTGCCGTTCTTGAGTGTTGTTCAAAATCCTACAGAGCGAGAAAAAGTTAGAAAGATAGAGGACCAGATGATAGCTAAAGGCCAGATGAAGGAAGAAGATAGATATAAATGGCCGAACAATAAATTGATAGCACTTTCGTCTGCAAGCTATAAGTTTGAGTACCTATATAAGGTATATGAGACATTTGAAGATTTAATCTTGAATGGTGTGCCTGAGGCCTCAAAAGACACATCCAAGAGGGTCATCATGCATTTTAGCTATGATGTAGCTCCTGAGGCTCTTTATGACCAAAATTTGATAAACCAATCGAAGCAAACAATGAGTCAGTCTCAGTTCGATAGAGAGTTTAATGCTGTATTTACTGATGACAGTTCTGGATTCTTTAAGACATCTACTATGGCGGAATGTACCATAAAAGAAGGAGAGGGTGCTCATACTGAAATCGCTGGAGATAAAGATTCTAAATATTTATTAGCATTTGACCCTAGTTGGGCAGAAAGCGAAAGCTCTGATGACTTTGCAATACAAGTATTTAAATTAAATGATAACAATCAAACTGGCACATTAGTTCATAGTTACGCTGTTCCTGGTTTGAAGATGCAAGATCATATTAATTACTTTCATTACTTGTTAACCCATTTTAATATAGTATGTGTTATTGGTGACTATGGTGGAGGTGTTCAGTTCATGCAAGCTGCTAATGCTAGTGAACAATTTAGCAAGTCTAAAATTAAACTACAAGAAATAAACGCAGACTTTGATAATATAGAAAACTACCAAGACGCTTTGCTGGATGCAAAAAACCAGTACAATATAGAAGATAAAAGAATCTTCGTATTAAGAAAGCCAACATCAGACTGGATAAGAAGAGCCAACGAATTACTTCAGGCAAATTTCGACCATAAAAGAATATCTTTTGCGTCTAGACCGCTAGATGAAGATTATCATATGCAAATCAAAAAGAACATACCTATTAAGGATTTGATCTTTATGCCAAACCAAAAAGAGGTGCTAGGTAGAGACCAAGACAATATAATAGACTTTCTTGACCATCAGTATGACATGCTAAACTATACTAAAAACCAGTGTGCATTAATACAGGTTTCTTCTTCGCCTCAAGGCAATCAAACTTTTGGCTTGCCCCATAACTTAAGAAGGCAAAGCGGTCCTAGCAAAACCAGGAAAGACTCTTACTCTGCATTGGTTCTGGGTAATTGGATGATAAAGACTTATTATGACTTTATGAATGTTAAATCTGACCCTGCTGCTGCTACATTTACACCCATAATGGTATAAGTCTAAAAGTTGACTTTTAACTTTTTAAGTAGACTTTAGGCTTCTTTGGTGTAACATAAGTTATGCCTAGAAAATATACAAAAAGATCAGATTACTGGAAAAAATTTGGAAAAGAAGAAGCTGGTGCTTCAAACCTTGAAGACTTAATGTCTGATTCTGACAGTGTGGTGCCTGCAACCGCTGGAGAGTCTTATTATACGGAGGCCTCTATTACGAGAAACGTAAACCAGGTCGCAGAAGATGACTATACTAGGCTTAGAGGAAATAGTCAGACTGTCAAAAGAAAGACTAACAAGTTCAAAAATATAAGTCAAATGAGCATGCCATACTCTTATGGCAAAAATAGTGACTATATTAGTCCAAGATCCTCTATCAGTCTTTGTCAGAAAGCATATGCTAATGTACCAATTTTTAGAAATGCCGTTGACGTAATGGCTGAGTTCGCTAATTCTGATCTTTATTTAGATGGAGGATCAGAAAAGTCTAGGACTTTTATTGACAAGTGGCTAAATAGAATAGAATCCTGGAAATTAAAAGACCAATATTTTAGAGAGTACTATAGGTCAGGTAATGTATTTATATATAAAATTTCTGGAAAGTTTAGCTCAGAAGATCTTATAAAGTTAAATCAAGTTTATGGTTCTGAATCAAAAATAGCACCGAACAGAAAGATACCCGTCAAATATGTTTTTCTCAATCCTTATGATTTTATAGCAGAAAGAACTCTTACTTTTGGAGAGAAAAATGGCGTATATAAAAAATTATTAAGCGAATATGATCTAGAAAGATTAAAAAACCCAAAAACAGATTATGACAAGGAAGTCTTTGACGCATTGCCAGACGAAGTAAAAGAAAAAATTTCTTCAAAAAGTTATATGACAGATGGAGTTAAGGTATTCCTAGACTCTAAAAAGCTAATTTATTCATTTTATAAAAAACAGGATTATGAACCATTTGCGGTCCCATTTGGATTTCCAGTACTTGACGACATTAACTGGAAGATGGAGCTCAAGAAGGTAGATCAAGCTATTACTAGAACTATAGAAAATGTTATACTACTAGTGACCATGGGTAATACTCCAGACAAAGGAGGGGTTAATCCTAATAATCTTAAGGCGATGCAAGATCTTTTTAGAAATGAAAGTATCGGCAGGGCATTGATTGCAGACTATACAACTAAAGCTGAGTTTATTATCCCTGACTTAAATAAAGTTCTTGGCCCAACAAAATA
>CAZYUV010000120.1:0-9355 GCA_964650625.1 uncultured bacterium
CTCCGACACCGATTTCAATCTTGCGATGAGTGTCTCTCAACAAGCCAGTAGTGCGGTGGAAAATACTAAGCACCGCCAGGATGAAGAAGCCCGGGCAGCCTATACTAGAAGAAGACGGTAACCATCTTACTAATCCCTTTATTTAGGGATATTTTTCACCCTCAAGACTAACTTTTAATGTCCCAATAACGCTCAGTTTTTGGTTTTACTGCCATTCGTGCATAAATGGCCACCAGTATTGAGAATTATTGATCATTTGTTTTGTTGAGTCTTAATCGAACTACCGTAAGCCGTTTTCTGTTAACCTCTATTTTGGACTGTTTTCCAAGTCCAAATTATCAAATTACTCAGGAACACCGATTGACAGCGAAGCGGAAAGAAGGTTTTCTAATTGTCATAAGTAGGGAATCGTAATATGTCAGATAAATTAATTGTTAAAGGAGCCAAAGAACATAATCTTAAAGATGTGTACCTTGAAATCCCTAAAAATAAACTGGTGGTGTTCACGGGCGTGAGTGGTTCCGGAAAATCTTCTCTGGCATTTGACACCATATACGCTGAAGGTCAGAGACGTTATGTTGAGTCACTAAGTAGTTACGCTAGGCAATTCTTGGGACAGATGGAAAAGCCCCACTATGACTATATCCGTGGTCTATCACCTACAATTTCCATCGAACAAAAGGCAGCCAGCAAAAACCCAAGATCAACCGTTGGTACGGTGACTGAAATTTATGATTATCTGAGGGTTCTTTTCGCTAGGGTCGGCAAACAGTATTGCCACAAATGTGGTAAACCTGTAGGACGACAAACCCCAGAACAAATGGTCGATTACATAATGAGCTGGCCTGAGAAAACGAAACTCATGATTCTGTCCCCACAAATCAGCAACCGCAAAGGAGAATATAGGGAAGTCTTCGAAGAAGCAATTCACAAAGGGTTCACCCGCATGCGTGTTAATGGCAAATTTCACAATCTTGAAGAAAAAATCACGCTGGACAAAAAACTCAAGCATAATCTGGAAATTGTTATAGATCGACTTGTTGTGAAAGAAGGAATTCGCAACCGTTTAACTGACTCTGTAGAGACAGCTCTGCAATATTGCCTCGAAGGTACAATTATTGTCCATCGCTTAGACACCGAGGAAGATATTGTATTTTCAGAAAAACTTGCTTGTAGTACATGCAATATTTCTTACCCTGAATTAAGTCCTCAATCCTTTTCTTTCAACTCTCCCCTAGGGATGTGCATCAGCTGCAACGGACTGGGCAGTAAAATGGCAGTGGATGAGTGGACCTTCATCGAAGATGAGAATTTAAGTATCTCTAAAGGCGCAGTAATACCATGGGCTAGTGCCATGAAACGTCGCAAAGGTTGGACATACCGCTATATTAAATCCATTTTAAGTCAACTGGACATTGATGAAGATACACCTTTCAAGGATCTTTCCGAAATTCAACAAAACTATTTGTTTTTCGGACGAGCAGATCGGATTTCTCTAGATCTACAGACAGGAACAGACCAAAGCTTTGGTCGTCATCATTACAGAGGACTTGTAAATACATATTTGGAAAGAATAAAAGAAGCTGCTGAAGGTGGTCAAGAACTTCGAGAATCACACTCAAAGCACGTCAAGCCTGTTAAATGTAGCAAATGCGAAGGCAGTCGTCTGCGTGAAGAGTCTCGAGCGGTGAAAATACAGTCAAATAGCATCGCCAAAGTTTGTTCGATGACGATCAGAGAAGCTCTAAACTTTTTTGAAAGTCTAAGCTTGAAAGGTAACCAAAAACAGATTTCTACTGAAGTACTCAAAGAAATACGCTCTAGATTAGGATTCTTGGTAAGCGTCGGACTTAATTACCTTACTTTGGACCGTTTAGCGCCTTCATTGTCTGGCGGAGAAAGTCAAAGAATTCGACTAGCCAGTCAAATAGGAAGCGAACTAACTGGAGTACTTTACATCTTAGATGAACCTTCAATTGGACTACATCAGCGAGATAATGATCGACTCATTCAAACCTTACAGCACTTGCGGGATATAGGGAATTCTGTATTAGTAGTGGAGCACGATTATGACACTATCAAAGCCGCTGACCATGTGGTTGATTTTGGCCCTGGAGCGGGAGAATTAGGGGGTGAAATTGTTTTTTCGGGTACTGTTCCGGCACTTAAAAAGAACAAAAAAAGTTTAACTAGTCAGTATCTTTTTGGAAAAAAATTTATTGGAAAGGGTCTGGAAGGGTGTTCAAAAAAGCAAAAAGAACTCGTAATTAAAGGAGCTCGACATAATAATCTAAAAAATGTGGAAGCACGTTTCAAAGCTGCTAGTCTGAACGTAGTGACGGGGGTCAGCGGAGCTGGTAAAAGCTCCTTAATAAATTCCATACTCTGGCCGGCTGCCCAAAACCATTTTAACCATTCTCGGCAAGGGGTTGGCGAGGTCGATACCATAGAAGGCTTTGAGCATTTTCAGAGCGTAATAGATATCAATCAATCTCCAATTGGAAGAACACCACGCTCTAACCCAGCAACTTATGTAAAAGTTTTTGATCATATCCGTAATTTATTTGCAAATTTAGAAGAATCTAAGATCTATGGCTATAAAGCTGGCCGCTTTAGCTTCAATGTCAAAGGAGGGCGATGCGAAAGTTGCCATGGGGCCGGAGTAATTAAAGTTGAAATGCATTTCCTGCCGGATGTATTTGTTACTTGCGAATCATGTAAAGGTCGCCGTTTTAACGAAGCTACATTGAGAGTAAAATATCGTGGTTATGATATAGCTCAAGTACTCTCAATGACTGTTGATCAAGGTGTTAAGTTGTTCGAGAATATACCCAATGTTCATCGTATCTTGAGAACCTTACAAGATGTTGGACTTGGCTATATTAGGCTAGGACAATCTGCCACGACGCTGTCTGGGGGTGAGGCACAACGGGTTAAACTATCGCGCGAGCTCGCCAAAAGAAGTAGAGGCAATACGCTATATTTACTTGATGAACCTACAACAGGTTTGCATTTTGATGATATTCACAAACTTTTAAAAGTCTTGCGAAGAATCGCTGATGCAGGCAATACTGTGATTGTAATTGAACACAACCTTGATATTATTCGCTGTGCAGATCATGTTGTTGATATCGGCCCGGAAGGTGGCGATGAGGGCGGCTATGTTCTTTTTCAAGGATCTGTGGATCAATTGGTAAAACATAGAACATCTCATACGGGAAAGTATCTGAAACCGTATTTAGATTGGGTTATCAAAGAAGGCAAATGTTGAACTCCGAAGACAAACAATGGATCGATAAATTAGTATGCGATCCTTGGGAAAATTTGAATGATCATATCCTAGATAACGAAGAGAAAAGCCCATATAACGATCTTATATCAGTACAAGGCGGATGTTCTCTATTAGTCAACGACAAGAGCGTACATCTGGTGGATGTAGGCATCAAAATTAGAGATTCACTGCGTGCCATTTGGTACCATGTAAATAAACTTAATAAACCTTTAACATGTATCTTTTTGAGTCACAAACAGCCTGAAACACAACATTTCCTTGAGCATTATCAGTATTTACAACAACACGATCCAGACCGTTTTAATTTTCAGTTGGTCTGCCATCAAAAAAATCGCCCACTTGCCATGAAAGGTACTTTTTACGGCCTAGTTCAAGACGAAGAATTTATTAAGCTTGATGGCCGCAGCTATTTTCTTGCAAAAGCTCCTGGACACTCTCAACGTGGTGATCACATGGTAATTATGGAGATGAAAAACAAAATCCTTTTCTTCGGTACCTTATTGCAACCCCAAGGAGAGAGCTATGAATACTGTACATTTATCACTCCAATAAGTAACCACTTCAATCCAGACTTGGTTTATAAATCGATTCTTTTCCTAAAAAGCCTTCCTTTCGAAGCAGGCATTAGCTTACATGGTGAAGTGCTGGATCACTCCAGAACATATCGCTGGATGGAAATCACTCAAAAGATAATTGAACGGACATCGCACTACGTTCGTAAATCTATCTGGGAAAGTAAACCCAAGGAGAATGAATTGGAGTATTTCAGAGAATTAGCGCGTGAGGTTTACCTTCAATTAGCAATAGAAAGAAATTTAGACCTTGACGTAGCTTACAAACGACTCAATGATGAGGAAGATAGCTTCGAACGTTTCGACCGTCCGATGATTAATTTTTTTATACGAAAATTCCAGTCCTAACTTATGCAAAAAGTATTTTATCTGACAATTTTTAGTCTGACTATTATCCCCACTTTAGCTGCATCCAATCTTCAGGTTTCTCAAGGTATCGCAAACACCTTTGCTAGCATGGTTTTCTTGATACCAGCCATTCTTATATCAACTGGATGGCGGGGCATGATCATGGCAATGCAAGCAGTAAATCAAGGCGACCATCACCGACAACAAAATCTTAGTGGTAATCCTGTAGACTATCTGGACCCGCTAGGATCACTGGCTTGTTTTTTCTTTCAATTCGGATGGCCAACTCAGACTGATTATGACACGCGCTTTTTCAAAAATTCTGAATGGTCAGAATGGAGAATCTATATTTCAGGGAGTCTATTTAACTTGTGGTCAGCCCTGGCAGCTTGGCTAATGATATTAATAATGCAATTATATGGATCAGAAATACCGGCTTACATATACAGTAACGTGAGACAGGTTCTACTTGGAATAGTTACCATGAATTTAATGATCGGTATTTACAGCTTCCTTCCTTTGGCACCTCTGCCAGGTTACTTTCTAATTCTCCAGCATTTACCAATACAAATGAGACTAAAATGGGATAATAATCGCTCCGTTGGAACGCTAATACTCATGATCATGTTGTTTTTGTTGAATCACTATATGCAAGCCTATGTTTTGGCTCTGCTACCTTTCACTCTAATTTTTGGACTAATACCTTTGTTAATATTTTTTGGGCTACTCACTTTGTGGATTCCATTTATTGATTTACGTGTTCAAAAATTGCGTAGAAAACCATAACAAGACTAGTACGCTAAATGGGATTAAAAGCAGATTTCTGCTAAACTAGCATAGCATTTGAATAGCTTAAAGCAACGAAAGAAGAAAAGATGACATCAAAAATTAATCCCAAAGATATTACTCGTAAGCAATTCAAACAGCTACCCAAAACAGATCTTCACGTGCACTTGGATGGCTCGGTACCGCCTCAACTTGTGGTGCAATTAGCTGATGAGCAAAGGATTAATTTAGTTGAGGTATCCAAAAATCTAGGAATTGGTGAGCTGAAAACAGGTTCTGTGGAAGAACTTGAACGTCAAATATTTAAAGATACCTACAACTCTCTTGGTGAATACTTGGTTCCATTTGAGTTCATCAATGAGGTTTTAAGAACTTACGAAGGACTCAAGAAAGCGGCTTATCGACTGGCTAGTGATAACTACAAAGAAGGGGTTCGTTATTTTGAAGTAAGATTTGCTCCCCAGAAACATTGGGTATCAGGATTTGAGTGGATCGACATAATTCAGGCCGTTGAAGATGGCTGCAAGCAGGCTGCGGACGAATTCAATAAACAACCTGCAATAACGGATGGCGAGGAACCACCCTATAAATACGGACTGATTCTCTGCGCCATGCGCATGATCAACGAGCATATGGGAGATTACTTTCGCTCTTTGTATGAACTTCATGTTGGTATGGACCTTCAAAATCTTTCCGCAATGGCATCACTTGAAGTTGCCAAACTCACCCATATGGCCAGAGAAGAAGGGCTTAGCGTAGTAGGGTTTGACTTAGCTGGTAGAGAAGATGGATTTCCTGCGGAAACTCATGTTAAGTCTTATAAATTTTGTTATGATCGCGGGATTGGTACCACCTGTCATGCAGGGGAAGCCTATGGACCTGAATCTATTAAATCAGCAGTTAAAGATTGTAATGCGCGTCGCATAGGTCATGGGACTCAATTATTCTCCATACGAAACATACTGAGTAAATTAAATGCTGAAGGAAACAAACTTACCAAAGAAGAAAGTAATGACTATGTACAAGATATTGTGGAATGGATCGCTGAAAATCGAATTGCTTTAGAAGTATGCCTTAAGTCAAATTCTCAGACACTTCCAATGTATCGTGATCTTAGTAAACATCCGTTTCAGAAATTCCTAGATCAAAGAATTCGAATTGCTCTGTCCACTGATAATCGTGCAATCTCTAGAGTTAGCGTTACGGACGAGTATGAAAGAGCTGTAAAACTTTTTAATATTGACGAGAATGCACTTCGTAACTTATGTGTAGGTGGCTTTAAAGCCTCATTTTTCCCGGGTAGTTATCTTGAGAAGCGAGCCTATATCAGTAAGGTCATAGATTATTACCACAAGACCATAAACTCTTTTCGAGACGAGACTTCCTAGTCCGCACTCGTTTCAAGCTATTATTTTTCCTATAAAATCACCTACCATAGCCTCGTCACCCACGTTTTTAAGGGCGGTCGGTATATACGCCGTAAGATATATTTCCTTACCAAATCTCACGCACGCTAGTACCTTACCTTTGGACTTTTCATCAATAGAAACCTCTTGATCAAGCAAGTTCTCGACTGACTCCGTACAATCTTCGAGGCAGATCGATGCCAAAACTTTATTTGTACGACCGTAGGTTCTCAGTCGAGCAAAAACCTCTTGTCCTACAAAGCAACCCTTTTGATAGTTAATTCGATGAGGCTGATCAAGTTCGGGGGTTAAAATTTTATCTTCTTGATACTCCACTCCGGGCAAAGAATACAAATTTTTTATACGCAATAACTCAAGGTCGTCGTAACTTAGTAAGTTTTGTTTCTGATCAATTATTGACTTGGCTAAGGGCCCCTGAATTAAAAGATAAGGCACTTTGCCAAATAGACCTTTAAATACAAAACTCTCATCAATAAAATCCGCAGCAAATTCAGCAGTAGACTTTGAACCAATTTTCTTTGTTACTTCTTCGCATTGAGCGGTACCAATGAACAAGAGACTATTCTCAGAGTCCTGTAAATCTAAACTTACCTCTTCCGCAAACAAATACATATCAAGGGTATCAAGCAAACGTTGACTGGCATTCGCAGCAAAGATTAAAAAATAATCTTTTTCGAAACAGAACACATCAATTAAAGCAATAGTCTTACCTTTCGGTGTGTTAAAACTACTGGCCTGACCAGTCCCCGACTTCAACATATTCAATTGATTGGATGTTTGACCATTTAAATAACTGCGCGCATCGGCACCCGAACAGCGAACTATAGAAAAAAATCTACCATCACAACAACCTCCCAACTCTTCCGAGGAAGTTTCTCCGTTGATGACTCTATTTTTTCCAAATCGCAGTCGCAATCCAAAATAATCTTTAATTTCAATCATGACATCTCCTGATGCGCGATTCTAGGCAGCTTATTGTAAAATTTCAAGCATATAAAAAGACTATACACTTGGCCCTTTTAATTCAATATGCTATATTTTTGGCAATTCCTTTGAGAAAAGCACTTCGACAAAGGTCTTACTTTTCCCCAACTACATAATCAAAGTACTTTTTAGACCAGTAAAAAGGTCGCACAAAGTATTTCAAGGAGAAACCGCATGCAGAAAATGATGACCGTTGATACCACTAGCCTTGATGGAATGACCTTTGACGGTGGCGACCTCTGGGTATCTGATATTGAAGAGCGAATGCTTAAAAAGGTTTCAATAGCTCAACAGAGTGTTCTAAAGCAAATAAAATTTTTACCAGGTGGAATTCCACGCTGTATGACATTTGTTAATGACAGTCTTGTTGTCGTAAATTTCAATCCACAAACGGAAACCAGTACTGAGTTGATACAAATCAATGTAATGAATGGTAAAACTTTAAGAACCTTGGAATGTCCTGAGAATATTGATGCGGGTATTGTCTTTGATAATTCTTATTTTTGGGCTAGTAGCATCAAAGATAGTCAACTGATCAAGTTCCATCCAGCCACAGGTGATGTGGTTCAAACTTACGATCTGGATGTTCCGGCTAATGCACTTACTTTTGATGGTAAAAACTTAGTACTTGCTCTTGCAAAAGTAGGAAGAAAAAAGACAGCGGGGATCGCTATATTTGATATTCAACAAGGTCAAATAATAGGTGAAGAAAAAATCGATGCAGAGATCCCAGGGTTGGCTTTCGCAGAAAATATGATTTTTTATAATCATAAGAAAAACAAAGATATAATGGTTACTCGTATTAAAATTGATAGCTAATGCCAATTTATGACAATACAGACTTAGATCGCTTTCGCTCCTGGGCTTCACGTATCCAAGAAATAAGCTTAAAGTCCTACGGAGAGATCACAGCTCGTTATAAACAAGATGGTAGTCTCGTAACTCAGGTTGATGAAGAGGTTGAAGATTTTTTAGCCGCGGAAATTTCAAAAAATTACCCTAATCACAGTGTTTTAGGGGAAGAGCGTGGTTCGCGTAATCAATCACTAAACTGGCATCATTTTGAGTCTGGATTATGGATTATCGATCCAATAGACGGTACCGAAGTTTACTACTCTAAATTACCAACCTACGCTAATTCTATCGCCCTCTACCATGGTGAGCAATGCTATTATGCTGCCATCAATCTACCTGGGACCGATCAGAAATTTGAATATTGGCAAGGCAATCCTCTGCTCGATCAGAAGCCACTGCCTAAGGTAGATAAATTTCATAGCAATATGATGGCTTCTTCTCATTACGCAAAATACTTTAATGTCCCAGAGTCCATAAAGGTCCGTGCTCTCGGGTCTATTTGTTTTCATGGTTGTAGCTTACTCCAGGGTCAGTGCCAAGCCGTTTTGATTAATAAAGCATCGGTCTGGGACCTAGCTGCCTTATGGCCTATGCTTCAAAGCAGGGGATTTGTCATGTTTAGAAAGGATGGCACTCAATTTAATATGCCATTAGACCCATCACAAACTTCAATAGATGAGCCCTTCGTCGTAACACACGAGAGTTTACGAAATTCTATTTTTAATAGTCTCTGAAATTAAAGCTGAGATGTTTCCTCGAATGGAAATGTTACAGTTATTTTAGTTCCTTTACCATATTCAGAGCGAATGTCCATTTCGGCTTCATGCGACATTAGAATGCGCCGACAAGTTGTCAAACCCATTCCGGTTCCAGAATATTTTGAGTCAAGAATCTGCCCCCCCAATGAACCCTTGGTAGTGTAAAAAAGATTCCCAAGTTCCTCTAATTTTTCAGGAGGAATACCCATACCATTGTCCTCGATGGTCAATAACACTGAGGGACTCTCGATAACTAAATCTAATTTAACTGTTATACAACCCATCCCTCCACGAGAAAAAATGGCATGACGTGAGTTACTAAGCAGATTCTGA
>CAZYUV010000121.1:0-9250 GCA_964650625.1 uncultured bacterium
TGTGGAGGCAATTGGAACGCGAGGAGTTGCTCCAGAATTAACAACAATTGTAGAAAATGTTGAGGAGGCTGAAAAAGTTACTGTAGATAATCCAGATAAAGTTGCAGTATTGACTCAGACTACTCTTAGTGTTGATGATACAAAAGAAATTCAAGATACTTTACTGCATCGCTTTAAGGAGTTACAAACCCCTCGTAAAAGTGATATTTGTTATGCTACGACTAACCGACAAACCGCTATTAAAGAGATTTGTGCAGAAGTAGAGTTGGTATTGGTTGTGGGCTCCAGTAATAGTTCAAACTCTAATCGTTTAAGAGAAGTTGCCAATAGAATGGGAGTGCAGTCATATCTAATAAATTCTCATCATGACATCGAGGAGTCCTGGTTAAATGGGGTCGAGCGTATAGGTATGACCGCTGGAGCCTCAACTCCGGAAGAGATTATTGAGCGCTGCATTGATCGTCTTAAAGAATTAGGTGTTGAAAATGTGCAAGAAAAGCAAATCATTCCTGAGAATGTGACATTCAATTTGCCAAAAATGGATCATCAAGCAGCTAGCAAAGGTTGATTATATGGGTCAGCAGTCATCGGAATGGTCGAATGTTCCCAAAAGTAAATTGGGAAATCATTTAATGAACGAGCGCAACCTTTCTAATGATAATTTAAGATTTCTTTGTGCGTGGTTTTTGACTCGACTGATTTTGGCGCCGGCACTTTTTTTTTACACCCGAATAATTAATAGAACTCGATTTTATGGATTGAAAAATCTTAAGAAAGTTCAAAATAAGAGTTACATGGTTTGCACAAATCATACTAGTTCTTTTGATATTTGGATGGGTTTCGAAATTGGATTTGCAAGTTTGAAGAATTATTTTTCGAATCAGTATTATCTATGCGGTTTAGGAGCTGTAGACAGATTGGGTCCCTGGCTAATCCGTAAATTTTGTATTAACGCTGGAGTATTGCCAGTAGATAGGAGTCAGGGCTTAGAGCAGTATGCATTACAGGATATTGTAAGACTTTTGCGGCAGGAAAAACGTAAAATAGCTTGTTTAATATATCCGGAGGGTACTCGCTCTAAAAATGGATTTTTATCTAGAGAATATAAGGCTGGGGCCGGCTGGGTGCAATCCATGACTGGTGTCCAAGTTCTTCCTGTTTATCAAGTAGGTTATGATCAACTACCCGGTGTAGGAAAGACTTTAGAAATTCACATCGGTGAGCCTATGGAATTTAGCGAATATCAAGGTCAAAAAGAATCTCCCGCAACCTGGATCAAGGTTACTGATTTAATAATGGAGAAGCTTTTTCAAAGTGAACAAGAGCTACATCCTCGTAAGGCAGAATTAGCTAAGTATCTTAGAGGTTTGGCTGAGAATAAAAATAAACAATTAGCGTCTCGTCATTTTATTGAAAAAAATATTGGCAGTGTAGCAGGTATTGGTAGTAAAAAAGTCTGTGAGCAGTGGCGAACAAATAATGCGATTCTGATAGCAGGAAAGAACCCTCATTTGGAGACTTTTGAATGGGTTAAATCAATTCATAACAAAGGTTCACTGGCACTATTGACTCAATGGCCAAATACGGACCGTCAATGGATTAAAGCTTTAGTTGATAAGCTCAACAATGAAGGGATCCCCTATGGATTGCGCTTATGTCATCATCCTCTAATTGCTTCATCTGAAGGCACTTTGATATCAAGTATAGACAAAAGTTTGTGCCGTTTGGTGCTTCTTGAAGGTTATATAAGGCCGCCTGATTTTGTTTTAAACATTGATTTACCTTTGGCCGCCGTTCTTGTTAGTCATGATCAAGCTAATATATGGTCTTCAACAAGTTGTAAATTTTTTATATTACAAGGCGATGCACCAGGGGCTAAACTTCATCGCTCTTCGTCTCAAATGATCGAGCTTATTGGTCGTCGTTCGATCAATGATAAATTTTGGGGAGCGACTGATGTGCTTACCCCTTTTGATGCTGAAGATTGTCTTCGACGTGGGGCAGATTTCTTGCTTTTAGATGGTCTATGCGAGTGGGTTAGCGATAATGCTTGGAGTGAATCGTTGCGTTCAGAATTAAAGAATATTAAAGATTCACAAATTCAGCTGCTTCCTGATCCTGAGTATTTTGATTTGGGAACCCAGTCAGCCTGTCTCGTCCTAGACCGTGAGCGTGCGTTTCGAATTCGAAAATTGGGGGATTGCTCAGGAGAAAATGTAGAAAAGCAGTTTTTAGAACTTCTCGAGATTGAAGGCTTGAAGATAGATGATATGATTGCTTGCCTTACTCGGGGCCGAGCAGTGCATTTTTCTCATCATTTTTCTCAGTCGAAACACTCGGACTGGAACCGTAAAGACTGGCAATTAATTTTACGTGCTTATTTTTTGGAGTCACAGCTAAAACCGGCTTATGTAAAGGTTGATCCAACGGTGCCACGGCTTTTCCATTGGTTGGGTGATTTTAAAAATGATACTTTGTCTGTTTCTTCGGTGATTGAAAACTTTATTCAGGCAACACAAAGATAGTAGATCTGATTAGCTTTTATGCTTATCGAAACTTTTCTGGATTGATTTCGTAATTTAGAAATGTTGTGAAGCGACACAAATGTTGCTGTTGTTCGAAGTTTATCATGGCTCTATTGAAAAGTATTTATTGGTTATTATTAGTTGTTCTTGTTGGAATGACAGTTTCATATGGTTCAGAAGAACGATCATTCTCTTTTAGAATTGCAGATTGTAACTTAAGTAGTCAATTGTCCAAAAACCAACAGGATACTACCATATTTATTGCGTATGGATTTTTGGAAAGGCAAATTTCACAACGTTTGCTTGAAGCGGGAATTAAGCCAGCCAATGAGTCGGGTCTTAAATTTGTTGAATTCAATGGAGCCAATCTAATCATTCGCGGCGTTCAAGGCCCCGTTCAATTTAAGGCTTCAATTGACACTCGCTTTTACCAGTATGTTGATCAGAAAGAAGAAAATGTTATTCATCTGGATTTTATTCTCACCACGGGCCGTGAACGTAGAGGTTTCTTCGATGGTTTCCTTGATTTGATTACTTTGCCTGTTGGTCTAGTTTTTGAGGCAGTCTTGAATGTTGTATTTGCAGCCACTCACATCAAGACTGATATGAGCGATTATTTAGAAATCGATGTAAAAGGCAGTGGTGGAGCGGGTTCTTTCTTTAAACGTATCGGCGCCGCTTTTGTAAATCTTTTTCTGCCAGGAGAGCAGCAGCTTAAAGTGGAGCGGAGAGGGCATATAGAATTTCGCTTGAATAAAGCCAAAGAGTTACTTAATAAAGTACGTAACTTAGAAATTGGTTATGATGATCAGGGGATGTTGGTTTATTTCTATGATTAGAATTCAGTGGACTCCATTATTAATGCTTTTGACCAGCTTGGTATGTTTGCAAGCGAAAGGTCGCGTAGCCCTTGAACTAAGTGATCGAGGTTTTTCTCACATTATCAACAAAGCTATAAAAAAAATTGATAGCTCGCTACACACGACCATTTCTTTTCGAGAAATGAGCCCGAATGTTCCCAAATTGGATAATTTCGTACCGACTGGTTCTCTCACCTATAGAGTTAGTATCAATGCAAGAGAGTTGAATTTAGACTCTTTAGAGGCTTTTAGTAATAAGGAGCAGATTAAGGTTACTTTGGACGTTTTGCGTGATGTACGTCAAAAGCTAATGGCTAATTCAGTTCATCGTTTACACGCAGAAATTATTGTACTGATTGCAGTGACTCATAATGTTGAGGATATTAATATAAAAGCGAAACTTTTTCCGAGTCGCTTGAAAATTTATGCTGACAAAAGTGGAGACTCAGGAAAAGAAGTAAATGCTCTTTTAGATTTTTTAAAGAACTTGATTTTGAGTCGGTGCGAAAAATTTTTATTGGAAGGTATTGCTAATAAATACTTTAAAACTGATTTAAAACTAGGAGAGATAGCTACCATTAGCGCTTTTGATTTGCCTGCAACTAAAATGCTAAGTATTGACTATTACATGGGTAAAATAAATCAGCTAAATCCACTTCGTTTTGAGGATGTTTATACCAGCAATGGCAGTCTTCATATAGTGGGTTCGAGTTTAGGAAAAGGCCGCCAATGGGATTAAAATTGAAAGATCTAAATAGTATCGGATTTCTTTCATCGGTCTCGGTTATTGTGGTGGCCAGTTTTGCTATTTTTGTTTCCAGTAATTGGGCTAATGAGCAAGATTATTTTTCTGGTCTAGAGGCGCCAATTAATGAAAAGCTTGTTGGAGATGAAAAAAGTTTTCTTATTCTGGAAGATTTTAGTTTCAAGCCCTTTTCAGAGAATCTGCCGAGTGAGCACCAAGTTTATAGCTATGAATCCTACTTTAAAGGTGTGCGGCCAGATATTGGTGTTCGTATTGGGCGTAATACTGTGCATAAATGGTCGCATCGTTTATTACAGGGCTCCAAGTCGCCGGTGCGCTATGTGAGATATGAAATTCTACAAGATTATCTGGATATTGTAGTTACTGTAGATTACGAATATTTTGCTGATAGACCAGGTTTGAATCTTGTATCGCCTGCATGGTCACCTGGTGAGGTATTTAAAGATATAGACGAGCGTAAACCTTATGATAAATCGAAAGACTCCGATGAGCCTTTTGTATTTGATCTAAGGTTTCGATTGAGATTTCCACTTGTAGGTTATCAAAATCCGGAAACCTCGGGATCACTGAATACGGTCTACATGGAATTTACTAAGCAGGCAATTCAAACCTATTATCTAAAGGATTTTGAGACTTATCTTAATCTTTCTGAAAAAAGAATAGCTCAAATCGAAAAGAAATCTTCGTTGAGAGCGGATCAGTCCTACGGTAGTAATTTAAGTCCCGATGAGAAGTTAGCAAAGGCTAATTCTGAAATCAAAACACTTATGAATACTCTAGATCGGAAAGGTTCTTTGTCATCCTCTCAGCTTCAAAGATTGAAGCAAATACAAGCGTTCCTGAACGGAGAAGACAATTTACAAATTATCGACGAATCTATGCGCCAAGTAGTGCGAAGTATCGAAAATTTTAAATCTAGTTGCTTGTTGCCGATTGTGCCTTCTGCTTCTGCAGTCAAAAGTTTACTCGAAGAAGCAACTAGACAAAAAGTTTTTGCCCATTACCTTGTGATGGAGGTAATTAGCTATGATAATCAGGCAGGCGGTGTTCTTAAAGTCTCAGGATTAAATAGGGTGATTGAGCCTAATCTTCCTCAGGTTGATATATATTTTGTTGGAATTGATCAAAGTACAGAGAGCAAATCACAATATTTTGGTACAGAAGTAAGTAAATTATTTATTGCAGCAAGAATGCGTTAGGAAAGTAGATTTGAGCTCTTGGATTAACTTAATTTGTTTAATTGTTTTTTCAGCTTTGAGCATTTCAAAAGTTTTAGCTTCTAGTCTAGAACTTGAGCTTAATAGAAAGATGATCAATCATTTTACAAATTACTTATCTAGTACTCAGGATAATATAGAAGGAGTGCTCTTCGATCTCAGTGCAGATCGTTTTCTAGTTACGGCTATTTTTGAGGGTCAAAATTTTTCCATGTTGAACTGGATTAAGCCAACTCTACGTCCGGGAGAAATATTTCTATCGGCGAGTCAACGAACGGGTAAAGTGAGTAGTTTAGATGAAAAAGATTTTGTGGTTGTAGTTAAGGTCGAATGTGATTTATTTTCGAAATCTTCGGATTTGGATTCTGTCTATCTTAAGTTTAAGCAGCCAAAAGTGGGCGCATATTATCGGCAAGATTTACATGAATATAGAAAAAAACAGTTAGAGTTGGGGAAAATTCTTGGAAGATACGATTCCCTACAATCCAGTTTAGGTAGGATTAATGGGGAATTGAAATCTTTAAAATCAGACCATTTGGATAGCCAATTAAGCTTAACTGCAAAGAAACTAGAGGTTCGCCAGCAATTGAATCATCTAGGGGGTGAGTTAGATGCTTTAAATCGCCAATTAGTGCGGTTCTCAGGTTCTTATTTGAGTGTTTTACCCAGCGACAACATAATCCAGGACGCAATAAAATCCTTGGATGGGAATGTAAATGGCGATTCAATTTTACGAGAAGTTTTTCGCCGTTTTAAAGAAATGGATGTTGCTCACCCCAAACTTGATATTAAATTAATGGGTAATATCAGTGGGCGTTCAGGGACTATACGGGTTGGTAATATTGGTAAGTCATTAATAGGAATAGTGCCAGGCCTGAAGGTGAAAAAGTTAAGAATTATGAGTAAGGCAACGGAAGCTCATACTTCTTCAGGATTACGTACACAAAATCATATTCTTAGTCTGGAAGCAGATGTGATCAATATTAGAGGGAGTAAATAATGAAAAAAGCTGTACTATTAAAGTTTAGTTTGTTATTGATGCCTTTTCTTCTAGGTTTGGATTACAGCGAGGATCCATTTGAAGAATTGAGTAGTTCAACGTCTTCGATGCCTGATGAACAAATCGTGAGCCAAAATAATGTTAGTGATCGATACGTTGTAATTGATAAGCAATTTTGGAATGGAAATTACAGTAAATTAATTGAGGTGGAGTCCTTTGAAAAAAACTTTCCACCAGCGAATTTTCCAGCACAGACCGATTTTTTTATAAAATTCGATGATGAAGTGATTAATAGCTTTAGTGATCATATGGTGAGCAGTAAGGTACCTCTGATTCATGATATGTTTTATAGTTTGCGTGGTGATAGATTGAGGGTGACCACCCTACTTCGATATTCTGAATTGAATAAGGTGAAAGCCCTAAAAGGGCTCATGGAACTGAGGGGCTCTGCGGAGCGCAAAGCTAAAGGCGATATTGCTATATTGGGTATTGATGTTACCTTGAAGATATTTAATAAGGAAAATGAATCAAACTCTGTGTTTCTAACTTTTACTGATCTAAGGTCCTATCGGTTTTGGAGAGATGGGCGCGATAGCAAAAAAGCTGGAGATAGATTAAACGAAAAAATCTTTTTGGGCTACGTAAAGTCAGGGGCTGAGGAAGCTGAAGTAAAAAACTTTGAGATCGATATTGATCAATTAGAAAAAAAACAAAGTGCTTTAGAGTCTGCAGGAAAGTATAAGGAAGCTTTAGATATTGCCAATCAGTTGAAGGATTTACAGAAAAAAGCTGAACTAATAAGAATTGTTGAAGATCGCTTTGATACTCAAATTTCTTTGAAGCCCAAGTTTATTGGTACTCTGATTGAGTTTATGAAGCAGTCAGATGTTTTTAACAAATATCTAAATGTGGCTCATTACCATATCTTGGAGGGTAGTGGTAAAAAGAAGAACTCTATTCAAGCAATTAAGTTAAGTAGGCTCGACAAAGCTTTGCAGATTGCTCTACCTGATGTAGAAATCAATTACGTGGCGATAAAACAGGGGTCAATGAGTTTGACTGGCAGAGTTGTCCATTAAATATAAGTCAGTCTCTACTTAAGTGCCCAGCGTGCCATCATTTGCACTTGATTTAGGGGCACTTTATTTTCGATTGTTTCTACTATATCAATGGGATTGGAGCCTTTTTCGGTTTCGCTTAAGACTTTTAAACTCAGGCTTAAGCGACTAAATGGATATAAAATATCCTCAGGCCAATCACGAAAGGCAGTTCTGTAATATTTTTTGAGATAGTAAAGTAGTTTGGCATACTCAGTCCAAGTATCCTCAAGCCATATTTCTAATTTGGGCTCGAGAAAGTAAAGGGCATACCCTACGAGATAATTATCACTATGATGAGGCATGTCATGCAGTAATAATTGCAGAGTGACTAAGCATTCGGGAAGTTCCTCTGCCAAGTCAGTAAGATGTCGGATAACTAATTCTCCATGAAATTCAAATCCAGAAATATTTTTTTTCTCGTCTCTTGTATCGTACATGTCTTGAATGAGAGTTCGTATTTTTTGTCTAGGCGAGTTATCACTAATTTGTCGAGCTTCTACGGCAATTTCAGCTCCCCATGCCTTACTGATTTCTTGGTAGTGAGAAATCAGATCTTGAAAAGTTTTTTTTTCGAGACTTTTTTCGATCTCACCAGGGGCCTTACAATAGTAAAAAATAAGGCTATATTGACGACGTTGTGACTCGACTCTTTTGCGAAATTCTTCTCTTTCAGCAACTTTCTTATACTGAAGGTAGTATTCTAAATATTCACGTCGGCGGAATGGGTCGATTAAGGTTTCATAAGCCTCCTGGACCTCAATAAATTTTTGTCCAGATTTAATCTTCGGATCCTTATTTTGGTCTGGGTGTGTTTTTTTGGCTTTAGTTTTGTACGCTCGCTTGACTTCGACTGGGCTGGCAGATGGCATTATTTCTAAGATTTCGAAATAATCTTTGAAAGTGTTTTTTGTTGTCATTGTATTTCGATTGTAATCCACTAAAAATTGGAACGCCACATAAACCAATTCTGGTAAGCATTTTCCTGCTTGGAACGTAGTACAGTCTTTTGACAAGAACCCAATAACCTTTGTAGAATCGCCATGGCTGAGAACGGGAAATTAAATTATGGCTCAACATTTGGAGATTAAGCATGAAATGGCTATTACGGTATATTAGCTCGTCAATTGGCAAAAAACATGTCATGGCATTGACGGGCATGGCTCTCTTCGGTTTTTTGCTTACTCATCTTGCAGGAAACTTTTTGTATTTTTTAGGTCCTGAGATTTTCAATAAGTACGCTCACGCCCTCACTAGTAGCCCATTAATTTATCTGGCCGAAGCTGGTTTAATCGCAATATTTGCGATACATATCGCTTTTGCATTCTGGACACAGACTGACAATAAATCTGCGCGCAAGCAAGCTTACGCGGTACCACTTGTAGAAGAGCACAGCAAACTGTCGTCTAGTTTCATGTTGTTAACCGGTGTTTGGATAATACTTTTCGTGATCATCCACGTTGGTGGAATCAAATTTGGTTCATACATACCCTACGATCTTGCGGGTGAGGAGATCAGGGACTTGTACCAAACTGTTAGTCTTTATTTCAAGACTCCAGGAACAATAATATTTTATGTTGTTAGCATGGTAATACTTGGTATCCATTTGAATCATGCTTTTTGGTCCGCTCACCAATCGGTAGGGCTTTCTCACCGGAAATACACACCGATACTCAAATCTCTATCAACAGCTATTGCAGTCGGTTTAGCATCAGGATTTATTCTAGTTGTCTTCATAGCTGCATTATCGAAAGGAGCTGCATAATGCTAGATTCCAAAATACCT
>CAZYUV010000122.1:0-9224 GCA_964650625.1 uncultured bacterium
AAAAAGATTATTGGGTGTACATACTGGTTATAAGTGGGAGCGTGAGCGGCACCGTGTTTTTGAGGTTAATGATCGTTACGAAACAATGGCCTACGTTGGCGCAAGTATCCAACTCTGATTATAATTTAGATTGAGAGCGGAATATGAAGATCAGCATAATTAGAGCATTAACCATTTTTGCAATCTGCCTAAATGTGGTTTTGGGTGCTAATCAGGGATTTTTGAGGTTGATGCAGGGTTCAATTTTCATGAAGTCTGAGGGTAATCAAAAATGGACCCAGATAAAGGCTGACATAAGTATAAGAACGGGCGATTTATTTAAGACTAGCTCCGATTTTAGAGGTAGTTTATATATTTCCGATCAATCAATGAACTTATCACCTGATGGGGTCTTTAATTTTCGTAAGAATGGTCTTTATCGAAAGATGAATGGTCACTGGCATTCGATTTCCATCAATAAGAAAGGCCCACTTGGTGTAAATTCAAATACCGAAAATAGCAGATTACGCGGAGAATTAAGTCCTGAAACTCATATTTTACTAACTAGATCAGGGCAATTTGAAAGAAGAGAAATTGATACTAAATTCAAAGTTCTTTACGGCGACATCGTAGAACTTCCTCAGTCAAGTCGTGCTGAAGTCGTTCTTGTTGATGGAAGTCAATTGCAAATTGATGCTGGTAGTTCGATAGAATTTGGCTTTGAAGGTGTTTTTCTCCAATCGGGTAGCATATTCTGTACAATTCAAAAACGTTTGTCGCGATTTGAGATTACAACGCCTAAATTGTTGGTGGCTGTAAGAGGAACTACTTTTGAGGTTTCTCATAAGCAAGAGTCTCGAGTGAGGGTCTTTGAGGGAGTGGTTAAGGTTAATGATCGAGGTTTGAAAAGTCGTTCGATTTTTTTAAGAAGAGGGCAACAGGCGCTTTATGATCGCAAAAAGCAACAGCTTTTAAGCTCCAACTTTAGCCACCAGAATCGCCCTGAATACAGTAGAGTAATTTTTGACAATAGATTTCAAGAGAGCAAAGATTACGGTCTTGGAAATGAAGATTTAGAGTTAAGAAACCTTGAAAATATTCAAGATAGATTACGCCAATCTAGAAGCTCGGGTTTCAAAGAATTTGTTTCACCAAATCATAATAGGCAGCGTTTTGAAGGCAATGCTGCTGGCGACCATAGCTATGCTAATGACGCTAAAAGTACAAGTTTACAGTCTTATTTAAGAAGAGTAGCAAATCCGGGTGAGGATGCGGATTTTCAAATTTTTAAGGGTGGCCAAGCGAGTCAGGGAGTGAAAAGAGTTGTGGAAAGCTGGAAAGATGATTACCGAGAAGAGGTTCAATCCAGTACGCTTCTACAACGCCAAAAAGTTGACGGCCTGGGCGAAGACTTTAAGAATCGTAGAGAAGTCATAGAAAGACGTGAAAGAAATTTTCCGCTTGATCTTCGAACTCAGGTACAACAGGAGAATTTTAGTCGACGTGCATTTGGTCAAGGTACTAGAGAAATTGGCGATCAAAACCGTACCAATCGTGAGATAATAAATTTGCGTAAATTTAGAAATACTCAAGCTTTAGAATTACAAAGAATTCAGCAAGATAAATTAAGGTTGACTAGAGACAAAGAGCTTATTGATCGTAAAATTTCTAGTATAGAGCTAAGTCTTAACAATAATCCATCGCAAAGAACCACATTAGAAGTAACGTTATCTGCTTTGAGAATTCAAAAGCGCCAATTGGATACGGTTCAAAAAAATCTCAATAATCGGGAAAACAATGCACAAAATGCGCTTAAAAGGACTGATAGTAAAATTCAAGAAGTATTATCAGGTTTTGCAGGGCGCTTTCGTAAAGACGATCAGTTTAATAAAGACTCAAGACGTTTATTACTTGGGCGTTAGATAGGCAAACATTATCATACAAAAACCATTAAAATAAGGCACTTTTTGTCGATACCTTTAAGGTCGATCTTAAGGAGTATGGATGAACAGTCATCAAGTTGCTGCAGAATTAAACTTGTCTTTAAATGAATTTCAAAAAATTGAAGATTCTATTGCTTCGATTCTTGGACTGTCGCGCGATTCTGAAGGAAATTTTGAGTACGGTGCAGAAGATCTATCTAACCTCAAAGAGGTGTTTTTGGATCAGCATTCCGGATCAAAAAAGCAGGATGTTCCAATGGGAATTGCAAAATCTGAAGAATCGGAGCAATGGAAACAGAGTATGGCGCCAATCTTAGACTCCGGAGCGCCAAGTAAAATAAGTTTAGGCACCAATGATTCTGAGCGACCAAATTGGTCTCAGCCAGTTATTAATAACCTAGATCAAGCGAGTCTTACAAGGGCTACTGATGAAAGCCAAGAGTCCATTGACGAAGTTCAAGTTCCTCCTGTTCATGAAGCTAGAGTTCATACTCCCAGAGATACGAGGTTACAGATACCTGGTTTTGAACGCCTAAGAAGGGATGAGAGTGGAGAGGTGAGAATGGCTGACTACGAGCATGCCTGGAATCGCAACTCACTTAAACCTCCAAGAGCCACTGGTAATTTGAATCAGCAGTTCAAAGCTCCATATCCTGTCGCTCCAGAGGAGCCAAGAAATCTTGCTCCCAATGGTGAGGAATTGGAAAACAATATACCTCCATCTTTAGATTCAAAAGAAAGTATCGAAAAACGATTAAGAGAATTAGAGATGCAAGATCTTCACCACCTTCGAGAAGAAAACTTGTTCATTAAGAAAGAAAATCTAGCGCTTCGCAAAGAGATTCAGACCCTTGAAAATATTATTCGAAATCAAGATAATGACCGCTTGTATCTTGTTCAGAGACTAAATGAGAAGTTTACATTGAAACGATTGTTACAATGGAAGCTTCATGGTGAAGATTCATTTGGTGGACACATGGCAGACAACTCTTAGCTTTATCCTCAAAACAGTAGTATTGGCTACTCAAAAGGTTTTCTATTAGCTCTTAAAAAGATCTGAAAGGCCTTTTAATTGTTCTGGTGAAACACTTTCTGTCGCGGCTTTATTCTCATCTTGAATTGCGTCATACACTTCCTTGCGGAATACTTTAATATGATTAGGCGCACTTATGCCGAGTTTAATTTGTTCGTTACGGATGTCTACGATGGTGATTTCGATATCGTCACCAATCATTATTTTTTGATTTTTTTTGCGGGTAAGTACTAGCATCTAGGCCTCCCCGTCTAATTGGGTACTACCTTTAGATTTCCGGTTGAGGTTAAGACTGAGCTTACCGAGCTTTTTTTGACTTTGTGCCAGCATGTCTTTCATTTCTTCAAGAACAAAATGTTTAAGCTTGTGCTTTGGGTTTGTTGAGATGACTTGTTTTGCAACCATTTGGGCTGCATTAATTACAATAGGTCCCTGTAGATTTGCAGTCATCTTTTCTGGGGTGTCTTTTGGGATAACCACTATAGAGTAAATGATAGCTTCTTCGGGGCCATTCAGCTCAAGAGAAGAGACATCTTCATCAGAAAGATCTACGGTATATTCGCTACGGAATCTTAGTGGGTCTATTATCACAAAGGCAAGCGTTTCATCCTCCAAAGATTGTAGCCAACGTAGAGGCTCAGTGGAGGGATCGTTAAGTATTACGTAGCGCGAACGTTTATTGAAACCTAAGATACCTTGGGGGAAAATAATGATGTCTTCTTCAGGGACATCAATCTCCCCGAAACGTGTGGTGTTCACTTTCATGTCTAGGTTTCCTCCTTAAGCTGGCTTGGAGGTATTTGTAAAATACTCAAACCACCAGATGTACCTACTAATAGCAAATGTATACCGGATAGACTCAGGCTGTAAAGACTGAGGACCTTATCTCCGCTAAGTTGATTATCCATGTCGTACAAATTCCATGACTTAGTTTTTCTATTGAATTGTGCCAAACCCTCATCAGAACCTATGAATAGATTATCGCCAATTTCTAAGCTTAGCTTGATGAAATTATTAGGTAATGGAGAGTTTCCTTTTATCGGGACTGATTCTATTTGTCCAGAAATCATACGACTCGTAGTGTGATCCCCTGTATAAATATTCCAGGCTTTTTTTGTTTTATATGTTTTAGGTGAGTTTATTTCTGATAATCCACCATTGGTATTAAATAGCAAGCGATCGTTGGTGGATGAATAAGTGATAGAGTAAAGAAGGTTGCCGCCAAGGGGGGAGTTGCCCCGTTCGTCAATGATCATATTACCCTGAATGATTTGGTAGTCGCCATATAGAAAATCAAACTTCTTTTCGCCTACCATTTTATATATACCAAAGGTGGTCCCTAACCAATAATCACCTTGTTTATCTACGGCGATTGAGGTTACATCATTAGATTGTGAAGCAAATTTACTGTTACTTTTGATCTTAATATTGCGCCAAGAATTGTTCTCAAAAATGTCGATACCATGCGAAGTTGCACAGTAAATAGCATTTCCACTTGGGTCTAACGTCATAGCCCTAATTCGACTGGAACCGGTAGAAAAAAACTTGGTATCTCCTGCAGGTAGTGCATGCAGACCTGTTTTAATACTATTCGCATAAATGGTTCCATTCAAATCACTGATTAGGCCAATGATACTTTTACCTTTTAGATAAGGTTTGTCAGCTAAGTTGTCCATTTCCATAGATGGGTAGCTGAAGGTGTATAGTCCATTCGATGTTCCGAGCCATAATAGGTCACGGGCATACAGGATGGCTTGAATACGGTTTAGTTCGTATTTTTGGCCAAAGGGTTCCACCGATTTTAGATTCAAATTTCTATTGTCTGCGGATTTTAATGTAGATGAATTTTTCTGAATTAGCTCAACGCAACCAGATAGTAGAAAATAGATAAGAATCGTAGTTAAAAGGAGTGTAAATTTTGGAGAGTTCATGTTTTATCTTCTGTCGAAATAATGCTTATGACTAGAGACAAGCCAGCAGTATAGCATGTTCCACTAATAATCTAAGTAACAGAATTATTCATTACTTCGTCTTAAATGTCTGCCTCGATATTAACAAAACTGATACAATGACAAGTTAAAGCGTATGAAAATTGGAATATTTAGTGATTGTCACGGAAATATACAGGGTTTAAGAAGGTCCTATGAAATGCTCAAGTCAAGAGGAGCAGAAACCTTCTGGTGCCTTGGGGATATAGTGGGCTATGGTGCTGACTCTCTCCGCTGCATTGAGTTTGTACGTGAACATTGTGAAATCAATCTAGCTGGTAATCATGATCATGCGCTCATCGAGAAGATGTCAATGTTGCATTACCAATCTTATGCGATTGAGAGTATTCTAGTGGCTAAAGCTCAGTTAAAGAGAGATCATCTCGATTGGTTAAAAAGCTTGCCTTTGGAGCGAACCGTAGAGTACCCAGGTGTAAAGGTTTTGCTTACTCATGCACATCCAAAAGATTATGAGGCATGGTCATATTTTCCCGATGACCCAACGTTTGAGAATCTTATGGAGGGTGAAGAGGATAAAGTTGCTCTTTGTTTTTACGGGCATACTCATCAACCTAAATTTAATCTAGCTTCTCAGGGTGGCATGTTTCAAACTCCTGACAACTTTACAGCCTACAGTTACTCCGAGCAGAATGGCGAGACCATTGTGATTAATGTTGGTTCTTGCGGGCAACCGAGAGACAGTGATACCCGTGTTGCGGGTGTTTTGCTCGATTTGAAACAGAAAAATTTTACTTTCTTACGTGGTGAATATCCTATCGAGAGTACTCAGCGTTCCATGCGAGAAGTGGGTCTATCCGAGTTCCTTGTGGAGAGACTCAATTACGGTCGTTGACAAGGTTCAATCTCTTTGATAATATCCCTCCTCTATTTCGGTGAAAGCATAGGCTTTTGCTGGGTGCGGTCATTAGCGCAGTCTGGCTAGCGTACTGGTTTTGGGAACCAGGGGTCGCAGGTTCGAATCCTGCATGACCGACGTGCGGGTGTAGCTTAGTGGTAAAGCACCAGCCTTCCAAGCTGGCTACGACAGTTCGATTCTGTTCACCCGCTCTCTATTTTTACTTTCTTTCTTTAGATTTGTAAATTTTTTCTGAGTTTTCCAGTTACATTTTGATTCAGAATTTTGATTTTTTTTTGGGGCTTGAGATTCCCATCTTGATTCAATGTGGTTAACATTGGATATATGAAGATTCTAATCTACGTTATTCTACTAATTTTTCAATGCAGCTATATTTCGGCCTACGACTTATCTACCTGGAAAGCTTGGCAGCCAGTTTTGAGTAAGTATCTTGGTAAGAAATATGAAAATTTTTATCGTATGGGAGGTTCTTTCCCCGGTCCTATGGATCTACAGCGTATGATCACGCAAGATGTGGAAAACCTCACACGTAAAAATCCGATAAAAGGTCTCGAGTTTTATGAGGAGGCCGATCGTATTATGCGTAAGACTGGCAGTCCTATGTTTGATCCACAAATGATCAAGAAAAATATTACTCGTAAAGTAATGAAACAGGCTTACAAATCTTTTGATTCGGTACCATCTATTGCTCGTAGGCAGGCTAATCAGATTCTCAAAAAGTACCCTGATCATCCTGAGGCTCAAAAAATGAAAGATGCTGTCTTAGAGAAGGAGATTAAAAGGATTCGCGAACAAATGACTAAGGATATGGAAGGGTTTGCTGATTTAAGTCCCAAAGAGCTGAAGGCTAAAGTAAATAAAATGTGCGCGATGGCAAGAAAATTTCCCTCTGAAGGGGATTTCATGGAAATGTGCAAAGGTTTCAAAGCCGAAAGTTTTCAAGGAAAGAGTGATCAAGCAGAAAAATTTAAATTTGGCGGAGTAACCTCCAGCGGCTATACAGGATACCAAGGAAAACTCGAACAAAATATTATGGGGCAAGTAAATTCAATGGTGCAGCAGCAAGTTGAAGAGCAAGTTTCGCAGCAGAAGAGTGAGTGGCTGGAATCGATGACATCTAAAATGAGTGCCTTGGAGGGCTTGGATGCGTCCAAATCTCTTGAACTGGGAAAAGAGATTCAGCGCAAATTTGCGGGTGACTCTAATATTCAGGAGATGGTGAAGCAAGTTTCCGAGCGTGTCGAAACTAATTTGGAGTCAACTATGAATTCTTACTCTGAAGTAGATGTTAAGAAGCTTAAACCTGAAGAGCTTTTGTCTTTGAATAAAGATTCATGTCAACTGATGGAATTACGTCCTAGTGATCAGCTTTCTATGGAGTTATGTATTGAATCCAATCGTGAAGTGAGATTGCGCAAACGCAAAGATTTTCGTGCATGGGCAAAAATAGTTCAAAAATTTCAGCAGAAGAGAGAGAATGAATTGCGTAAAAGACTTCGAAGCTACGAGTAAGTGAGTTCTAGCTAAGTTATTTAGAATTCTTATTAAAATGGTGTAAATTGAATGGGCCTTAGTCCTCTACTTATCTGGTGCTTCTCTAGGGGTAGTTTCGGTCCGGAGGCACATTGAGTGAGCCAAAATTGCTCGGGGCTCGAAACAAAGAATTTAATGTTTTCCACTGGTTGAGAAAGGGTTGTATTCAGATATTCAAAGGCTTCTTCAGGGCTTTCGAATCCGCGAGTACCCACCCGACCCGAACGATGTTCCGGCCCATATTGGTTCAGTTGGATGCAGCATGCGAGACTCGCATCTCCGTGTAAATAACAAGTCCAGTTGCCGTAATGGCCATCGTTATGAAATGACATATGTGTATCCTCTCATTTATTTGCTACCATATCTGACATGGCTACTACAAGTATACTGAGAATGAAATTTGGTTTAAATCCTAGATAATTAATAAATTATGACTAATCTTCAAGAGCTTTACTTGCCTGATTCTTTCGAAGAAGCAATACAGAAACTTGTTCCGTCTGCATGTTCCGAAACGATCAACGTACTGCAAAAATTTCAACAAACTCTCATTGAGGCAAATAAAAAGGTGAATCTGACTCGAATTGAAAGTTCGATAGATTTTCAAATGAAGCATCTTATAGATTCAGCCCTACTTCTGCACTCTCTAAGAGGGTATTCTTTTTCTTATGACAATTATAAAAGTTTATTAGACTTTGGTACTGGCGGTGGTATTCCGGGTGTTCCTTTGGCTATTCTCAAAGATTTCGAATTATTGACATTGGTTGACGCACGTCGAAAAAAGTTGGATCAGATTCGTTGGATGTTGGGGCAGTTGAATCTGAAGTATCTCAAAGTAAATTACGAGCATTCTTCGTGGAAAGCTAAAAATGCGAAACAATATGTAAAGCTTCATAATAAAGTAAACCTGGTTACAGCTCGTGCAGTTGGTCCCGTAGAAGATCTGTTGCGAACGCTATCTCCGGTTACCGGAAATTGTTTATTGTTACCTCGAGGTCCCAGTGGTTTAGATGAATGGAGTAGCGCAAGCGGTCTGGCGCTAAAGTTGGGGTTCAAACACTCTAATTTGGTTGACCTAAGGGTCCATTGGTGTAAACAGTCCATGCGAAGGCTAATTTTCCAGTTTTTTACCGCTTAGTCAAAAAACATTAATTCAGATCGATTTTTTGTCGATACTTCCTAAGGGGAAGTCATTTTTTTGTCTGATACATTTAGCCAAGGTGAGGATGTTATGAGCGGAGTAAAATCAGAACATTTCAAGATTTGTAGCTGCGGAGAAATATATTCAACTGAAGAGGTTTTTGTTTTGAAGACTAAATATATAGGTTTATTGAATACTTTAGAGTATATGGATCAGGATTTGGAGTTAAGAAACTGCAGAAAATGTTCTACCACATTAACTCGCCCGATTACTAAAGTGGTTCGATCTCACCACCAGGTGGCGATTTAAATAAGGTATTGGTAACAGAAAGAGCCTCCCTAGGGAGGCTCTTTCAAGTTTCGATTAGAAACAAAAACTATGAAAAATCAAGATTACTCTTCTGCGCCAGCTTCTGCAGAATCAGCTTTGGGGGCTTCTTCCTTAGCCTTTGCTTTGGTAGCCTTGGCTTTTGTAACCTTTTTCTTAGGTTCAGTGGCAGCATGACGTTCTCGCTCTTCCGCTTCTAGTTCAGCCTTGAGGCTTGCTAGATCACCAAGTACTTCTTTACCTTCGTTTGAAGTACTAGCTTCTGTAGTTTTGTTATGCTGCTCCAGTGCGCCTCGTTCTAGTTCGCGGTCTGCTTGCTTTATCGACAAGTAAACTTTTAAATCACGATGAGAGAACTCTAGCACCTTAGCATTGACTTCAGCACCAACTTCCAAATCCTTAGGAG
>CAZYUV010000123.1:0-9185 GCA_964650625.1 uncultured bacterium
AATTCTTGCAGATCTTTGTAGGCCCTCTTCATAATGTTATATCCTTTGTTAGTTGCGGATCGAGTATAGCATCATGCGAGATTTTAACCTTGTATGCTCCATAATCTAAAAACTAATATTTTTTGGCGAATTGAGGAGTCAGATGAAAAGTAAATACACGTTTATTTTGATAATTACAGCGTTAACATTTTATGTGGGCTGTGAAAATCCGCTGAATAAAAATCCGGTGATCGGTATTATTAAAAATCTTTCGGGTTCAGTTAAGTATTATCCTGGCGGTTCGGATGAGTTTGTCACATTAAGAACTGCTGATATCGATAATCGTCCTTTGTTTTCCATGGATATGATCGAAATAGCCAAAAACTCGTTTTTACATTTGCATTTTTACAGGCATGGAGATGCTTACCTAGGGAATAAGCAGACCGAAACAAGGCTCATAATTAAGAAACCTTCTGCTAAGACAAAATTTCAAGTAATTACTGAATTACAAAAGGGAGTTATGGATTGTTTCATTGAAAAAAAGGGATCCCGATTTGCCGTACAAACTCCTGTGGCAGTAGCCGGAGTTCTTGGAACATTCTTCAAGGTTGCTGTTGTAGATAATAAAACTTTTGTGACAATGATAGAGGGAGAAAATGGTACAGAGATCCAAAATATTCAGCAATCTCTTAAAGAGCCCACTATCTTGAAGAAAATTCAACAGATTGAAATAAATCATGGTCTTATTGACCCTTCAACTTTATCAGGAAAATTTCGCCAGTCGCCTGGAAGTCCAGAGCTGGAAGATAGTGCAGATACTTCCATGATGCCGCTTGGAAGTCCAGAGCTAGAAGATAGTGCGGATACCCCTATAATGTTGCATGGAAAAACACAGCTTGGCTCGAGTGTGGATACCCCTATAAAAATAAGTAATTTTGATAGTCCTATGGACTTTAAGTATCCGATTGGTCTCAATCAAAAAGGTGAATTAGAATTTAAGACTTATATCGAATATGGGGTTGGGCATCGAACCAAAACCTATTCAAGGTAGCTTTCAGTAAATGACCTTAAAATTTTCAAATAGGAAGGGACTCGCTCTCTTGGAAGTGGTTATAGCCACCATAATAATTGTGGTGTTATCTGTGCCTATCTTTCGCGTGTTCTCTTCCAGCAATCTAATATTTGATGCACTGCGCCGAAATTCTATGGCAAATCAACTGGCGCATAAAGTAATAGAAGATATTTCCGCATTTTCATATCAGGGAATATTAGATACGATCCCTCAACATGATGACTTTAGAGCAGTGGTTCCTAATAGTGGTATTGCATTGAGCCCGTATTTTAAATCGTTAGATGGCCAGAACGGAGGATTGTCAGAAAAGTTATACCCTAACCTAGTACGTGATTTACGAGATTTTCGATGTAGAGTCTTTATGAAGCAGGCCCTAGATTTGAAAGATGTTAAACAATTTCAAATGGCTCACGTCGAAATCAAGTATGCAACGAGGGAAGGTAAATTTAAGGTAGTTAGTATGCAAACGATTATATCCATTATTCCCCAATTACGATGACTATTAATAAAAAGGTGAAGATTAATCCGAGTAATGCGGCCTTCACGGTATTAGAGATTCTTATTGCGTTGTTAATCTTAACTACCGTATTGATTGCTGTTTACTCAGTTTTAATTAAACCCAGTCAATATAGTGTGGGTAAAATGGACGAAATTGCGACTTATGGGCAATGTAAGAGAATTGCTATGGTTATGCATGAAGAAGCTAAGAAATCTCGTAAGATTTGGTATCCAAACCCTGATAAACCTTCGGGGGAGTATTTTGTGACAGAACATGCCGACGGTTCAAGGTACCAATTTTATTTTGATGATTCAGGTAATTTTGTTACCCGTGATAACCAAGGAAGTGGTGGGTTACCCAGAGTTTTGGTGAGGGCTATTGGTCAAAGAGTTCGTTTAAAAAGTGCACATTTTTTGTCAAATAAGCAGCAGAAATTAGAGATCTACCTGAAATATGAATTGATTGAAAATCGTGAACAGATCATGGAGTTTTTTGATAGTGTTTCGATTCCAAAATAAACAAAAAGGAATAGCAATAGCACTCGTTCTAGTTGGCCTGATGGTGGGAATGGGTGTGGTTATGCTATATCTTTCAACGGTCAGATCACAGCGTAAATTCGATGTTCTTTATGAACAAGACCTGAGAGCTTACTATTTGAGTGAATCAGGATTTCAGTATACGATTGGTAAGCTTCATGAGTCTCCAAGATATGAGGAAAGATGGTATCAGCCTAGTTTAAATGTGAGTTTGCGAAAGCAGTTCAGATATACCGGTCAAGCCGGTTATGGTGCTTTTCAAACTTATTTGACGCAGATTGATGAGAATCAAAAATTTTCTCATTTGTTTCTACTTAGTAAAGGCGTTTTCTACACGGGAAAAACTTCACGTGAGGGCGGCCGGGAAAAAGTGATTGCAATTATTAAGGGCAATCTTGGTTATTCCCCTACACCTCCCTCTGACAAACAACAGGCTCTTTTTGTAATAGCTAAAAGTCCCTTGAATCAAGCCCATTTGTTGGAATTTATTAGTGAACCTAAATTTAGGCATCTTTTTACTGTCGATAATGGCGTTATACCTTCAAAGATTCGATCATTATTAGAGTTTTTAAAAACCAACCGTGTGGAGGATATAGATTTTCCATCTGAGCCTGCTTTGATGCAAGGAATCGCTCAACTTGATTACTTGAATCAGAAAATTAGAAATCTTAAACGACTGAGTGTAGCCATCAATGCCAATGAAACTCTAGGTGGGTATCCAAGTTTTCCTACCCAACCCCCTAAACACAAGCCAATCTCTTTTTTATCTGAAGTTAAATTAAAATTATTTAATCAACTAATAAGTTCCGGTCAAAATATTGATCAACTGAATGCCGCATTTAGTAAAGAAATTAAACCTCTTACAGATAAACGAAAAGCAAGTTTATTGAGCAAAGAAAGTTTGAATCTTTTAAAGTATTTGCCGCCTCAGACTAAGGTTGAATTAGATGCTAAGCAAGAGAACTTGGTTGAAAGTTCAGAGAATTTAAGTATCGATCAATTTCGAAATTTAATCATGGACAAATCAGCAGACTTTGAACTGCTTAGAACCTTGCTGAAATCTAAAACAATCATTAAGCCACCGATTACTTCGTCGTTTAAGCTTAGAGATATTTCTGATGTTGCTGGACTCTCAAAAACTTTAAAGATACTTGGTAGTTCCACTGATTCGGATCAAATAGCTGATGAAGCACAGGCAGACTCGTCTACTGAAGCAAAGCCAGAGGGCGGGCAATTACCAAAATCTGATCAGCCGGATATTATACAAGAAGGTCATTTTGAGCTACTCAAAGATAGAACAGAAGCGGATATTCTCAACTCAGAAGATCCTTTCGATTCTGAAGGACGAGTGAATATTCTGGAACACCTTTATCATCCTATGTTCGATAATGTCAGTTTGGATGAACCATTATATGATGAGAACTTGGCAAATGGTTTTCTAAAGATATTCTTGAGTTCTTTGGAAGGTCAATTGCATGAGTTTACTTTAGCTACTCAAGTTTTGTTGGAACGTGACCCAACTCCTGAAGAATACCTTCAATTTGCAAGTGAGAATCCCATTCCCAGCCGCACTACCATTATTAAAATTGGCAATATCTTAGATGATCTTTTCTCATCTACTGATTATTCATTTCACTATGGGGCCAATGTGTTGAGGAGCAATAGTTATAATACCGCTGGAGGAATATATACGGTGGTAGAGCGGAAACCTGAGACGATGCATATTGAATTACAAAATAAATTAACTACTTATTATTTCACTCATGGTGCCACTAGTGATAAACAATTTCTGGAAATGTTCAAGAAATCTACCTGGGGCGATTCTTCGTCAGCAAATGCAATAAGTAAAAACGAAGAGTTTCATTCTAGTAAGCACAAAACTGATTATTTTATAAGGCATAAAACCACCGGTGAGGAAATCAAATTATTCGATTATCTAAATAATCGCCTCTAAATTAATTACAAAATATATCTTAAATAAGGCAATTTTGTTAAAACAATCTCCTTCAGACTCGATTTAGAGTAGTAAACCATTAGAGAAAATTATTATAACTCGACGTTCGGAAGGTTTGTTATGAAAGTATGTAGGAAATGTAAGTCAAAGAATGACTTGCAAGCTCGCTTTTGTTTTCAGTGTGGTACTCGCTTAAGTACGACTCTGGCACATTCAAGATTAGTGATGCCAGATGCGCATAAAGTAGCCATACAGACGCCTCTCAATTTAAACGAGTTCATTAAACATCCCCTTCAAAAATCAGCGGATGTTATTACCTCTCAAAATCAGGGAAAACAACTCAGTCCAAAGCTTCAGGAAAAAATTCAGAAAATCGCTCCCAGTGGTTTAAGTAAAATTGATGACACTAAAACAAAACCGGCTGTTCTCAATTCTGAAAAAGTTCCATTACCATTACAGTTAAAGCGTAAAGCACATTCGGATAAAGAATCTATTAAAACTGAAATGCGAATTACTAAAAAGACTGTACCTACTAAAATAGATCAAAATTCAATTTTCAAACCTACAGAGCAAGAACAGGGCTTGAATTCAGAGCTAAATACACGATTACCTTCAATAGGTTCACATCCACGATCATCTGGGGTACTTAACCCTCAGCAAAAATTACGTTTAAGTGGTGGGATTGCATCAAATGAACAAACAAATTCTTCTGTACAAGGTTTGCGTCCAGAAAATAAAGAATTTAGTTTAGCTCGACTAGAGCAGATGGAAAGCCAAAAGAGAGAGAAGTTGGAGAAGGAGAATCGCAGAAAACAACTTAGAACTGATCTGGCGTATTTGGACCAAGTGTTTCCTAATGAAGCTAGCGAATTAGAGAAAAGGGCTGAATTATCTGCCAACCCTGAAAACTTGAGCGAAGAATTAGAAAGTCATACGAATATACAAATTTCAAACCAGGTCAAACCAATTGATACTCTGACGTCTTCTCTGAAGTTGCCTATTGAATCTGACATTGTTGAAGATGAATGCTCAAGTTCAGAGTCTTCACCATCTCGTTCTAACCACTGGATAAATACCATAGGTAAGGAGGGCCCGGCTAGTCCTGCTGAGCGTCTTAATCAGTCTGCAAGGCTAGATAGCGGGGAGTTTATCACTCCTTTTCTGACAATAGCAGCCTTTGTCTACTTCTGCTACGTATTGTATATTTAGTTTCAGATAATGGCTCTGAATCAATTACGAAAGAGATTAATACTTTCATTAAGAAACAATGACCCCGACGTCCGCAAGGTAGCAGTACGCGAAATTTCTGATTCAGCGATTCCCGACCGATATCGTATTCTTGAAAACTGGATAGATTGTGAAAATGTTCCCTCGATAATTCATCAGATTGAGGAGATTTTACAGAATGCGGACTGGTTTGATGACAATCATCATAAGAAAGTGGAGTCAAATCTAAATGATGAACAACGAAAAGTTTTAGCTAATTTGAATAGTAGTAATCTTGAAACTGTAAAAAAAACTTTCACTTTTTTAGTCAAAAATCGTCGTAGAGACTTTTTACCAACAATGCTAGAGATTGAAAAAAAAATTGATGATAGCTATCTAAAAATTTGTAATATTCGATTATTAAGTAGTTTCGGTGAGTCATCCCTTGCCGGATTGAAAAACTATCTTGAATTTCCTGACCGCGAAGTTCAGCGAATGGCCTTGGAGGCAATAGCTAATCTGAAAAATCATGAAGCTGTACGGTGTAGTTTAATTCAAAGCCATAAATTGGGACCTAATTTAGTTGCCATAGTGCAAAGCTTACTATCTAAATGGGACCCCAAAATACTTTTTGATGTGATCCAAGAATTAAAGGAAGATTCGGATCCTACGATTAGATTAAGTGTAGCTTTTTGGTGTGGCAAAATACCTCACAGAATTAGTTTTAGCTGCTGTGAGGTACTTATAGGTGATGATGACCGATTGGTTGTTCAAACTGCTTGGAACTCCATAGAAAGTTTGTCTCAAAGACTTGATGAGGCAAAAGAACTTCTAACTCAGGTAGGAGCAAAAAATCAGTCTAGTGAGTTAGTTGAGAAAAGGAAAAAAATTCATTTAGAGAAGGAACATTCTCAGAATTTTGATGCTTTGCTGATGGAATATCAATCTGGTGATCAAAGGCAAAAAGCTAGTGCTATCCAAAAAATAGGTTTTTTAGAATCTTTCGATAATTCAATTATTAAATTTCTTAAAAATTGTGTCACTGAGAAAGATGCGCGAATAAGGGCAAATGCATTAGAGGCGCTAGTTCAGCTTGACTCAAAAACAGATAAAAACATTTTAATAGACTGTTTAAAAGATTCAAGCAGCCGTGTTATCGGTAACGCATGTGTAGCTCTTTACAATGCATACAGTGATGAATGTTTTGCTGAAATTTATGGAGCTTTAGATGAACTGGGTAAATCTCATAATGAGGCTCCACGCTTAACACTAGTTTTCTGTATGGACCAAACCAGAGACGAACGATTTTTACCTTTGATCCGTTCTCAATTCAAGCAGCAAAAATTCGATTTAGTAAGAGAAAGATCTTTAAAATTATTAGAAGATTGGTCTAAGCACTCCCCTGGGGTTCTGTATGAACTAGAAGAATGGAAACGGTCATTTCAAATCGAGCTTGATCAAGAAGAACCACTGGATGAGTTTCTAGATTAAGTTTGGCCTACTGGCCGCGAAATTTTGCTTGGCGTTTTTCCATGAATGCAGCGGTGCCCTCTTGCATGTCTTTGGTGCCACATACATTGCCGAATTCCAATATTTCGACTTCTAATCCAGATCCTAAATCTAATTGCATTCCCAAGTTAATAGCTCTCTTTGCAGCTTGAAGTGCCAGTGGACCTCTATTAGAGATTTTCTTTGCTATTTGGAGTACTTCTGGCAGGAGTTCGTCGGGCTCAAATACTCCTTGAATGAGACCATCTTTCAATGCTTGCGCTGCGCTATACATCTCACCCGTGAAGATATATTCATTAGCTTTTCCTAGACCTATTAGACGAGCAAGCCTTTGAGTGCCTCCGTACCCTGGTATAAGACCTAGTGTGACCTCGGGTAAACCCAGTTTGGCTTTTGAGCTTGCATAGCGTAAATCTGCTGCAATTGCTACCTCTAGCCCACCTCCAAGAGCAAATCCATTGATTGCTGCTATTACGGGACGGGGAAATTGAGATATAGCATTCATGAAATTTTGTCCTAATCTAGCAATTCGGCGGCCTCCTTCCGTGTCAGTTTTGCTTAACTCGGCAATATCTGCACCTGCTACGAAAGATTTAGCACCTTTTCCGGTGATTACCAAGACTCTGAGTTCGGGATTAGAAGATTGGTCTTCAAGAAAACTTAAGCCTTCAATCAATAATTTTTCATTCAACGCATTTAAGACCTTTTCTCTCGAAAAAGTTAAAACTCCAATACCACTATTTAGTTCCCATTCGAAAAATTCCATGATTCCCCTTCTTTTCAGTTAGTCTAGATGAAATGCGGATGTGAGATGTTTTTTAAGAGTGTTACGATCATTGATTTGTTTGCTTGTAAAGTAGACAGGATAGTTACGATACAGAAAAGTAGCAACTGCATAATGTCGTCTTTGTAGATTGATAAAAACTGGTATGATATCTATGGCTACTTTGCGATTTGACCAAACTTCTATGATTTCAGGTTTGTGTAATCTTTGATCTCCCGGTTGAATCCCGAGAGTTTTCCAGTCTAGTGCCACATTAGAAGCTATCTCTTGAAAGAAAGTCCTGTGCAACTCCTCCGCCGCTGGAACTACACTTTCAAAAAAGGGTTTTGTTCCAAGGTGTAATTGGCTAAGGCCGTCATTTTTCTGAAAACTATGTAAATAAGGATTTTTATTTACACTTGTCCAATTCTCAGTTATAAAGTGAAAACCGGGTATTGGAGTTTGCGTAGCATCAGATTTTTTGAACGAAGCTTTACTTAGTTGGGGCTCTTCTTTGGAAAAGCATGCATGAGAAAGGCACCAGATTAATATAATATTAAGCAAAAGTATTTTTAATTGCATTGGAGAGACTCTCGAGGTTAGGTTTTTCAGCGATTATAATTTGCGATGACGGAATCCCGAGACTCCTTAGGTGGTTTGCCGTTCGCTGTCCTAAGCACGCAACTAAGTGATTACCATATTCATATGAGCTTAGTAACTGCGCTTGACTTTCAGAGAGGCATAAAATTATTAATTGCGACTCAGTGCTTAGAATTTCTTGAAATTTAGTGTCATTTTCGTCCTGAAATTGTTCATAGCACATGACTGGTCTTAGTGATATACCTTCCTCAAGAGCTTCTGCTTGGCGTTTGCGAGCCAATCCTTGTTTGCATGGATATAGTACTGTGCGGCAATTCATTTCAGCGAATTGTTTAATAGCTTGTAAAAAATACTGATGAGTCTGGATCGGTGAAAAATCGGCACCATAAGATTTAGCAAATTTTTCTCCAATACAATGTATTTCACGAGATTGGCAGAAATCAAACATATCAGAGTTGTCAAAAAAGAAGCTGGCTGCATTCAACGAAGGGATTAGAATATGTTCACAATCTCGATGAAGATCTGACAACTGAAATGAGCGACTTTCATATCTAATTAACGGGTGTATTAGAATCTCAAAATTCAGTTTATGAAAATATTTTGCGCTTTGTTCAGCCTGTTCGCGGTCACGATATATGAGAAGCTTTAGCATTAGATTAAAGTTCTCCTTATTTGCGATAATTTTTTTTGATCCATATTGGATAACAGTTGCTCCACAGCTTGGATAGGATGACCACGTCCACTTGATTCTACGGTCATTTGGCCATCAATAGTCAGTAAGCGGGCCCATAGGTTGACCTGTTCATTGCCCACATACTCTGATCGAACACCGAGTGGAAGACTACAGCCTCCTTCTAGCCTTCTCAGTAATTCTCTTTCAGCAATGATTCGATACTCAGTAGATGTGTCTACGAGGCACTTAAAGAGATTTTGATCATTCTGGCGACATTGAACTGCGATAGAACCTTGACCTACCGCAGGCAGAAAAGAACGTTCGCTAAGGTGAGAGATACACAGATCAGGGCGTTTTTCAAAGCCTAGGCGGAAAACACCTGCAGATGCTAGTA
>CAZYUV010000124.1:0-9179 GCA_964650625.1 uncultured bacterium
GTATAAATCAAATCAAAAATACGGTTCAAGATGCCCCCCAGGAATTTCTCTCCGATGTAGATATTGCTAAAATCCAAAAGCAATTCCATGATGCGATGGATGATGACTTTAATATGCCTCGAGCATTTGTGGTGATCCAGGAAATCTTTAGTCAGATCAATGAGATTTTAGATCGTAAGGGAGTCAAACCTAGACAGAAAGTTTACAGTCTCGAAAAACTAGCGGAAATTGCTATACAATTTCTGGACATTTTCGGACTTGCACAACGATCACCTGAGAACTTCTTTAAACAGATTTATCAGCGTTTAGTTAAAAGCAAGAAACTGGATTCCAATAGGGTAGACTTCCTTTTACAAGCTAGAGTTAAAGCTCGACAGGCTAAAGATTACGAGGAGTCAGATCGCTTACGCGATCAATTGCTGCAATTAGGTTTACAGGTTCAAGATACACCCCAGGGACAATGCTGGGAGGTATCGGAAGAGGCCCTTTACAGTTTGTGCTAAAAACTCCTCCCAGGAAAGGGAGAAATGTCATCGAATTTGAGATACGAGATTTAATCATTGCGGTTCAGGCCGTAGTCATCATTTACCTAGTATATAAAGACTGGTTTGTCGAATGGCGACGCCTTAGGCGTATTAAAAAATCTGGGGACTATGGAGAGAGGCTTGTCTCGGAATACCTAGACGACATGGAAGAAGTTTTCGAAGTCTATCATGGGATTCGAGGGGAGTATGATCGACAGCATTTTGAAATTGATCATTTATTACTGACTCATCAGGGAATCGTGCTAATTGAAACAAAAAATATCCGTGGTACGATAATTTCAAGACGTAATGGCTGGTGTCAAATCAAGCGAAGCGAAGCTGGAAAAAGTTACGAACGTGAGTTCAAGAGTCCTATCAATCAAGTGGAACGTACTGCCAGAATCTTTGAATCAATGATTAAAGAAAAAGGCTTCAGAGTAAAAGTGGTTCCCATGGTTGTCTTCTCAAATCGAGATGTTGAACTTAAGCTACCCACACAAAAATACCCTGTACTACAGCTGTATGAACTCGAGTCAGAAGTTAGCGAAATTTCACGTGATGTTCCTTTAACAACTCGAAATCTCCGTAAACTCAAAAAAATATTAGATGATAACTTTTAGTCAATAACGGCTTCAGGATTTAAAAAGCCCGCTAGAGATATCTAGCGGGCTTCTAAAAGTAGACTCTAGCGGACTCGAACCGCTGACCTCTACGATGTCAACGTAGCGCTCTAGCCAGCTGAGCTAAGAGTCTAGAAATTGACAAAATTTCCAACATCCATCAGGACCCTAGAAATTTGCTGGAATTTTACAATGTTTCCAACTTGAATGGAAGTCATTAATTGATGTTCTTGAACACTCTTTTCATGCAAAAGTAACTGAACGCCAGCTTCTTCTAATTGTTTGAGGCATTCAACGCTCTCAACCATGCATTCATTAGTACATAGAAAAACTGCAGCATCCAAAAAGATAATAAATCGTGGCTTTTCCCGAGAACTGCTCAGACTCAAAAACAGGTTCTCTAAAAGCTGATAGCCTTGCTCTCCCTGTCCCCATTTGCAGGAGGTAAAACATAAAGCAATGTCTTTTATTTGAACTGGTTTATTGGGGTCTTCATCATAATTGAGGTTGTGTTCCGCCATTTTTATATAAAATGGAGATTCTTCTTCGTTATTTGATAAATCACCAAATGGCTTCGATTCCGACTGACTCATACTTCAGTCTACCAGAATGATTGAGGCTTGAGCAGCTTTTGCTGCCCACACAAAAATTTTATTTAATCGAAAAGAGGCATTTCACTTACGAAATATGGATCAAACAGCAAATCAAGAGCCTTACGAAAAGCTCTCATACGAACTCTACGTGGACTTTCAGCCCAACCAAGTATTAGATTCTCCAACTTCCGACCCTTGATCGAATTTGCCCAAATCTCTCGATTTGTTTGGTTATCTATGATTCTCGCAGAAAGGCGTGCTTCACCAATATCACGTCGCTTACCTGTTAGTGGCCAAATTAAAAAAGGACGAATTCCTTCAGGTTTATTTTTAACAGAGTGAACTGTAACGTGAATCCTTACATGAGCGTCATCCTTATTAGGTGTATGACGATAACCATAACGATTAAACTCATCTTGTATAAAATCTTTTACAGGTTCTATAAACATTTCTTCGGACCAGATATCATCCAAGTAGTAGCTACGCATCTCGCCTCTTAAAGAATATGAATAAGCATCAATCGAAGGTAATACCACTGTGGCAACCAACATCATCCAAAACAAGTTCTGTACTCTTAACCAATTCATATAGACCCCCGGTCAAATCGTCACTATATTCATCGGCTTGCAGGAGAGTCCGCTTGAGACTTTAATGTCTCAGAAAATACAAAATATGATACTTCAAATCTGAAACAAATTATTGATCAGACTAATTCGAGAGGGGGCTTACCACCTGAATGAATGGATCTTTAAGATAGTTTCTGGCAAATTTTCCCAGATCTTCTAGCTTCACTGCTTGAATATTAGATTCGTATTGCTCCAAATACTCTAGTGATAATCCTTTACTTAGAGTGTTACCTAAGAGTGCCGTGCGATCAAATAAAGTTTCTTGGGCGAAAGCATATTTGGATATTACCAGTTTTTTAGCTTTCTCGAGTTCTGACAATTCAGCACCATCTTGCTGAATATCGATAATTTCTTTTCGAAAATCCTCTATGGCAGATTCTACCCGACCCGGTTCTGTCCCTAAAAAACTAAAAAGAATGCCATAATTCATATAAGCTAGATAACGACTTCCAATTTCATAACCATAACTTTTCTCATCACGCATGTTTCGAAAATAACGGCTGCTCATGCCTCCGCCAAGTATTTCGTTCACTAGTAAGCCTACAAAATAATCCTCATGTCTCTGACCTGGCACCGAATAACATGGCATTAAATAGGCCTGTTCCTTAGGGTTTTCCACTGAAATAATTTCACCAAGTACACTACTTTGAAACGTTAGGGGAACCTTTGACTCGGCTATTTCGAGTTCCAATGTACCCAATTTTGATTCTAGATGGCGATAGATCGTAGGTAAGATCTCTTCAACAGCGCATGGACCTGATAGACTAAGAACTATGTTTCCAGGCGTATAAAGTATTGCATAAAGTTCCTCAACATCTTTTCTTTTAATCTGCTCAATACTTTCCAAGTCTCCGGTGAAAGCCGAAGCATAAGGATGTTCTCCAAAGTAATTACCCAGTAAATGATCCATACAATAGCTTGATAAAGAGTCTCTCTTCGCACGGATTTCCATTCGAATCAAGGACAGGCATTTATCCCACTCAATTTGAGGAAAAATCGCCTCACTAAAAAATTTACCAAAAACTTCCATAGCTTGCTCAAAGCTTTCGGAAGGACACTGCAGAAAATTACAGTAGTTTTCTCGACGAGTCCTAGAGTCTGAGCATAGAGTTCCATACCTTGCTCCAATTCCATCTAAAATATGCGTAATCTGCTCCTGAGAAAGACTGACGCTACCCCTCGATATAAGTCTTTGTAAAAGATTTCCGGTACCTGCAGGAAAACGACTAGCCAATTCAGAGAAGTTCTTCACATAAACATAACAAGAAGCTGTAGATTCCAAATCATTTTGCTGATAGTAAGCTTGAAGTCCTGAGGAGAATTTTATGTGATGTAAACTTGGCTTCAGTTCTTCAATTTCATACTCAAAATTACTCGACTTCGTGGAAGGTGCAATGTTCATTGGCTCTGAACTTCCTTCTGGCAACATTTGAATACGATTTGGTTCCTCACTCATATATTTTTCAATAACTCTGATGATGTCTTCGAGTCTGACAGAATCAACCATTTGTTCATATTTGCGGCAAAACTCCAGTTGATTCATACTTGCATAAAAACCCAAACTTTGAGCTCTATCAGTCATTTTTTGCCAACGATATCGACATTCTATTTTTTCGATTTTCTTGGCCCTATGTAGCTCCTCTCGACTCACATAAAAATTACGCAAGCGAGATAACTCCTCCTCAAGCGCCGAGTGGTAATCCGCCCAGACCTCTTCTTTAACCACAGAATGTATGAAAATCGGTGATTTCTCGATAGAGGTATACAACCCAAAAGAAAGACCCTCCACTAATTCTCGCTCCTCTTTCAATGACTTAATCCAGCGCGAGCTCCTACCATCAGTAAGAATTGTAGCCAAGAGGTCCAAAGCCATAATGTCATAAACATTATCACGGTCAGGCCCCAAAAAAGTCATTGCAGAGTAGCTACGTTGAGTCTGAGCACTGAATACTCGTTTACTAGGTAAGCTAGTTACTGGCCGTGTTCCAATGCTTTTAAAGTTGCTGGGACTTTTAATGGAACCATAATCTCTTTCAATTTTTTCCCGCATTTTTTGGGCCTGAAAGTTTCCTACCACCACAACAGTCATATTTTCTGGGTGGTAATGAGAATTGTAGTAATCACGAATAGTACTAACCGAAACTGTTTCAATAATATTTTTATAACCTAAAACAGGATGCTTATAAGGATGTTCACCATATGTTTCCTGCATGCAAGCATAGTAAAATTGATTTTGCGGACTATCTATACTCCTATCAATCTCTGCCAACACAACTTCTCGCTCCTTATCAGTTTCACCGGGGTCAAAAAGAGGCCTCAAAAGCATATCAGTTTGTATAGAATACATATCTTCAAGAACTGAACCTGGCCCCACCGCATAGTAAAAAGTGTAATCTTTAGAAGTGGCTGCGTTGTTGAAGGCGCCAATCTCATTAAGACGTCGGTCAATTTCTCCCGCCTCCATCGTTTCACTGCCCTTAAAGAACAAATGTTCTATGAAGTGAGATAAACCTCGAGTACTTTCGTCTTCAAATCGTGAACCAACTCGATACCAAACCTGAAAAGTAGCCAACGGATGTTCCTTTTCTGGCAAAAGGAGAATCCGTAATCCATTGTCCAGAATATGCTCTTGAAGATTATCAAACACTTTCATACCAAGTCCTCAATGTCATATTCTAATTTGAAATAATTGCCCAGATCATCCAGCGCTTCATTTAAACTTTTGGCCACAAACAATAATGGCTGTTGAATCGTGGGGTCATATTCTGTGTCACACATCACATCGATATCAAACTCTACATGTTGAACTTGAGCACTATCCACACAGCGTAGCAAATCCGAATAGCTTGATAAATTGCCCGCCCCCCACGTCTTTAGCTCACCATCTTCATAAACCAATCCATATTCAACGGTGAACCAATACAGATTCTCCAGCTTCTTGATTTGTTCATCACTAGCTTTGAGTGCAGCTTTGGCAAATTGAACATAACAAGTAGCTATCTTAGGGGCCATCAAAAGTGGAACATGACCAATCACATCATGGCAAATATCCGGCTCAGGAGTGAAATCTGGCTTACTATTATGCCTAATATATTGTGTGCAATAAAATTCTCGATTCTCAAGACAACTGAAAAAATATCTGGAAGTAACCAAGCCACTGACTGGCACCACTTTAAATCCAGTTCTGGGATACAACGCCTTGTTAACTTCTCCAAGAGTAGGAATTTTTTCAGGATTTAATTTTAATCCTAATAGACCTTCGTAAACATCATGCACCGCATACTTTTTATATCTAGAAAGGATCGTCGTATACAAATGATTCCATAGCTCATGTTGATATTTTTCATATTCAATTACAGGAAGTTCTAATTTTGGGTTGGTCTCTCGCTCTTGAAGGAATTCAGTGGCCAATCGTGCAATTTGATCCCGTTGCGCTCGATAAGTTGGGTCTGTAAAACCCGGATGATCTTGATCTAAGTCGACTAAGAAATTAGAATCCATTTATACTCCATTGCTTAAGAATTGTTGGGCAATCACTGCCTCCCTGTAAAAAAATAATTGATGATCAAAATCTCCGAGATTGCCATAACAGTCTGATAAGAGAGTCAATAGCATGGGTAAATAATTTAAGTTACCATTCTGTAGACTGGATCCGATTGCCAATTGAAGGTGCTCTAGTGACTCGTCAACCTTATCTTGCTGTAAGTGAAAACCGGCTTCCGCATAATGTGCCATTTCCGGTAATGTAATTAGAACTTGATCCCAATTGGGAGGCTTTTCATTATCCTCAAGAAATTTTAACAAAGCCAGAAGGTTCTTTAACTCCAGCACTTTATGCTCCGAGAACATTTTCTCAATTTGTAAAGCAGCCAGATCTTCTTTAATCGATTTCTTAAGTAAAACTTGTAAAACAAGTGAACCAAAAACATTCAAAGAGTCAATCTGCCTTAGGTAGTCAAACCAGAGGTTTTCAGCTCCGAACTGCCATAATACTTCTAGAAGCAGCTCCCACTGCTTCGAGTAATCAGGAGGCAAAGATTTGATTAGTGAAATTGCCTTTGATGAATCATAGTTGATTAACAAATCCAGAATCTTTAAGTTCCAATTTAACCGTGAAGCTAATTTTTCATTATCCCAATCAATGTCGGACATAGCATCACAAAGCTCCAACAGCAAATTTAGTGAACGGGTACTCTCATATTCACTTAGTAAATTTTGCAAGCATTCCTCTGACGGTCGGCCGTTGACCCTCAATTGTAATTCTAATAGAGCATGTGGGTCCAAGAACTGACTCCCTAGTTCCAAGCACTGCATCTCCATGGACTTAAAGACTTCGGGATAGATTTCCTCGAGGTCGGTAATTAAGGATAAATCTTGAATTCGAGTCAGATCATGACTGGAATCGAGTAAATAGCTAAAAAGAGGCTCACGAGCCAATAAGGATTCCATCGCTTGATACTTAGGGTTGATCCCATCAGGAATTCCAGCCGGAAAAAAACTTAAAAAAGCAAAAATCTCCAAGGTCTCTCTACATTCAGAGCAACGTTGATTAACCCATGCTTGCTGCTGTTTACCTGCAAACATCATGAAATTCGTATCATCTAAATCAGATTCAATGCCATAAAGACTTTTGTATGAATCCTTTAAGAAAGGAGAGATGTGATTAACTTCGAGATACTGATTGCCTTTGAAGAAAAACTGGACACCAAAATCTGTCTCTATTGCTTTCTTGGCAGACTCCTGAGTTCTCAGCCCCAAAATGACAAACATTCGTTCAGGCTTCCACTCACAAATCAATCGCAATAATTCTCTAGCCTCTGCGCTTAGAAGTTCGCATTGATCCAAACACAAGATAATTTTACCCGAATATATCTTTAAAAGAGACTTAATCTTTAGCAAAAAAATGTAACCATCGACCTGATAACGATTGCCAACTTGATTCAACCATTCATTTAAGCTATAAGGCAATTTGGAACGTTCCCTGAGATTAGCCTGCCACTGATTATAAGTGTCGTTTGGTAATTGAGCTACAATTTGCCGAATCCATTGTTTCAAGAAGTATTGAGCTGGTTCAAAATCACTTCGCAAAGAGTAATGAACGCCGAGGATTTGCTTACTTGCACTTTGCTTATTTAACCAAGATTTAATAAGGAAAGTCTTACCATGTCCTGCTTGTCCATGAACGACCAAATTTCCACCCATATTCCCTTGGATGTAGTTCTCTAACCTAGTTATTTGTTCTTCGCGACCAATCAGTTCCATATTCTTGAACGTCATTGTAGCATGAGATTACAATTATCCCGATGGTCATGTCTTCTAAAAAAAGTTCAAAGCAGTTAGAATGTAATCCCTTGCTTGAATGGAAAAGAAAGCTATGAAAAAGCCACTAGAAGAAGCTAAAATTTTAGTATTAGGCGACATAATGCTGGATCGTTATGTCCGCGGCGATGTAAATCGCATATCTCCTGAAGCACCGGTTCCTGTTGTCCGCGTAACCCGTGAACGCAATCTCCTAGGAGGCGCAGCCAATGTGGCTGCCAACTTAGTTGCAATAGGAGTTCAGACTTCAATGATGGCAGTGTGTGGTACTGACTTGGGGGGTACTCACTTACTAGAACTACTGGATCGTAGTCAAATTGATACCGATTTAATCCTGACCTCTAACGAGCGAATGACAACTATCAAAACTAGAATAGTTGCAGGACAACAACAAATTGTTAGGGTTGATCGTGAAGAACTTCTCAGCATAAGCGAGGAGGAATGCACCAAACTTTTATCAAAATTAGAAGAGCATTGGGACTCCTTCGACGCCATAATTATTAGTGACTATAAAAAGGGTTTACTTTCGGATCAGTTACTTGAAGGAATTCGTAATTTATCAATCGATAGACCTAAAATAATAACTGCTGACCCAAAAGAACGTAAATTTGGAAAATATAGCGGTTTTACTTTATGTACACCAAATCGTCTAGAGTTTGAAACGGCCTCAGGTATCGACTGCGATGATAAGAATGCTTTAGAATCTGCGGGAAAGACTATGCGTTCTGAACTTGAACTAGATGCATTACTAGTTACTTTGGGTAAGGATGGAATGGCTTTATTCGATCAAGATGATTCGATTTTCATAGAAACTGAAGCCCGCGAAGTTTTTGACGTAACAGGAGCAGGGGATACGGTGATTTCGGTGCTTACAGCATGCCTATGCCTTGGACTAGATTTCGAGCAAGCTGCTCGAGCGGCTAACTTAGCCGCTGGTAGAGTAGTTGCCAGAATGGGGGTAGCCACTCTAAATGAACAAGAAATGGAGAAAATATTAAAACGATTCGAATAGCAACACGTGGAAGCCAGCTAGCTCTTTGGCAGGCAAACCATGTCCAAAACACTCTTTCCAATCAGGGAATCAGTAGCGTAATTCAAATTATTAGCACTAAAGGAGATCGAGTGCTCGATAAAGCACTTCCCGAAATTGGCGGTAAAGGTCTCTTTACTCAAGAGCTCGAACAAGCTCTCATTGAAGGTTCTGTAGATATTGCCGTTCACTCTGCTAAAGATTTGCCAACTATCGATCCAGAAGGCTTGTGTATCGCCGCATTTATGAAGCGTGAAAAGTGTACTGATTGTTTAGTCAGTTCACATAGTGCCTCTTACGATAGTATTGAAAATTTACCTACGGGAGCACAAATAGGTACTAGCTCCCTCAGACGCCAGTCACAACTACTTAACCTACGCCCTGATCTTAAAGTCACGAGCATCCGTGGAAATGTTGATACTCGAATAAAAAAAATGCTCAATAAAGAAGTTGACGCCCTTGTACTA
>CAZYUV010000125.1:0-9133 GCA_964650625.1 uncultured bacterium
TAAAGGATAAATACCTGTCTCGGCGAGCGTCTTTTCAGCAATTTCGCAACAAATTCATGGCAGCAGCTGAAATTCACCTAGAAAGTGATGCAAATAGAGAGGCTCATCTTCAAACTTTGGTGAATGCTTTCGCCAGAATTGATTTATAGTTTAAATACTAGATCTATTTAGTAATTCTTCAAAAGACCACTATTATTTGGTGGTCTTTTTTTATTAATCTTTGGCAACCTGGACAAAAATTCTAGAACAAGTATAAAAAGTCTCAACCTTGAAAATACAAGGATCAACAAACCTTATATCTTACGTGCTAGTATCTTGATGCGAAGACAGAGAAGATTCTCTTTTTGCAGGGGACCTGCTTAGGGGCCCAGGGATACTGGGCGAGAAGAAATAAGGGCCACGGATGGCATAAATAAGGAGAAATTTTATGAAAGGGTTTATTACGCTTTCACTATTTTGCCTTGTATCTGTGGGAACGGTCTCAGCTTGGGATTCCTATTACAAGGCCCCTCGTCATTTTCAAACTGGAAATTGGGTTTATTTTCAGCCAGCTTTAACCGCTCGGTCAGCCCCTTTTAATTTCTATGAGAAGCCTAGGGTTAAGGTGGCGCGTTCTTGCCGTGACAATCAAAAACGTCGCAGAGTTCGCAATTACAGCCGTCGGGTGGTTTATCGACCTTATGATCGAAATTGTTGTAGAGAGTATCGACGCCATAGGCGCAATGATAGTTGCTGGCATTAAAATCCATCTAGTTTTGGAGGTAACACAATGTATAAATTGATTTTATTAATAACTTTGGTACTTTTGTTTATTTTTCAGGCGGACTCCAGTAGTCATCGTCATCTAAAATACACTAGCTGTTGTTCTGACCGTGGAAATCATAGATATGACAGGACTTATCATCGCACTAGAACGCCTAGTTTCAAGACCTGCCGGACTCACAATAACATAGTGAAGGAAATAAACGGTGGTACAGCTAGATATGTAGTGAATGGTACATATAGGGTATGTAGTGACCCTCAAAGGCGAAGAGCTGTTTCAGAAAATTATGACTGGCAGTGGACAAATACTAGACCTTATTACAAAAAAATTCCTATCTACCTTGAAGACCGACCTTCTCGTAGTCGATATGGCTATACAGAGGATGAGTATACCCACTCTCGTAGGCGTGCTCAGCGTTCGTATTATTATTGGTAGAAGGAGGACACCATGAAAGCCTGGATGGCTGGCCTAGCTATGCTTGGTCTTTTGGCAATGGATGCTATTGCGAATGATTGTCGCAATTATCGTAATTGTGGACAGTATTCTCGAGAGCCGTATAAGGTTACTTATGCTTACCCTGATGAATGGTGGGGTTATGAAAAACGACTCGAAGGAGACAAGGTAGTAATTAAAGCTCGCGAGCTCGAAGATGGAGAGCAATATCGTCAACCACTACCACCGGTCGATCAGTCTATCCAATTTAATATTGAGGATGACTTCCCTTTAGAGAATAGGGTTCATACTTATACAACTACTGTAGAGGATGAGCAGGGTCGTGAGCATATTTTAAGACTTCAATGGGCTTCTTGGTTTGAAACTAAGAGTCGTCGTTCCTTAATTTTTAAGCGTAGATACTTTTATCACTATGTCAAAGTGACTCTCAATGACAAGCTGTTATTTCACATAAATGATCGTGTGGATAAAGGTGTGTACGATTACGAGGATTTCTTCAGAGTCGGCCAGCGTAAATATCGCATTATTGCGACAATGCAAACTCATGCAGAGAGATATTTCTTTGGAGCTTCTTTGGTGAACACCTATTAAGGTATATTTCGCTGGAGATCATTTAAATGGTCTCCAGAAGAAACTCCTTTCAAGGTAAGAATTTTAGAATTCGCAGTGGAAGTAACTCTTCTTTATATTTACCTTTGATAGTGGAAACCTGCCACTCAGTACTAGATATTTCGATCAGGCTCTCTTTGGGTATGAGTATTTCCAGATTAATTGACTCGCCTTTTCCAGGAAGTATATCGTAAAGTTCATCGCCAAAGACTTCCGTCAGTAGGTAGCCCTTAGTAACGATCGGTGTATCAGAGCCTGGTAAATCGAATCTAGCAAGCACCGTTATCCCCATATCTGTGGGATGCATTTCTACTAGGCCTAAAAATTCGCAATCTACTAACTGGAGTGACACTCCCGGTTTGTATCGCTTGTAGTAAAGTAAAAACAGGCCGAGATCAACATAATAATTACTTTTTTTTGGCGGGAACTTCATTCCTCTTACTTGAACTGATTTGATCCAGTCAATAATTTCGTGTAGGTTTTTGCCTTTTGGGGCTACGCTGAGAGTGGAGATATTTTTATCGTTCATAGTTACTGTAATCTATCAATCTGGCTCGTAAGTTTTTCAATGATATCATCTCCGCATAGGCCCTCAGCTTCACCTTCGAAATTCAGTATGATCCGGTGTCGAAATGTTGGATAAATCATCGTTAAGAGATCTTCCTGACTGACGTTAAGTCTACCATCAAAATAAGCTCTGGCTTTGGAGGCTAATATAAGAGATTGTAATCCTCGGGGGCCAACTCCATGGGCCACATACGTGCGAGCGATCTGGCTTGATTGCTGGGAATTTGGTTGTGTAGCCAAGATTAATTTACAGGCCAGTTCATTGAGATGGGAGGCAATAGGTATATCTCTGATATTTGATTGTATTTCTATAATTGTAGGTACATCCACTACTGGAAAAATTTCAGTTTTTAAGTTTGTTGTGGTGGTATCAACAATTTTCATTAGAACATCTAGAGGGGGCATAGGTAGATCAATCTTAAAGAGAAAACGATCCAGTTGCGCTTCGGGTAGTTTGTAAGTACCATCCATTTCAAGCGGGTTCTGAGTTCCCATAACAAAAAATGGTTTTTCTAAAGGATGGGATTTTCCGGCGACAGTTATGAACCCTTCTCCCATAGCTTCAAGTAGGGCGGATTGAGTTTTTGCAGTTGCACGATTGATTTCATCTGCAAGAATTAAATTAGCAAACAAGGGTCCTTTGCGAAAACGAAAGATACGTTCCCCTGTGTCAAGTTGATGAATAACCGTAGTACCAATAATGTCCGCGGGCATTAGATCTGGAGTAAATTGAATTCGGTTGTATTCTATGTTTAGTATTTTGGCAAATGTCTTTACCAGTAATGTTTTACCAAGTCCAGGAACACCTTCTAGCAGAACATGTCCTCCACAGAAAAAAGCAATAACCACTTGGTTTATCATTTCCTCGTGGCCCATAATCACTTTGCTAATTTCTTTTTTTAAGCTTGTATAAACTAGTTTAGGGTCGATCATTAAATCTCATTTCAAAGAAGTATGCGTACGTACAAAAATTTGTGAAGCTGAAAAATCAGAATAAAGGAGGTCGTCAAAAGTATCTGATGTATAAGGACTGGCCAAGAAGCTCAATGACTTAGCATCGATTATAAGGCTAGTCGTTGTTTTTGCTAATTTTTCTCGAGAAATTTTTCTTATTCCATGTAATTGAGTCTGATTTTCCAATTCGAAAGCATAAAGCACGTCTAAGGGGGCTATTCCATTGGTTTCAAAAGGAATGAAAGACACCTCATTTGGTGCATCAGAGTCCAAAGCGTGTAGGAAATCGAATTGATTATTAGAGAGTTGTTCATAATATTCTAGAAAACCGTTATTCCTAGCAACAAGCAAGTCTGGCAAGCCATCTCCTGACATATCTTGTATTAGACTCGCGGTGATTTGGTGATTTGGATCTCCGATTATTTGATTCAAGTTGAAAAAATTACCCCCGAAATTAGTGTAGATTAGAATTGAAGTACTATTCACGCTATGGCTTATTGCCCCCGTGAAGATTAAATCACTGCGTTTGTCTTGATTAATGTCCACCGCGTTTACGGTGGAAAATTGATAAATAGTTTCGATTGTTAATGCGCAAGTTGAGAAAGTAGTAGCATTTGCTTCTATACAATTCATGTTACCAGCAGTATCCCAGAATAAAAGATCATTTGTACTCGTTAGAGATCCAACAAACTGTCCACTTACGAGACTTCCAGAGAGTGCTGTGGTAGCTGTGCTAAGAACTATGGCATTTACACTTTGATTGAACTCATTGCTCGCTTTAGCGAGAGAGTATCGTAGTGGAGTGATTGGGCTTGTTGTTAAAAAGACTAGATCCATAATGGATTGATCACTCAAATTCATGGCTAAAACTTTCGAGTAATGAGGGGTGTCAAAGGTTTGTTTATGCATTAAACTAGGTACTAATGAATTATTGAATTTTTCCAGCAGAGTAGCCTTTGATAGGGTTTGAGATAAGCTTAAATAGTAATTATCTGCTAATTGAATAATTTGATCTGGTGCAGTAACTGATTGAAGGAGTTTGGCACTCTCTAATGCGAATTCTGCGGTAGTTATTGGTGAGATTAGACTTTGGAATCCTTCAAAACTGGTCGTAGTGATTAATGTAGAAGTTATACTTTGATAAACTATAGAGGATGTTGACATTCCCCCAATATTAGTTGCCACAGATTGAAAGGCTTTCATGAATTGGCCCGGTGGAACGAATGAATCAGCACCAGAATTTCCAATTAATCCATCCCAGTTACCGTCTAATATGTCGAGCTGAAAAAAGTTTACAGCATCCATACTGTCTAATATGCCATCGGTAGACTCTTGAGTACTTAACTGAGAAAAGCTTGCCAAATGTTTCGCCATTAAAAAGCTATCAAAGGGAACGGTTCCAGGTGAGCTAGTGCTTATAGAAGACAACACAGGTTTTTTGAATTCGACTGATCCCTGATCTTTGAAGCCAAATAGCCTATTTACAAAAGCTTCACTATCAAGAAATGATTGGATAACAAATTGATTGCTAGAGTTTGTTGATAAGAGAACTTTGAGAGTAGTAAAGGGCGTGAGATATACATTGGGTAGATCATCAGACTGTTTTGAAACAATAGCACTTAGTGGATACTGCGCTTTGTCTGCCAAAACTAGGTTACCAGTTAATTCGTCATCATAGGTTCCCCCGATGGCCTCATATAGCAGATATCCACGATAGTCTTTATCAACTTGAAGAGAAAAGCTCCCTTCCGCTCCGGTACGACTATTATCGATTCGGTCGCGGCGGTTGAGAGGAGACCCTTTAAGTTCATAAACTTCAATCCTCGAGTTGTGCACTGGGCCTTTTACAACAAAACCGAGTTGCTCGACTTTATCTTTCTTTTTACTTCCACAACCGCAAAATACTAGAGTAAGACATATTAGTAAAAAGTATCGGACTTCAGGCCTCATAAGGCCGTATTATATAATACTTGAGATTAAAACTGACTATAAAAGCTGAGGTCAATTAGTTTTACTCTGTTAACAATCTCAGCTCAACAGGCGATGGTTTTTAAAGGATGAGACATTCTCTTTATTTTCAGATATTTTTATTTACGATATCAATTTTCTTTTTGGGCGGTTGTTTATCTGGTAGTAAACGCCACCCGTTGTTACCTCAGATATTAAAGGCTGAGGATCATTTTCTTCGCATGGAAACTTCTACGGCGCTTGAGATTTTGAAGCCCATGGAGCAAACCGATTTAGAGAGTCTTCCTGATAAGTATTTTGACCTGAGAGTCAAGACTCATCTAAGAGCTCTTCAATTCCGAGAAGCACTAGATGTTGTTTTAATGTGGGAAGAGCAGCGAAAGACTAAATTTATAGATAAGCGGCGTCATGTTTTACTAAGTTTCCTTCGCAACCGAGCAACAAGATCTAATCAGCAGATACAGTTCGAAGCTATAAAAGCACTTGGTGATTTAGGTGACAAAAAGATGATGGGAGTTCTACAGGAGATTTTCCCCAAATCCGGTGATGTTGTTAAGCTTGCAATTGCTTATACAATGGCCAAGTTTGGAGATTGGGATAGAGCCGTTTCTTACCTAATAAAGCGCTCTGAATTTGCGACCGCAAGAGAGCGCTTCCTAGCAAGTTTAAAATTAATTGAACTGAGTGATCTAAGATTGAAAGATAAATACCTGAAGTTACTCAATGATTCAGAAGATGGAATTCGTGTACTCGGTCTAAATATCGTTGCTGAGAAACAAATCTTTGAAGGTTTGGATCGTATCAAATATCTCAATAAAAATTCTACTAGCTTGTCTATGAAGATACTGACGGCTCAGGCACTAATGAGACTTGGTGTCAGAAAAGCAGAGCAAGATTTAGAGGCAGCCTTGACGAATCCAGCGCTCAAGATGACTGTTGAACTTTTGTTAGCGCAAGCTGGAAGAATCGACATGATTGACCAATTAAAATCAAAAATTTCGGAATTAAGTGATGAATCTAAATCAGCCTTATACAAGGTTTTGATGAACTCTGGTCAGGAAAACTTTGTTCTAACACAATCTAGAAGTAGTTTGAAAAACTTGGTCGGTGAGGTTTTCGATCAAAAAATAAGTTTGGAATCGTTAGGCGATTTGGGGACTGTTGATGATTTTGAGATAGTACGACCTTTTCTAGGCTCCCCGTTCGAACAAGTACAGGTGTCTGCAGTCTGGTCAATGATTAGGATTCTAGACCGACACCAGTCTGAATTTTTGTAAGCAACTTTTTGTTTCTAGCCATTACCAAGATTAGGCTTTAAGATCCAGAATAGTGCCAAGCATTTCACTGCTTGTTGAAACAACCTTTGAATTGGCTTCGAATTGAGCCTTTGAATTGATCATTTCAAATTTGTTGTCGATCAGTGAAGATTTTGCAGTGGCAGTTGCGTGCGCAGCTTTACCAAGTCTCGTTTGGGCCCTGTTGAGTCCCGCCAAAGTGGCTGATTCGATTTTCATTCTTATATTATATCAGAGGAAGCTATCCAGTAGATTCTCACTATGTCTTATTTAGGATTTATCAAAAACAGATTTACTAGCTCAGGGTGTTTACTAAGAATTAAATTAAATCTTAGAGCTCCAGGGTCTTCTTGAGTCCCGCCATCTGTTACGTTATGTAAAGGGTTTCCGCCTGTATACATTGTACCCAGTGGGTCTCCATATTGATTGTAGCCACGTTCGGCTAGCCAGCGATCAATTTTAAATTTCTGTTCATTGGATACATTAAAGCGTTGTATGACAGTCTGTTGAGCGTCACTTCCACCCGTTATTGCTTGCTCCAGTTGTTTAAGAAATGATCCTGTATTGGAATATAGATAATATCTATCTTTTGCTCTACCTTGTCCTGTAATTCCACCCGTTGTTGTCACTGTTATCTGGATTTGTCCATTAGGAAGTTTGGTCCTTTGTTTTACTTCCACACCTATGTGGTTTGAACCCACCTGATAGGGATCATGGTTCAACTCGGCTCTATATCTTTGTATGGCGTCATACGTGGCAATTTGATTGGATTTATTGTTGAGCTCCACTTGGTTTGGGCGATAATAACCGTTATTGTAATTTCCCATCCTTGGATGAAAGCCATATCCAGGGTATCTATGCCTGAAATAGGGATTGAAGCCATGGCCTGGTCGGAACTGATTAAACTGTGAACCTGGGTACATGAAGGGGTTCGGATGTAAGTATTGGCTGCCAGGTCTCTGATAGCCAGCACTGCGAAAACCTGTTTCCCAAGGATTGGTGTATGGATTTCTTCTTGGCTGAGCGAAGGGATTAGGAACTTCGTTGATGTAAGGGTTTCTATGATTAAGAACTGGTACAGGGGCGCCTTCCATAACAAAATTATTGGCTCCGTATCCACGCTGCCAGGATTGACTTAGAAATGGTGTATGAGCATTTGGGTTTCGTACTGGGCCTCTGTAAAAATAAGTATCTCTATTCAAGAAACGATTATTCATCCCGCTGAGTGGTGATTGGGCTTGACCGTTACCTTGGGTCAATCCTTGCCTTTCATCGGCTACTTTATTTATTTCTTGTTGTAATTGTAGAATTTCTGCCTGAATCCTCTGCCGGTCTTCCTCATTATCCACCGTCGCTAAAAGTTGAAGCTTTTCCTGGATTTTACTGTGTAAATGCGCGCCTGGAGCAGCCCAAAGCAAAGTGGAAAACAAACTAAATAGGATTATTTTAATAAAATATGAACCGCTCATTAATAACTCCGAGGTTTCATTACATTGACTCGCGCAGAGGAATCCTGCGTGAGATCATTAAAGCACTCATTTGAAAGTACGATAAATTCCTAGGTAGGTTTCATTAATTAACAAATTCACCTCGTATTAAGGGTGTTTTGACGGACTATGAATAAAAAAAGCAAAGCTCAATATTACCTTCTACTAAGCTGTACAATTTTAGCATTTTTATCTGGCTGTACAGGAGCCAACCATCCTTTACTAGATAATTCGCCAGGAATTGTAGACGGTATAGTTCTTGATTTGAATAACATGCCAGTAAAACAAGCTGCTGTGCGGCTTGAAAATACCTTAGCCAGCTCAGAATCAGTGTTGAGTGATTCGTCTGGAAGTTATTCAATTTCCAAGGTTACTCCGGGTGTGTACGATTTAATCGCAGAAAAAACCATATCAGGCACGAAGTATTTGGCCCGAAGGAGGTTTTTAAGTGTCGACGCCGCTACACGCATTCAACGTGAAGTTCAGATTCGTCCTGCGGGGCGAATTCGAGGCAAAGTTATACTCGAGGGGCATAATTCTAATGCCGGAGTTAAAGTGAGTCTTGTGGGCACTGGGAAATCAATTACAACTTTGGCCGATGGGGCTTTTGAATTTGCCGATTTAGCCTACACCTATCGTGACGAAGCATCGAATTCTTTGTATTTGTATGACGTTGTTTTAACTTACCCAGGATATGCTAACCAAACTGTTCAAGATATTAGTCTTGAGGCTGGTGGATTAACTGTAATAGATGATGTAGAGTTGCAGAATCTAGATCCTGTTGGTGAAGCTGATATTTCGGGTACGGTGCAGTTAGAAGCACGTTCGGGAGCTAGAAATTCCGTAATAAAAATTCTTGGCACGGCGATTGAACCATTTGAAATTTTTGTTTAACGATCTTGTTTCAGGAGGCTACAATAAAGCACATTTGGAGGAACAGTGAATTTATTTTTCTTGGGTTTTTTGGCTGCTTGTGGTGGAAAAGACGGTGACTCGGGCCATGACCATCACCATCACCATGACCATGACCATGACGT
>CAZYUV010000126.1:0-9097 GCA_964650625.1 uncultured bacterium
TTTTCTTCTGTCGCGGGTAAATTTGGTAATGTAGGCCAATCAGATTATGCAGTGGCGAATGAAATTCTTTCACAGTTCTGCCTTCAGAACCCCCTTTCGAATTGTAGATTTTTGGCTATCGATTGGGGAGCACTGGCTGGAGGAATGGTGACACCTGAATTGGCCCGCAAATTCGAAGCAGAAGGTGTAGTGTTAATTCCGCCATCAGTGGGAGCTGATTTTTTTACTCATGAGGTTTTACATGGTACTCCACAAACTAGAGAGATAATTCTAGGTGGTAAACACGGTCTTGAATTGTCACAAGGAGAAGATGACTCTCTCAAGCCGCCAATGAGGGTAATGCTTAGTCTTGATCCTGAAGAAGAGCCAGTCCTGAAAGATCATGTACTCAAAGACCCTGTATTGCCAATGGCAATGAGTTTGGAGTTTTTGGCTCAGGCAGCATCCGATATGTTTCCTAATCTTAGTCTTACTTCTATTAATGATCTAAAGGTGCACCATGGATTAAGTTTTCCTGATGGACCGGGTGAACTACATCTTGAATGTGAGGATATTTCTCTTAGTGATGTGGAAGGGCGCGCTGTACTTATTAAGGCTTATGAAATTTCAAAAGATAAGAAAATTTTGAGTTATGAAGCTGTGGTACGTTTAGGATTAAGCCATGCTACGCCCGAAGATCCACCTTCTGGATTAGACAAAGACAGACTTAAAATAAGCCTAGATGATGCTTATGATCGCTATTTATTCCATGGTCCTAGTCTGCAATGCGTGAGATCAATAGAAGGTATAAGTAATAATGGTTTGGTGGCTACGATTAAAACGTCAGTGCCTAAAGACCTAGTGGTAGATTCGCCTTATTCTGACTGGTTAACAGATCCTAGAGTATTAGATGGAATGGCTCAATTAGGACTTATCTGGCTTGGTGAAACTCAGGGTTGTATAGGGATTCCCCAAGAACTCAAAGAGTATGTTCAGCTGCAACCGTTTGATGGTTCTGAGGTTCGTTGCTATTTGAAAATAGACGAACTAAATAAAGCAGCGTTTAGCACTAGCGTGGATTTCTGGTTTACTAATGATGACGAAGATGTTTTAGCTTACGGGAGAGGCTGGAAAGCTATATTTAATGAAAGTTTTAATGCCTTTACTACGGCCGGCAAGCGTCAAGGAAAGGGATAGATGAGTCGAGAACCGATAGCTATTATAGGGCGTAGCTGTTTATTCCCAGATGTAGATAGTCCCAAAGATTTTTGGGAAGTGATTTCTCAAAATCAAGATCGTTTCCGAGAAGTTAGTGAAGAACGTTTGGGTATTAATCCTCAAGAAATAAAAGGCACTAAGGGCTCTCTTGATAAAACATATTCTACGCGCTGCTCATATATCGACCATAAGATCGTTTTAGAATCATTTCGCAACAAATTAACGTTCATTGACGATTTGGATCCTTATTATCATTGGACCTTATGGATATTAGGGCAAGCTTTGGATGATGCTGGGCTTTCAGAAGGAATAAAGTCTAGATCAGGCCTAATTTTAGCTAATCTGACCTTTGCTCTTGAGTCAGCCCAAGAGTGTCATGAGGATGCTATTGTAAAGTGGCTGGATTCTCAGATTAATAATCGTTCTCGTGAAACTCGCGATCCATTATCCTTATATCATTTACATCAAAGTGCCAGACCTGCTGAGCTTGCAAGTTCATTTTTCGGTCTTGGTTTGACTCCTTTTGCTCTTGATGCAGCCTGTGCCAGTTCACTTTATGCGGTAGATTTAGCTTGCCAATCACTATGGCGCGGAGACGCTGACGCAATGATTGCCATGGGCGTAAACCGATCAGAAATGGTGGCTTTACAAGTAGGATTTTCTCAGTTGGGAGCTTATTCTCAGCAAGGACAATGTTTACCATTTGATCAATCTGCTGATGGACTCGTTGTGGGTGAAGGTGGCGGTGCCCTAGTTTTGAAAAAGCTGTCTAGGGCGCAAATTGACGGTGACAAAATCTATGGTTTGATTCGTGGTACGGGAACAAGTTGCGATGGGCAGGATGGAGGACTTCTAGCTCCTTCTCATGAAGGCCAGGTTAGGGCTTTGAATGAAGCCTATGAGATTAGTGGAGTAAACCCAGCTGAGGTTCGTTTTGTTGAGTGTCACGGAACCGCAACTGCTCGTGGGGATGCTACTGAGATCAATACTTTGAAAAAAGTCTTTAACCGCTCTGACAGAAAATTTAAGCTGGGCATTGGATCAGTAAAATCAAACTTTGGTCATTGTTTGAGTGCAGCTGGGATGGCAAGTCTTATGAAAATGCTTCAAGCCATTGAGCATGGAGCGGCACCAGCAACTAAATTCACAACTCCAGGACCTGGAGTAGTAGATAATCAGGACTGGCTTGAACTGGTTTCTCACGAAACTAAACTTGAAACTGCTGAAAGTTTGATTGTTGGAGTTAATGGTTTCGGTTTCGGTGGTACTAATGCTCATGTGATACTTCAGGAATATCGTAATAATGAATGGATAAACAAAAATTATCCAGAGGAGCAGCCAAAGAAGACGAAAATTGCCATAATTGGAGCAGAAGTTGAAGCTGGACAATGGCGTAATTGGGAGGAAATATTAGCGCATCTTCAAGGACAGCATCTTATTCCTGAAACTACTCAAAGATGGCCAGAACAAGTAAATGCTGATGTTCCAGATTCTCAATTTCTTCGAGATCGTCAAATCGCTCTTGGACGTTTTAGAATTTCTCCCAAAGAAATGGAACGATTACTTCCTCAGCAATTAATGATGCTAGAACTAAGCGATGTGTGCTTAAGAAATCTATCTGGCGAGGCCTTGGATTACTCTAGAACTGGTGTCTTGGTAGGCTTAAATTTTGCTCCGAATATCACCAATCATACTTTGCGATTCAAAGCTTCCAGGGCTTTATTTAAATTATTCCAGCAATCCTCAAGACAGCCGCTAGATGAGGAATCAAGAATAGATCTTTTAACTGCCTATCAAGAAGCAATCTGTGAAGCGGTAAATTCAGATGATGTAGTTGGTGATATACCTAATTTCCCAGCTAATCGTATTAACGCGGAGTTTAATCTGCAGGCACCTTCTTATGTTGTTTTTCAGGAGGATGGTTCTGGGTTAAAGAGCCTTCAACTAGCCATTGATACTATACGCTCAGGTCGAGCTAGCAGTATGCTTGTGGGAGCGAGCGATTTGACCCTTGACTTCAAGTCAGTTTTAGCAGGTGATCCTGCAAGAACTGAACAGTTGAATCTGGAGGGTGGCGCTATGGTTCTTCTGGAGGACTATGATGTTGCTATAGCCAAGGGTCATCAAATTTTAGCCTTAATTGATGATTTATCGATTCAAAGTCCCGACCACAGCGAGTATAGTGAGGAGTTACTAGTACAACAAGAGCCTTTTTCTTCACTTGGTTACCTACGCTCTGCACAAGGTCTTTTTGACTTGGCTATGAGTTCTCGTTTGATGCATTCTGGTTTCCGCTTTATTGATTCTCAATTAACTACAAAACTTAATAATAGATCTGAATATTCAAGTATCAAGCTTGTGAGCGATGCTCTTCTTGGGAGAAGGTATCATCTAACAATATCTGAGTACTCTAATGAACATCTTGAATGGTCAGACTCGGGCACGATAATAAGTTCGGAGGGTTATTGTTTAAAATTTTATCAAGCTAGCAATAAGTCTGAACTTATAAGCAAACTTAAGGACGACAGCTATTCACTTGAGGCGGGTTCAGGAGATTGCAGACTTGCCATTCATGGTAAGGCGAATGATTTAGAATCTTTGCGCATGCGTGCCATACAATTATTGCATAGTCGCAGCGATGACTTTAATGATCCACGTGGTATTGTAATGCGAACAAGTCCGAGCGTAGATGATAGTACTTTGGCTTTCGTGTATCCCGGTTTTGGTAATTTATATCCTGAGATGGGTAAGGGTTTGTTGCATCAGTTCCCAGGGTTATTATCAAGGGTCCGATCCAAGACAGCTTATATGCGAACCTTAAGTTGCTTCGATCAGTTATGGTCCGATCAATGCGATTTATATAGTTTAAGTGTTTTCGAAATAAGTTTTGCTACTACGTTTTTTCAATGTTTGATGACAGATCTTGCTCAGAATTTTCTGGGCCTGCGACCGGCACATGTTGTTGGTTTTAGCGGTGGTGAAATTAATTGTCTTTCTGCTTTGGATGTCTGGAATATAGATAAATATTATGATCGTGCTTGTGAGGATAGAGTATTTTCGCATGTGGCTGCGGGTCAATTTGAGTGCTTGAAAAAAGTTGGAATTAATAAACCAGATTGGGGTACGTTGTTAGTTACCGGCGATGAAGTTCAGACTCGAAAAGCGTTGGAGAGTTTTTCTCGCTTGCATCTTCTGATGGTCAACTCTCCCACGGAATGTATGATAGGTGGAAGCCTTCAGGAGTTGTTAGAATTTGAAAATAAATCTTCTTTGCACACAATAAGAGTTCCGATACCACAAGTTTATCATTCTGATCTTCTAGAGCCATGGCGCAAGGAATTAGAAAATTTGTGGAGTCATTCTGTTTCAGTTCCAAAAAATGTTAAATTTTATTCTCATGCGCGTGCTAAAACTTATCCATTGAATCAAAAAAGTGTTTCAGAGGCGATTACGAATACTTGTGTCGAAATGGTTCGTTTCGAGCCGATGGTTCTAGAGGCTTATAGTCAGGGAGCTCGTGTGTTTTTGGAGCTTGGTCCTCAAGCAAGCGTATTAAGGCATATACAAGGTAGTCTTGGTTCAAAAGCAACAGATTGTCACTTCATTTCCTTAAATACACGAGAACGCGATGAGGCTCGACAGTTCTTTTTCGGTCTGGGTCAACTGGCTGTACTAGGATTTAATTTGCCACTCACTAAGTTTCTCCCTATTACTGAGAAGAACAGTATAGATCGTAATAAGACGAGAGCAATTCTACAAATTCCGGCGGGAGGTAAACTTGCCAGCTGGGATGTAAATGAGTTCGTGGACTTATTTATGGAGAAGACTAACAAACAAGTTTCGATGCAAGAAAAGTCCACTAAATCCGAGTTGAAGAGTTTACGGGTTCCAAACTCTTTTAAGAGGCAAAAAAAATACAGGCGGCCAGCTAAAGTAGTGCAGGAGTTTACTATGAGTCAAAAAAACATAAAAAATCACAACTCTAACATTCTTGAGCAACACCTACAGGTTCAGCAAAGGGTAACTGAAATTCATTCCAAAATGTTGGAAGAGATGCAGAATAGTCTGGCTGTTCAGGAAGCATTGTTGGGTGGAGGTAGTCAGTTGCCTGTTGAAGAGCAGCCTGTACAAAATACAATGGATATGAATGGGGTAGACCCTTCTCATCCTTTAGTTAAGTTTGCTCACTTACTGAAAGATAGTATGCCTCATGGTACGGTTTGCGAAGCATTCCCATACGGACGTGGAATCCATCCTGACGCTGTTTTTGATCGTAAGGATTGCTTAAATTTTGGAGAGGGTCGCCTGGGTGATGTTTTTGGTCCTGAGTATGCGGTAGTTGATGAATATAAATTTCGCACTCGATATCCTAGCCCACCTTATCTATTGGTAGATCGTGTAATGGCAATAGAGGGAAAACTGCATGAGTTTAAGCCTTCAACAGTGGTCACTGAATTTGATGTAGCACCTGGTGATTGGTTTTTGGTTGATGGACGTGTTCCGATTTGTGTTTGTATTGAGTCTGGTCAGGCTGACTTATTTTTAATCTCCTACGTAGGGATTGATCATAAAGTGGTTGGTGAAAGAGTTTACCGACTTTTAGGTGCCGACTTTACATTCTTCGATGAGTATCCTAAAGCCCCTTGCACCTTACGCTATGAAATTAAAATTAACTCATATGTTCAGCACGACGATACTTGGTTATTCTTTTTTGAGGGTTATGGCTTCTCTAATGGTAAAAAGTTCATTCAGTGGAAGAATGGCTGTGCCGGTTATTTTACTCCTGAAGAACTTTCAGCTAAGGGAGTCGTTCAAGTACCTGATTTTGATGTCCCTACCATGGAGTACCCCTATATTCCAGTCAGAGATGTAAGACAAAGTATATTTGGTCAGAGTCAATTGGAAGCATTAGTTAATGGTGATCTATTTTCTTGTTTTGGTAAAAGTCACGTAGTTCCTTTCAAGTCCGTGGATGGTTGTGAGAAAACGTTTCCGCAGTGGGCTAATAGAAACTTAAGAATGGTGGATGAAATTGCTATTGAAAGACAAGGTGGAAAACATGGCTTGGGATATATACAGGCTATCCTTAATCTTGATGATGATCATTGGTATTTCACAGCTCATTTTGCTACAGATCCAGTGATGCCTGGGACATTAATGCTCGATGGCTGTTTGCAAGTCTTGGAATTCTATTTGTTGTATCTCGGTTTTGGTTTTCAAGCTAGAGGAGGGCGCTTTCAACCTGTGCAAGGGGAAGAAATTAAGGTGAAATGTCGTGGACAGGTTATCCCTGGAATGAAGGACTTAAAGTACTATCTTCATGTGAAACACATTGAACCGGGTTCCAGACCTAAAGTATATGCTGATGCATTGATTACGTCCGATGGAAAAGAGGTAGTGCACATAGAAAATCTTGCGGTAGAAATTGTCTATGATGGTTTACCAGTGCTTCCCGCTCCAGGTGGTCAGGCTTTTGATCTTAATGGTCGGCCAGTTCATACAAATGAGACTCAGTTGATTGAGCTAACAGTGGGAAAACCCAGTCGTTACTTCGGTTCTCATTACGAGATTTTTGATCGACAAAGACAGATTTCTAGGATGCCAAATCCACCTTATGACTGCATTACAAGAGTTTTGGAGGTTGAAGGCAAACTGCGTGAAGTTAAGCCTGGGAATCGAATGGTTAATGAATTTGATATGGCTAGGGATGACTGGTACTTTCGATACAATCACGGAATAATGCCTTTTTGTGTATTAAATGAAGTTGTATTGCAACCTTGTGGACTGCTACCTCAATTATTGGAACTGGATGCAATGGGCTCGAGCGATCGATTTATTCGAAATCTTGGTGGACGTATGATCACCCATAAGGATTTAGCAGCTCAGGATGGTGTCATTAGAGCTGAGGTGATTCTCAAAGAAGTTGTAAACACCCCTACTACGTTTATGGTGAAGTATGATGGTAAATATCATTTACAGGACGGTAGTCTATTAGCGGAGGGACAAGACCTTCATTTTGGGTTCTTTTCCCAGGAAGAGTTGGCTGGAAGTCCAGGTCTTACCTGGAAGCAGCAGGATAAGGATTTGTTTGATCAGAATAATAAACAGTCAGATAGATTTACTGGGGATCAGCTTCCATTGCCTGATCAAATTGGAGAGAATGCTTTTCTGCCTAAATTTCCCGGATTGTTTTTTGATCGTGTTGTAGAGTTTTTACCCTCTGGTGGAAAGTATGCAAAGGGTTTATTACGAGTTGAAAAAACTGTAGACCCTGAGGAGTGGATTTTCTATTCGCATTTTTATATGGATCCGGTAGTACCAGGTAGCTATTCATTGGATGCTGTTACTCAAGCTTTGCAATACTATATTCTTCTTCAGGAAGAACTACAGCCGCAGAGAAAATTGGCTGGTCCAGGCTACTTTAAGACAAATCAAGGACAATGGATGAACTGGCAGTATCGGGGACAGATACTTCAACACAATAAGAAAATAGTTTACGAGGTTGAGATTCAAGACGAAGGTCCAAGCTGGGTTTTGGGTGCAGCACGGGTATATGTGGACGGTAAATTTATTTATGAATTAGCGGATACCTTGATCCAGCTTCACCGTATTTAGTCATTTTTAGCAGCTTTAGCACACATTATTACCTTATTCCCGGGCGATTCGTATTCGAGTTTCTTGAAAGATATCAGGCGAGCAATAGAAATACCGCGTCCGTGGTTTTGATCGATTTTTTCCGGATCGATGGCCATAAATTTGTTGAAGTCAAACCCCTTGCCTTGATCCATGACCGTGAATTCGATCATGCAATCTATGCGTCGGACTTCGACAGATACAAATTTATCCTTATATTTAGGTGATGTCTGTCGTTTTTGAAGTTCTTTTTGCCAGGTATTGTTGGCTTGGTGCAGAGTTTTGTCCTGATATGAAAGTTCAAGATTACCATGCTCTACAGCGTTTACTAAAATTTCAGTTAATCCCATGGCTACCTTAGTAGATTCTTGACAGATGAAAGATAGGGTTTGCGCTAATTTTTGAGCTTCTGAAATTGTATGAAAACTAAAGCTTGCCTGGTCAAGGTAAGTTAGAGAATGCTGGATATCTTTTAGAGAAAGAGTTAAACGATGGAAATTATTGATCGAATTTAGGCCTGATAAAATAATGAGTTGAATCTGCTGTTTATTGTTTTCTGACTGGATAATTTGAAAGGCACCTTTTTTGAGGGCTTCTAATTGTTTTGCGAGATTGGATTCGTAATCCATCATAATTACAGGGACTGATTCGGTTTTACTTCTACGTTTTAGTTTAACTAGGTTCTTCAAACCTGCTTCATCTAAATTTAATACTATAACTTGAAAGGTTTTGCTTTCAATTTGTGCTTTATAAGGCTTGATTTCGGTTGATTTGGTAATAGTTAAATTAAGTTCATTAGTAGCTTCTTGCAAGCGTAGTTGAGTGGTGTCAGTAATATCAATAGCAAGTAGTCTAGTTTGGTCGCCATATAAATTCATAGAGCGATTATAGCAAAGTGTTGCAGGAACTGTTTTTTGAGTCTATAGGTCTTTATTGAGATACCTAATTTGGTATTTTATAAGTTTTTGATTATTCAAGTAAATTTCACGATCGAGTATACGTCTACTTATTGAAATACAATCTGCAGCTCTCTGTAAGTTTTCAAATCTAACGGGTTTTAATTCGCTTAGCGCTACCGCAAAATCATTTAAAGCCTCTGCGCATACTCGTTTAGATCCGGGGAACAATTTTTCGACAGATTCTAAGTTTTTTGATTTAGATAAGATGTTCATTTTAAGGAGGCGCTTTATCCAAGGTTCGAGCAAAAAAACTGTGTTTTCTGGTGAATGGACTTCACCTTCAGGAGTATTATTTTTTAAAACACTTT
>CAZYUV010000127.1:0-9083 GCA_964650625.1 uncultured bacterium
AGATTTTCTTTATAAGCGAAACCAAGAATGGCAACATTTTGAATTGGCTGCAAAAATTTACTGCTTCCGACCCCAAAATAATGATTTTATTGGCCCTAATAAGCGAGATTTCTTTCACCGTAAACTCAATACGTTAAAAACTCAGCAACTTCCCCTCGTTTCTCACCCTTGTGCAATAAGTACTCTTCAATCTGAGGGTCTCAAAAATGTAAAACAAAGTAGTGTTCATTTCTGTGGCCGCTTGTTCTACCCTCCCGGCGAATGGAAAACTCCTGATTACGTAAACCCCAGTCATTCAAAAGGTATATACTTCGAAAAGCATCTACCATTGCAAAATTTCAAGAATAACAATGTTCTTTTACTACTTCCTCGTTACCTCTGGTTTCTTCCTGAAATTGTTTTAGATCAAATGATCTCGGTAAAGTTCACAAAAGGTAATTTCGCTGAACTTCAATGGGCGAATCTAGCAAATACAGTTCAAACTGAACAACTGAAAAATGTAATAGACCATTTTAAGAGTATAGGTAAGACTACCATGCTGAGCTTACTAGAATTTAAGGCCTCAAAATGGTTTGAGACCGAAAGAATCCTGCTGTTACCTCACACATTGAATTAAAATTTATAATTTTTTTGTAACCATTTTACTGAAGCATCCATCTCATAAAATGGAAGGATTAGTCTATGCAGTATTTCGGGGTTTTACTAACCATTATCATTTTCTGTGCACTCTCAATAAATTCATGCTACGCACTTAGCCGAACTGAGATTACTCATCTACTAATGAGAACTTCCTATGGAATACAAACTAATCAAGTATCCACCTTATTACAACTTGACCGAAAACAAGCTATAGAGCTTATTCTGACTAAAATTAGAACTGAACATTATATTGATCCTCCAAAATGGCTCGGAGAACAAGCCATCAGTAAAAATAAAAACTTAAGCAAAGAAGATCGAAAAAAGATTAATAAAATCCGTCGAGAACGGAGCATTGATTTAAAAGCATGGTGGTTTAAGGAGATGTTATCTACTCCGTCTCCGTTTACCGAACAAATGACACTTTTTTGGCATAACCACTTCACCAGTAGTCTTCGCAAGGTCAAATCACCCAAACTTATGTACTTGCAAAATACGTTACTAAGAAAACATGCCTTAGGAAACTTTAGAGATTTACTTCATGCAATTACAGAGGACCCAGCCATGATTCTTTATTTGGATAATCAAAGCAATCGAAAGGGTAAACCAAATGAAAATTATGCAAGAGAACTATTAGAGTTATTTACCCTAGGAGAAGGAAATTATTCAGAAGATGACATTAAAGAAGCAGCGCGAGCTTTTACCGGATACCAAATTAACCGTAGAACAGGGGAGTTTTTTATAAATTTTAGACAACATGATTTTTCTGAGAAAACTTTTATGAATAGAACTGGCAAATTCATTGGTGAAGATATTGTGGACATAATTCTTGAAAAACCAAAAGTTGCTAGATACATCAGTGAAAAAATTGCTCGTAAATTCATATCTGCGCCATCAGAACGACTACTGGCTGATGTCGCAAATACTTTTTTCAATAGCAGCTATGAAATAATGCCATTGATTCGAAATATAATTAATAGCGACGAATTCTGGAACGAAAACAATCGGGGCACGATGATTAAGTCCCCTGTCGAGCTAATTTTGGGTACTCTACGTACCTTGGGATTTCAACCCAGCGAATACCGACCACTAGTGCAAGGCTCAAGGCGGATGGGGCAAGATATTTTCGACCCCCCCAATGTTAAGGGATGGCCTGGTGGGAAACAGTGGATAACCACCAATACCTTTCTAGCACGTAAATCGGTCTTAATCAAATTTATCAAAGGAGCTCAAAAGGCCCATCAGATGATGAATCGAATGTCCATGCAAACTATGGACAAGATGCATATGCAAGTGAAGCTACCTCCCATGGAACATTTAAATGAATATGGTCTGGCTACAAAGCCTGTATTTGACATGAGTAATAAACGCAATATACGCAATTTTTTAACATCTCTTATCCATGAACCTAGTTACCAGTTAAAGTGAGGAAAAAATGCAAAGACGAAGTTTTTTAAAAAATACAGGCTTATCAATGCTCTCCTTAGGAATCTATCCCATTTTGTTTGGCGCTGAAAACTTCTCGAATAAGAAGACGCTTATTCTAATAGAACTCAAAGGTGGTAATGATGGTCTAAATACAGTGATTCCTACTACTAATAAACATTACCTAAATGCCCGCCCCAATCTGGCTATAAAAACCGAGGAAGCCCTAGAGATTGGCGCAGGATTAGCGCTTCACCAATCATTAAAATCACTCCAGCCCTCGTGGGAGAAGGGAGACTTAGCTATAGTTCAAGGTCTCGGTTATCCCAATCCTAATCGAAGCCACTTTAGATCTATCGATATTTGGGATACTGGTAGCAGCAGTGATGAATATCTTACCCAGGGCTGGATTCAACGTGCATATTCTGAAGATACATCGGCATTCGAATTTCAACAAATCCAAGGACTTGCATTGGGCAATGAAAATTTAGGTCCGCTTTTTGGACATCAAATGAACTGTGTAGTTATAAATCGATTGCAGCAATTTTTTAAGCAAGCATCCAGAGTTCGAAAAATTAATGAAAATAATAGAAATAACAGTTCTCTAAAGCACTTGCTATCTACACAGTCAGAGTTGGTAGAAGCAGCTAATGAAATGAAAGTTAAACTCCAAAAAAACCCTAAATTTAAAACTCGATTTCCTAATAACAAACTAGGTAAAAACATGGAAACCGCCGTTCAGTTAATGGCCGCTGGAATTAGACCGGCGGTAATCAAAATTACTCACGGCGGATTTGATACACATTCGAATCAGAAGCACCAGCATTCACGTCTTCTGAAACAGCTTGCTGACGCCATGTTCTCAACTCATTCTGGCCTTGCTGAAATTGGTTTGAGCGATAATGTATTTCAGCTGACATACTCTGAATTTGGTCGAAGAGTAAACGAAAACAATAGTCGTGGCACAGACCACGGTACTGCAAGCGTCCATTTTGCGCTGGGAAAAATGATAAGGGGGGGATTTCATGGAAGTTATCCTCTCTTAGATCAATTAGAAAGAGGTGACCTTGTATACACTACAGATTTCAGACAAGTATATAGAGCTATTCTCAGAGATTGGTGGCAAAGTGGTTCAAATCTTTACAGCGAATTTGATTCTCTCAAGATATTAACCTGAAGAGGTTTTTAGAAGGCTGACGAAACTTTGAATCCTATCTCAGTAAAACCTGGCTGATTGATTCGCCTTACGAATCCTTCAAGTCCCGTACTGCCCATCATGTGCCGTAATCCACCATTCATCGTAACTGTTCGAGACGGGGTGTCGTAATCCTCGTATTTTAATTCCACCATCAGGTGAGTATCCTTAGTAAGTTTAGTATCAATACCACCCACGATCGAAATCCAGGAATTACTTATGCTGTATTTCTTGTCAGTAGAGTTCCGCTTAATTGTAAAGTGGCTCTCGGTTCGGTATGTGAGATCATTTGTCATCGTCAGATAAATCGATTTGAAATACTCAAAATCAGGATCTAAAATTAAATTACGAGCAAGCGAATCGATTGTTGAGTTAACGAAACCAATCGCGAACTCTTTTCCTCGCCAATTTTGATGTGCTTTTAGTCCATATCCATACTCAGGAAACCTAACATTTGCAGAATCGAAAAAAGTACCTAAAGAGCTGACCATCATCCGGTCCGCATGCAGGAATTTAAATAAGACTTCAAAATTATCAGACAAACCGTAATTGAAGAGAAGATTTACATCCGTCGCTTCATAACGACTCACATTGCGAAAGACGCCTCCTGTTTTATTCTCAGACTTCAAATGAACATAAGCAGCGTTAAATTCCCCACGCGCCAAAGCGTTTGCTGAAATAGAATCAATTAGACCTGTTGGTCCTACAGCTGACGGCAGTAATCTGGAAAAGTCTTTAGGTTCTGGCTTCGTGTTATACCTTCTCGGCGTGAGAATGTTTGGTAAACCAGAGGTTTCAACTATTTCATCCGAAAACATGGAAACATCAAGATGAGAGTTCATCCGATTCTGTCTACTGGGCGTTCGGTTATTAGCAAGATTCTTAGACGGACTAAAACGATCAAAAAAATCTTTCTGATTTCTAATAGATTTTTGATGCTCAGGAGCTGTTACTTGAGTAATGTTGGAGGAAATCGTAGACGCATTTAGCGATAACAATGAACTACTGACTACACTGAGCCAAATACACCATCCCAGTTTTGTGCTGATTTTAATCTTGTTCATCCTTGAAACCGCAGACAATTCTTCTGCTAAACCCGCTTTTTTGTTACACTTACTCAGTCTCTCGACAACCATCAGGAGAGGTTTAATGGAATCTTCAATGAAAGTCTTGCTTATAATTTTGGGTAGCTTAAATTTACTTATGTATTGGCACGGGCTGCGCAACCGAAAAGATGTAAGAAAGGTATTATTGCAGGGTACTGTGGAGGTTGAGGGCGAAAAGATTGGACTTGCTGCGATAGTCTTTCAAGCGCGTTGCTTCTTGATTTTAGTTCTAGCCATGAATCAATGCCTCTGGTTTTTATGTTTTAAATATGTCTCTGCTTGGCTAGGTGGTACAGGGGCTATCTTGTGTTTTATAGACTTTGTATTCAATAATGAGATTTTAAGTCACCTCAACCAATCCGTATATAGCGAAAAAGGTGCAAATAGAGTTATTTATGGTTTCTATTGCTTGGCTTTTCCTTATATTTTCTGTTTGATTTACATGATGGTGCAACTTTATAACACTTAGTTCACAGGGGGCTTTTAATAATGTTTGTGGATGAGGCTAGAATCTATGTTAAAGGCGGAGACGGTGGAAAAGGGTGTCAAAGTTTCGCTAAAACTACAAAAAAAGCTTTTCGAGGCCCTGATGGAGGTAATGGCGGACAAGGTGGAAATGTAGTTTTTACGGTGGACCATAATCTCAATAGCTTACAGTATTTTAGGTTTCGCAAACATCACAAAGCAGACCCTGGGGTTGCGGGAGATCGAAGAAAAGACGGCCGTGGCGCGAAAGATCTTGTGATTAAAGTTCCAAGAGGCACTTGTGTATTTGATGAAAATAACAATCTTGTAGCCGACCTAAATCGTGAAGGTCAAAGATACATTGCAGCACAAGGAGGCAGAGGTGGTCGTGGGAATCGCAGCTTAATTACCAATACCAATACTTGTCCAAGATATGCCGAGAAGGGAGAACCAGGCGAGGAGTTATGGATCAGGCTCGAACTAAAATTGACTGCCGAGGTAGGAATCATTGGATTTCCTAATGTAGGTAAATCGACACTAATTGCCAAGATTAGTAACGCAAAACCCAAGATCGCAGATTATCCCTTTACAACTTTGGTACCCAATTTGGGCATGGTCCCAATTAATGAAAATGATTCTATTTTAGTCGCCGATATTCCTGGCATCATAGAAGGTGCTCATGAAGGACAGGGACTAGGACATCAATTTTTACGCCATATTGAACGAACCGGATTCTTGGTTCATATGGTTGACTTATTTCCGTACGATCAACAAGATCCATGGCACAGTTATCAAAAGGTAAATAAAGAACTTAAAAACTACTCTGAGATACTGTCTGAAAAATATCAAGTTGTCGTCTTGAATAAAATGGATATGCCTGGTGCAGAGGAGGCTCGTTTAAAGTTTTTGGATGATGCAAAAGAATCTGGAGAAAATCTTCAAATAATTAGCTTGTCAGCTCTCACTGGAGAAGGAACTTCCGAATTGGTCAGACGATTGGCTGAGTACCATAGCGAACATCCAGCAAGAGATCGAATTTTCGAGCAACAGGTTAAGCATCGAGAGCATAGAGAGCTAGCGGTGGAAGCTGTTGATGATGGTTTTCAAATCACCGGTGACCTTATTGAGCGACATGTTGCTATGACAGATTTTCAAAATGAGGAAGCAATGCGCACCTTACATAAATTTTTCGAAAATATCGGTTTAATAAAAATGCTGAAAAATATGGATGCATCGGAAGGTGATCAAATTTACATAGGTGATCAAGTATTAGACTTCGTTGATGATACTTTTGATAGCCCATTTCTGAGTGAAGAAGAGGTTCAAAAACACAGCTGGACCAAAAAACAAAAAGAGGAATAATCCTTGTCAAAAAATATACTTTCTATCCGTGAGATATTCAAAGCTTACGGATCACGCCAAATTCTAGATAATGTGAATTTTGGAATGGACTCCAAGGCGAAGGTAGGACTGGTTGGAGCCAACGGGTCTGGGAAATCCACTTTGATCAAAATAATTCTGGGTTTGGATCAGCCTGACAAAGGAGAAGTTCATCGTAATAAATCGATAAAATTTGGCTACTTGTCGCAAGAACCAACATTCGAAAACAAGGGCAGTTTGTTCGAGGTCGTACTCTCAGATCAAAAGAAAGTTTTGAATCTACTCCAACGCTTTGAACAGCTCAGCATGGAGATAGCCGAGGAACCTTCTAAACTTAAGCAATTAGAACAATTGCAAGGAGAGCTGGAAGCCTGCGATGCCTGGAATTTGGAAAATGAAGTCAAGCAGTCTTTAGCACTTATGGGCTTCAAAGAATTAAACCGCTGCATTCAAGGGCTAAGTGGCGGTGAGCAAAAGAAAATTGCTCTTGCTCGTCTTTTTTTACAGAAGCCCGATTTCATGCTATTGGATGAACCTACCAACCACTTGGATACCCAAACAATTGAGTGGCTTGAAAATAGACTTCAGGATTTTGATGGTGCTCTTCTACTTATAACCCATGATCGCTATTTTCTGCAGCGAGTAACAAACAAAATCGCTGAGATTGATCGAGGTATCTTGAGAGTTTATGACGGTAATTATGACCGCTATCTAGAGTCTAAAGCCCATCAATCAGAAGTGGAGCAACGTACCCGTCATAATCATATGCGTTTTTTGCAACGCGAGTATCAGTGGATGCAAAAAATGCCCCGGGCCCGTGGTACAAAATCAAAATCTAGAATACAAACTTTCGAAAAAGTAAAAACCCAACTTAGTCCCAAAATAGTTCCTCTGGAGGAATTTCAATTTGGATTAGCTCATAGACTAGGAGACCGAGTCCTTGAGTGGAATCAATTAGGCAAAGCCTATAAAGAATGGCTTTTTCGTAATAGCTGCCACAAAATGTTAGAAAAGGAACGTTTAGGTATTACGGGTCGGAATGGAGCAGGGAAATCAACATTATTAAAGGTGCTCCTTGGTGAATTGAAACCCGATGAGGGTTCAGTTTTACCAGGAAGTAATACTCGTTTCTGTTATTTTGATCAACAGCGTATCCACCTCGACCCTGAAAAAACCGTTTTACAATCCTTCGAAGAATACGGGGAAACAATTCAAACTGATCGCGGAAGAATGCACGTGAAAGCATTTTTAGAACGCTTTTTATTTAACCGAGATCGACTTGGAATCCGCATAGAAAAACTCAGTGGCGGGGAAAAGGCGCGTCTAATGCTGGCTCGTATGGTTGCCAACCCGGGAAATTTGATGATACTCGACGAGCCTACAAATGATCTTGATCTGGACACCTTACGTTTTCTAGAGGAAGCTCTAGCTGCCTATCCAGGGTGTGCTATTGTAGTATCACATGATCGCTATTTTTTAGACCGAGTCTGTACCAGTATCATGGAAATCGGCGAGCAAACTACACCACTTATAACGTCAGGTAATTACAGCTTTTTACAGTGGATCAAGCAACAAGATAAAGACAAAGCTAAATCCGAAAATGAATCAAACAATAAATCTGATTTAGACAAACAGAGAACTAGCGGAAAACCAAGAGAAAAGAAAAGGTTTGGTAACAAACAAGATCGAAGATTAAAGAAAATAGAATCTGAAATACAGTCTCTCGAAGATAAGCAAATTGAATTAAAGAGTCAGCTAGAAAATCCCAAAGATAGTGAATTTATAAATTATGCAGAATTGGGCCGAGAACTGCACTTACTTGAAGAACAACTCGAAGCTTTATACCTTGAATGGGAAGAACTTGAGAGCTTACGAACCGAAGCTTAAAAAAAAGCTCCTCTCGCAAGAGGAGCTTTAAATATCTATTTACTCAATTAATTAAACAAATATTGGCGCGCAAACTAGAGAGACAATCGACACCAACTTAATAAAAATATTGATTGAAGGTCCACTAGTATCTTTGAATGGGTCACCTACGGTATCGCCAGTTACAGCAGCCTTGTGGCACTCTGAACCTTTGCCGTGGACATCACCATTTTCGTCCGTAAGTTCTCCCGATTCGATATATTTCTTGGCGTTATCCCAAGCACCACCGGCATTCGCCATCATGATTGCTAATAACACTCCTGAAACTAGTGTACCAGCAAGCATACCACCAAGAGCTTGTACTCCAACGAATTTGCCAACTACAACAGGTGCAAGTACTGCTACTATTCCAGGCATTACCATCTCACGAAGACTAGCTTTAGTAGAAATAGTTACGCAGCGAGCATAATCGGGCTTACTTTTACCCTCCATGATTCCCTTATCTTCGCGGAACTGTCGGCGGACTTCTTCGATCATGTCTTGAGCAGAATTACTAACGGCAGTCATAGTTTGGGCTGAAAAGAAAAAAGGTAAAACCCCACCAATAAACAAACCTATAACAACCTGAGGCTCGATGATATTGATCGTAGTGATACCAGTTGCTGTAGCGAAAGCAGTAAACAAACTTAAAGCGGTCAACGCTGCTGAGCCGATAGCAAAACCTTTACCAATAGCTGCAGTGGTATTACCAACAGCATCTAGTTTATCAGTAATTCCACGCACTTCAGGTGGTAACTCAGCCATCTCCGCAATTCCGCCAGCATTATCTGCGATGGGACCATACGCATCAATTGCCACTGTAATTGCTGTAGTCGAAAGCATTCCAACGGCAGCCATAGCAATTCCATACATGCCAGCATAATAGTTAGCTAGTCCAATCGCCACACAAATCATAATAATCGGTAGAACTGTAGATTGCATTCCAACCGCTACTCCACTAATGATAACCG
>CAZYUV010000128.1:0-9037 GCA_964650625.1 uncultured bacterium
CTAGAATGAAAAATACTTACATGGCAAAAAAAGATGAAATCAAGCCCGATTGGTTCATAGTGGATGCTGAAGATATGATTTTGGGTCGCTTGGCAAGTTTTGTGGCTGGTCGGATTCGGGGTAAGCATAAACCTGAATTTACCCCGAACCAATTATGTGGTGATACTATTATTGTTATTAATGCGGAGAAGGTTCGCTTGACTGGTAACAAGGCTGAAACAAAGGCGTATCATAACCACACCGGTTATCAGCTTAAAACACGAAGTTTTAAGCATGTATTGAGTACGTATCCGTCCCGAGTAATCGAAAAAGCTGTCAAAGGCATGCTCCCCAAAAACGTGTTGGGTCGAAGAATGTTGGGACGATTAAAAGTTTACGCTGGCACAGAACATCCGCACATTGCTCAAGCTCCAACAAAATTGGAAATTTCCTAAGAGGTTAACATGGCAAAAGTAAAATATTTCTATGGGACAGGTCGAAGAAAAAACTCTTCTGCGAGGGTGCGTGTTTATCCAGCAACTGAGGGAAGATACACTGTCAACAAGCGAGAGCTTAAAGAGTATTTACCTTCAGAGATTTGGTCATCTGAAGCTCTCGAACCTCTAGTATTGACAGAGACTTTGGATAAGATCGAAGTGCGGGCTTCGGTTCAAGGTGGTGGCCCTCACGGACAAGCTGGTGCTCTTAGATTAGGGCTTGCACGTGCTTTGTGCGAATTCAATCCAAGCCTTCGTCCGACTCTTAAGCAGGCAGGTTATCTGACTCGAGATAGTCGTATTGTTGAACGAAAGAAGCCTGGATTAAAGAAGGCTCGTCGTAAGCCACAGTTCTCTAAGCGTTAATTGCTTGGTTGTTATATTAAGTATTACACTAACCCTGAAGTCTTCACTTCAGGGTTAGTTTTGTTTATGAAAGAAAGATTAGACATATTACTGGTTAAAAGGGGATTGGTAGACTCTAGACAGAAGGCGCAGTCATTGATTATGGCAGGTGAGGTTGTTGTGGATAATCAGCGAGTAGATAAAGCTGGGGCACGATTCTTGATAGACTGCGATTTGCGAATAAAGGCGCAAATACCATACGTTAGCAGAGGTGGATTAAAATTAGAATCCGTGTATGAGTCTTTATGTTTTGAAGTCGAAAATTTTAGTTTTATGGATGTTGGCTCTTCCACTGGCGGTTTTACTGACTTCCTTCTGAAGCGTGGCGCGCGAAGGGTTTTCTGTGTTGATGTCGGTACCAATCAGCTTCACAATAAACTACGCCAAGATGAAAGAGTCGTCAGTAGAGAGCAGACTCATATTCTTAATTTAAAGATTGAAGATTTACCATTTCCTATTGAATCTATTGTTATGGATGTCTCCTTTATATCTGTAACTCGTTTATTTGATCATTTGAGTGCTTTAGGTGGGCAGGGTCACCGTTTAATTTGCCTTATTAAGCCTCAATTTGAAGTTGGAAAGAATCAGGTGGGATCCAAAGGTGTAGTGAAAGATTTTGATTTAACTCTTAATAGCTTGCGAATTGCTTTAAATTCCTTGGGCGAAGCGGGCTATAATTTGAAAAAATTAGATTATTGTCGCATACCGGGACCCAATGGAAATGTGGAATACTTTGCTTCGGCCGTCCACGAAATAGGCTCTGACAAACTTTACGATGAGGAAATGATTCGCACTATAGTCCAGCAGAGGTTCAGTGACCAATCTCTCCCTTTTAGTAAATTGAGCAAATGAAAACTTTACTGGGCCGACTCTTCATCCTCTTTGGGCGGTGATTTACCTGAACCACTATCAAATACTTCTCGGGCTGTCTCTATAGCAAAAAGCGCGGTAGGAAAGCCAGCGAATAAAGCCAGATGAATGAATACCTCAATGATTTCCTCTTCTTGCAATCCTGCATTAATGGAAGAAATGATGTGAGTTTTAAGTTGTGGCTTTAAGCCCTGCATAGCTAGGGAGGTTAGAGCAATAATTTCTCTGGCTTTAAAGTCTAGTTGTGGACGGTTATATATTTCTCCATAACCCCACTCCACGATATATTTGGTAATATCTTGATTTTGTGAAGATAGTGCTTCGATAATCAAGTCCCATTTATCGCCCAGTAATTTACGACCTGTTTCTTCTCCTGATTCAAGGCGGCTTTTTTTCCACATTTTAGCTCCTTATGTGTGATATCGAGATTAAAAGTTTAAGCGCTAAAGTTTGAGACCTGTTGGTTCATTGTATAATGCAGTGAGGAGTTTACATAATGAAATTTCGAGCTAGAAACTGTCATCTGCTCATAAGTTTGAATCCAGCTTTGATTAAATACGAAGATGAATACGAGTTCTTTTCGAAAATTGGAGATGAATTTGTTTGTGAGGCAGAGTCGGATGATCCGACTGTTGAATCGGAGTCTATTCAAATAGATTTACCTGCTAACTTGGGAGTTCAAGTGATTTTGGACCAGGTTGAACTTTCCATTATAAATGCAAGTGGTAGTATTCAATTGGAATTAAATGACTGTAAAGCTTTATTGGTAAGCTTTACAGGTAATCTATCGGTTTCTGCTAAAAACTCGGTGATTCGAACAGTTGGTGGTAGTGGATATTTGCAAGCCCGACTATTAAATTCCCATATGGCAGGTATTGTGGGACATAGCGAATTATCGTTGAATGCTGAGTCTTGCGATTTGGATTTGTCAGCGCGAGAAGGGGTTGATGGCGTATGGTCTCTCTCAGGCAAAAACAACCGAATTCATTTCGACCCGATGTTAAAACCGAACTTAATGATAAATTCTAATCAGGATGACTGGGTTCATTCGGGGCGAAACCCAAGCATATTCGTCAATATTTTTGGAGAGCAGAAATTAGTAGATTTTATAAGCCCTAAATCATCTGCTTCTGATCAAGATTCAAGTCTTTTTGATAAGAGTTTAAATATTGACGAATCTATAATGGAGAGCATAGATAAGGTTGAAGCGAACGAAGAGTTGATGAATATTTTCGATCACTATGAAGAACAAATTGATGTGCATACGGATACTTTAAGCGAGTCAAGATCAAATGAATTGAAGGGGACTGAGAATGATTCATCTTCAAATAGCCCACAAAAAACTGATCGACTAAGCTCAAATACTACCAATCATCAGGCTGATATTATGAGGCTACACTTACAAGGTGAGATTAGTCTTGATGAGATGGAGCTTCTACTAAAAGAATCAGATAAGGTGGATGGTTAAAAATGAAGTACGTTTTTGTCGTATTGGTTTTTTTTTGGAGTATCCATTCAGGTGCTCAGAATACATGGGCTAGTAAACCGGTCGACTTAGTAAAATATTCTATGCCTTCGGTCTATGATAAACAGCGAGAGGTGATTTACGGAGATGATGAAGCTGAAATTTATTTCTCTTTGATACCAAATTTTAGCGTGGATCAGTTGTTTTTAACTCTTTCTAGCTCTCACCCTCAAAGTCTTTTGATAAAATCTGAAGGTAAGTTGCTACCAGCGACCAGTCGGTATGTCTTCACCCAGAGGGATTCGATTTCAAAAATAAGGTTTAAAGTATCTCGAGTGAGACAATTTTCAATGGCCTCTATAGTGGCTAAGGTTGAATTCGAATTTCCAAAACAAGAGATTATTGACTGGGTTCTTAAAGATCGTAAAAAACGGTATCTTATTCCAGAGGCACGGGAGGAGTTGATTCAGCGCATAAAAAGTATGCCTGAGTTAGCCGAAGAAACTATCGGTATATTTTTGTATCGTAAACGCTTTTTAAAGCAAAGGTAGTTGCTCTCAGTATTTTGGTCTATTGAATTTTCCTTAATTTTAGCTAATTCCACACCTAAATTTAGTGGTCTCTAGGCTTGTATTAATTGGAACAAAATCAATCCATATTCTTCCAAATATTGTTGTTCTGAATCTAATTTCTAAAGTATTTAATTGATGATTGAATTGACTAGTTTGATTTTGTAGAATGTGGGCGAATTTGTTTGGATACGAGGTACAAACATGCATTTCAATGCTACAGTTTTTTGTTTGTTGATTTTATTTGCTCAACCTGTTTTAGCTTATGAAGCCTTATTTGATGCTTCATTACGATGGTGGAATCCCCAAACTAAAGGGAGTGTTGGTGATTCCAATCAAGCTGCATCTGTGTACGATAAATCGGATACTGGTCTCGGTTTGTCGTTTCGAATAGATTTCGGGCGCACTATAACCGAATTAGTTTATTCACGTTTCAATATAAGCTCACCTATTCTCAATAATAACGAGTTTATATCGACAACTTTCACGACCTCAAATCAGGCGCGATTTAGAGTTGAGATGGACACTTATGATCTTCATGCGCGTAATCTAGTCCATGAGAATGAGTATGTAAGTCTGCGTTGGTCTTATGGAATCACTTTTCTAGAAGCAGATGTTTCTCAGTTTGATGTTTTGGGTAGCAAAGCAAGAATGGATTCTGGCGGGGCAGTGCCTATGTTAGGTATAGAAGCGGAATGGTTCATTAGGAATGACCTTTCATTTCGTTCCCACTATCGATTCGGAGATAGAAATATTGGATCGGATGATATGCGCCTTAAAGATTTTGAGATGGCATTGATTTGGGCTCCTTGGTACGCTGCCAATCTTGAACTTGGTTATCGCAATTTAAGTGTTGATTTGAACAAGCAATTTACTAACCACCAGAGCTTTCTTAAGCAAGACTATCGTGGTTTGTACAGTCAGCTTAATTGGCAATTTTAGAGGCACTTTTCGCTGGTTTTTCCAGTTTAGGGAAGCGTTCCGGCCGCTCGAAAGTGTTGTAACGATGGTTACTTCAATCTAGGATTGCGATTCCTTGCTACTGTCTTCAGGGCAATCGCTGGAAGGGGATTTGTGTACAAGGGTTGTAGGCTCTTCCTCAATGGCGTTGGTTAACTCTTGGCCTGCTTTCTTGAATTCTTTAATACCTTTGCCCAAACCCCGACCAATTTCAGGGAGTTTCTTAGGGCCAAAAACGAGTAAGGCAATAACCAAAATTACACTAAGTTCTAACATTCCGATACCGAACACGAGATAACTCCTTAACTAGACCTACTTCAGATTATACCTCAATTTCCACTAAATTAGTCTTTTTGAATTGGGTGTTGGAGTTTATTTCACATTCGGGGAAGTCCAATTTTAGGGAAATCATCATTAGTTCTGGATATGGCTCCCTTATGAATGAGTCTAGTGATGTACTCTTTAATCTCTATTTGGCTATGGTTTGATAGTACGCCATAGTGATCACAATCATGCAGGTTGCGATCAAATAAAGCTTGAGAACGTCCACCGCATAAAAGTTCTGCAATGGTAGAGATACCATATCGCATTGGATGGGTTTTGAGTGCTGCATAAATTTGCTGTGCTACTGTTCCGTTACTATCAACTTGAATTTGATGTTCATTGAGACAGTGGCTACAATTTCCACACTGAGTTGGGTTTGTTTGAAAGTATTGTTGTATTGATTCTCTAAGGCATGACTCTTGAAGACAGAAATCCTCCATAAGATCTAGTTTGCGTTTGGCTTCATTTGCCTTATCGTCAAGAACTCCTAATGGCAACTGATAAGCGTCAAACTTATCATTTAAGCTAAAGACTTTGTTTCGTCCGTTATTGACCCATGAAAGCATTGAAAGATCCTCAAGTAGTTGGAGATACCTCAGTAGCTTTCTTCCTTCTAGTTTTTCGTCAATCGAGCTTAATTTCTCTCTTAGTTCTTGATCACTTAATTCAAGAGGATATTTTTGCTTTTCAAAGAACTCTATTAAATGCTGGCTAACATACGGGTCAGGTTGTGAATTAGCGATGAAAAATTCGTGGATTTTGCGGTCAGATAAGCTGTATAAAATTAAGCATTCTGCTTTCTTTCCATCTCTACCGGCTCTTCCAGTTTCTTGGATGTACTGTTCTAAAGATCCAGGCATTTCGAAGTGCAAAATAAAGCGGAGGTTGGCTAGGTTAACACCCATTCCGAAAGCGTTGGTTGCTACAATCCAATTAAGTTTGCCTTTAAAGAAATTATCTTGGACTTTTTTTCTCTCATAATCTGATAACCCTCCGTGATAACTGGCTACGCTAGGATTGAAGGAGTGGCATAAGGAGTAAACCATTTCCACAGATTTTCGAGTGGTACAAAAGATGATTCCTTTGCTTTTTTGTTTATTTTTCAAAAACTCTAGTAGAGAGTCTTCTTTCTTCAGAACTTGTTTTACAGAGTATTTAAGGTTTGGGCGATCAAGCATTCCGATTTGCATTAGAGCGTTATTATTAAATTGAAGCTCACGGGTAATATCATCGCGTACCTTTTGTGTTGCAGTAGCGGTTACTGCTAAAACTGGAATACTATTTGATTTCCTTAATTCTTTGATTTGTCGATAAGAGGGTCGAAAATCATGTCCCCAATGAGACAGGCAGTGAGCTTCATCAACTGCAAGAAGAGCAACTGACTCTTTTTTGAGTAGGTGATTATAAACAAATTGAAACGAGCGAGAGTGAATACGTTCGGGAGCAATGTAGACAAGCTTAAATTTTTGATTGGCGGTCATTGTAAGAGTTCTACGTAGTTCTGTGAAACTCAGGCTACTGTTAATATAGGCGGCAGAGATTCCCATTTTTTTCAATTGATCAACTTGGTCCTTCATTAAAGAAACCAGAGGAGAAATCACAAAAGTTACGCCAGATTTCAATAAGGCGGGTATTTGGAATGTAAGTGATTTACCCGCTCCGGTAGGCAATACAGCAAGACAGTCTTTTCCAGATATGACTGCGTCGATGATCTCTTTTTGATTTGGTCGAAATCGTTCGAACCCAAAAACCTCTTTGAGAATCAATTGCATTTTTTTTTCTTGCCGCATAGCTAAATAAATCCGATAAAGTAAGAGTACAATTTTATCAGTATTTCTAGTTTTTTTGTATGCAATTTAATTCGGAAAAAAACCTCTGTAACGATACTCTTGGCTAACTTTAGTACGCATAATGTATCTTATGTTAACTAATACCAGTTTAACTACTCCATTTGATATGATTTCCTATTAAGTGATGCATAGTTTTGTATGTTTACCGATAGTTTCTCTAAACATAGGAGCAAAACATGCAAATCAAGGGTTTAAGATTCTTGGTGATTGGCGGTGCAGGATTTATTGGATCACATTTGGTGTATCAATTATTTGATCAGGGTGCTGAATTAGTTAAAGTTTACGATAATTTCAGCAGAGGTAGCCTAGGTACCTTGTCTAAAGCGAAAGAAAACCCAAAGTGTAAAATCTTCGGCTTAGATGAAGATATGCGAGACCGACATATTCTGTTCAAAGCTATTGAGGGTGTTGATGGTGTGTTTCGTCTTGCTGCCCTTTGGTTACTTCATTGCGTTGAATTTCCAAGAAATGCTTTTCATACGCTTATTGAAGGTATGTTTAATGTTTTAGAGGCTTGGATCAATTCTAATGTAAATTGCGTAGAGGAAGTCGCGAATTCCATTGGTTTTCAAGCAAATATCAATTTAGAATCAGGTCTAAATCAGCTCCTGAAGTGGAAAAGGTTGGTTTAGAATTTATGTGTGGAATAATGGGTGCCATACATTTTTCAGGGTTTGTAAATGTCCATCACTTAAAATCATCACTAGATCTTATATCTCATCGTGGTCCCGATTTTGCTGCACACCTGTTGTTGGAAAAAGATTTAGACATTAATAATTTAGATTTATTTACTCAATTGGATTATGTTAACCAAACTGATCTGCTGCCAATTGAAAATGTGTCATCAAGTCAAAACTTTAAGCGAAAGAAATTTCAGATATATTTGGGTCACAGAAGACTGTCCATTGTGGACTTAAATCATCGTTCGCACCAACCCATGGGAACCCCCGATCAAAAGGTATGGATAAGTTACAACGGTGAAATATATAATCATATTGAATTGAAGCAAGAGTTACTTGACTATGGTTACAAATTTAAGACTCTTTCGGACACTGAGATAGTTCTTGCTGCTTATTGTGAATGGGGCGATGAATTTGTCAATAAGCTCAATGGTATGTTTGCATTAGCAATTTATGATTCGAGGAGTAAGGAGTTAGTTCTAGCCCGCGACAGGTATGGAATCAAGCCAGTTTACTACCAATACACGCAACATAATCTTGTTTTTGCCAGTGAAATTAAGCCAATATTGAATTACTCGCAGAAATCCCCTGCTGTTAATTTAAATGCCTTAAATCATTACTTTACTTTTCAAAATCTATTTGGATCAGAAAGCTTATTCAAAGGTGTGAAACTACTCCCAGCTGGTTGCCTTTTGAGATGCAGTCTAGAAGGGTCCGTAAAGCTTGATCAGTATTGGGACTTTAACTTTAATGAGACCGATGACAGCATTAGTTTTGAGGATGCCTCTGTTGAAACTTTACGCCTATTGCGTCAAGCAGTAAAGCGTCAGTTAAATGCAGATGTTTCAGTTGGTGCTTATCTGAGTGGAGGTATGGATAGTAGCTCTATAGTAGGTATAGCCAGTAACGATATCAAAAGAATTAATACCTTCACTGCAGGTTTTGAGCTATCACGAGTTACTGGTGTTGAGGCAAGTTTTGATGAAAGAGCTAATAGTGAGATGATGGCTTATGCTTTCAAGACACAGCACTACGAACAAGTTATTCAGGCGGGTGATTTGGCTCATATTATTAATGACGTTATTAGGCATATGGAAGATTTGAGAGTGGGAATGAGCTATCCCAATTTTTATATTGCTAATCTAGCCTCAAGGTTTGTTGGTGTTAGTCTTTCTGGAGTCGGCGGAGATGAGTTATACGGTGGTTATCCTTGGCGTTATTACAGGGTTATGAATTCACTTGATAGAAATCAGTATTTCCAAAATTATTATGATTTTTGGCAAAGGTTGGTTAGTGATGATCAAAAGACGAGCGTTTTCACGGATCAAATATCAAAATTGATGGACTTTGGTTCTCCTAGGAAAGTTTTCGAAAGTGTATTTAAAGGGGCTAAATATGGCTTAAGTTTTGATCGAGCAGAGGATCACGTATCTAATTC
>CAZYUV010000129.1:0-8976 GCA_964650625.1 uncultured bacterium
TTCTGAAACCCATTTTAATTCAATACATACCTTTAAATCATTATATAGTCCCTTGTATTGCTTTCATTGGTTCGGTGATTACAGTAAAAATTGTAATTCATCTTGCCAGCATTCAAGGTCGCGTCTCTATCGGAGCTTTATTACTCTCTGGAATTGCTGTAAATGCTTTCTGTGGAGCTTTAATGGGTATCTGTATTTATTTTGCTGATGATGCTCAATTACGTTCTATAACTTTTTGGAATTTAGGAAGCCTCGCAAGTGTAGGTTGGCAAGAAGTTTGGATATTGTCTCCTGTTTTTATAATCGGTCTAATTTATTTATTTAATATGAGATATGAATTGGATGTTGCTAGCTTAGGCGAGGAACAAGCCATAAGTTTAGGCATAGATATGCAATCTTTAACTCGACGAATTGTTTATTCTACCTGCTTTATAGTGGGAGCAACTGTTGCATTTGCCGGAATAATTGGATTTGTTGGATTGCTCGTACCGCATATTACAAGATTTCTCGTAGGGGCCAATTACAAGTTTTTATTAATAGGGTCGGCGCTGATGGGTAGCACAGTCCTTCTTGCTTCAGACATTTCTGCAAGGTCATGCTTGGATGGAGCAGAATTACCACTAGGCTCGATAACAGCTCTATTGGGTGCCCCATTTTTTATTTATCAAATATCTAAATTGCGTAAGGAGATATTGTAGTGCTAGAAGTAAAAAATTTAAATATAAGCATTGGTGGAAATCAAATATTAAGTGAAGTCAATTTCGGGTTCTATAAACCTAATGTAGTAGGTCTACTTGGACCTAACGGTGCAGGAAAATCTACCCTAATCAAAAGTTTATGTGGTCTACCACAGTATAATATTCAAGGTGAAATAAATATTTTAGATAAACCGATTGATGAGTGGCCATTAGACGAGCTAGCTAAATTTAGAGCTCTTCTACCGCAAAGCTATAATATACCTTTTCCCTTCCAGGTAAAGGACGTAGTTTCCATGGGTAGTTACCCTCATAACCGTGGTAGACAAAGCATAAGAGATATAACTCGAGCCTATCACATAATGGAGGCCCTAGACCTACTTTCAATTAGAGAAAAGCTTTACACAGAAATATCTGGTGGTCAAAAACAAAGAGTACTAATTGGTAGGGTTCTGCTGCAACTAGAGTATCAAAAAGATTTTCAAAAAATAGTATTATTTGATGAACCTACTTCAAGTTTGGATTGGCGTTATCAAATTCAAGTTTTGTCTCTAGCTAGAAATTTAGTAATACAAAATTGCCTTATTTTTATTGCAATTCATGATGTAAACATGGCTCTTGAATATTGTGACACATTAATACTCTTAAAAAATGGAAAGATATTAGACTCTTTCGATACTCGAGAAGATATTCCAATTTCATCGTTAGAAGAGCTTTATGAAATGAATCTGGAGAAAATTCTACTTACAGATAAAAAAGTGTTAATTCAAAATAGAGCAAACTAAAAAGCACCCCGATCAAATTGAATCAATCAGGGTGCTACATGTTAAATTTAGTTTTTTATAATACTCTCTGTGCTACCGGGTGCTCGCAACATTTTATCTACTTCACCAAGGTGTAGTTCTTCACTCATTATAAGCTCCCGAGCGTATTCTTCTAGTAGTACAGATTTTCCTTCAACCTCTTCTAAAAGCCCTTTATAGTAATTCAAAGCATTTTGCTCATGTTGCAATGACTCTACTAAAATTTCACGAATATCATGGCGCTCAGTTTCGAGCAATTGACCTATCCCTAGAGATGGATGACCGCCAAATTGAGTAATTAACTCGCCAGCACGATTAGCATGGTCTAGTGATTCAGTAGCTTGATCACGCATCCAACTAACAATAGGAATTCTATTGTAACCGTATATCATTAACGAATAATGTGTATATCTAACTACACCTGCTAACTCGGTTTCTAAAATATCATTTAGAATTTGTAAAACTTTATCTTTGTTCATGTACTTCCCCTATACCAATTTAGAATGATTTTAATTTTTTAGAAAATATACAAAGAAAAAAAACTATGTAAACCTTTTATAGACGATAAAACAGAATATTTTACCCCTCGCTGAATTTGACAATTATTATCAAATTCAATTAGCAACGTTACAAGCTGTTGACTAACAGCAAAAAACGACTAAAGTTTGACCAAATTTGACAATAATTATCAAATTCAATTCACTTTATCTGAGGGTTGGCACATAGCAACCAAATAGACTTACCTACCTCAAAATTGTCTTTGGAGATAATCTTAAAACGTTGTCCATGGTAGCTTAGATAAATAAAATCATACTCTTTAGACTCAACTTTTACCTTGATAGCAACTGAATCCATACTGTGTGGTGGTAATTGTTCAAACAATAAGCACTGGTCTCTGCGAACCAGCATACATAATTTTGTATTTAGTGGTTTATTTAAGGAGTTTTTACTAATATCTTCGGGACTAAAGTAAAGATGGATGGATTCATTTAATTCACTGATAATTTCTTCACAGTCACCCTCTTTTTCAACCATACCATCTCGCATAACAACAACGTGATTTGCCAAATATTGTGCTTCTTCAATAGAGTGAGTTACATAAACAATTGGTAAATTATATTGTGATCTTATCATTTTGAAAAATGAAAGTAATTTATCTTTCCTGTCCTTATCTAGGGACGCTAATGGCTCATCCATTAACAAAATTTTGGCGCCTCTTATAATAGCGCTAGCTATAGCGATACGCTGCCGTTCGCCCCCCGACATTTGACTAGGAAACTGAGACAACTGCTGCCTTATTCCTAATAAGTCAATAACATCATCAACCTTTGTATAATTTTGGTTCGTTTTTGAGCGTTTTAGGGCATATTCAATATTTTGTTGAGCCGTCAGATGAGGCAGCAAACTACCCTCTTGAAATACATAAGCTATTGAACGTTCATGAACTGGAACATAAAATTCATTATCTTGCCAAACCTCTTCATTGAATTTCACATGACCATAATCTGCTTTCAATAGACCGGCGATGCTACGAAGTAATGTAGTCTTTCCAGAACCAGATGGACCTATAATTACTGAAATTCCATTACACGTAAGTGCAATATCAATATTCATTTGAAATTTAGATTCCGTAAAAGTATGGCTAAGTTTTACACGTAACATAAATGTTTTCTCAAAAAATCCCAATGCGACTTTTTCTCTGTAAGCTCTGAAGTAATACAAGAACACAGAATGAAAAGATAATCATTATCAACGATAATGTATGAGCGGAAGCATAATTTAAGGCCTCTACATGCTCATAAATTTGAACTGAAATAACTTTAGTTTCTTGGGGTATGCTGCCGCCGATCATTAGTACAACGCCAAACTCACCAACGGTATGAATAAAACCAAGAATAGCACCAGAGATAATACCCGGTTTAGCCAGAGGTAATACAACTGTTACAAATATATCAAATGGTTTTCCACCTGCTATTGCCGCAACTTCAATAGGTCTTTCACTTATACCTTCATAAGCAGTCTTAATCGGTTGAACTACAAACGGTAACGAGTAAAATACTGAAGCAGTTACAAGTCCCCAAAAACTAAAAGCTAATGTTCCCAAACCTAGCCATTTAGAAGCTTCTCCCAAAAAACCATTACTGCCCATTGCCAAGAGAAAATAAAATCCTATTACAGTTGGGGGTAGCACTAATGGTAATACTGTCAAGGCGCTAACTATACTTTTAATTATAGATTTTCCCCTAGCAAGCCACCAGGCTAATGGAATACTAATGCATAATAAAATTATAGTAACTATAGTGGCTAGCTTAATTGTTAGCCAGAGTGCTTGCCAGTCAGATATAGAAAGTAAATTTAGTCCCATATATATCCATAAGAAGCTATAAGTGATCTAATTTCTTCTGATTTAATAAATTCTATAAAACGGTGACTCATTTTACTTGATTTTAATATTACTGCATCCTGTCTAATTGGTTTATGATAATTACTAGGTACTATCCAATAGTCTCTATCTGTCTGATGAATCGCCTGAGATAATGCCACAAAACCAAGATCAACATTTCCTGAAGATACAAACGCAAATACTTGGGATACATTTTCACCAATTATCAGTTTTTTATAGTTTTTACGATGTAATTCTATTTTATCTAATACTTCAATAGCAGCCCGGCCATATGGAGCTAATTTTGGATTTGCTATAGCAAGAGATGAATCATTGAGTAGTGTTAATTGTGAAATAGTATTTTTAGAAAAATTAGTTGAATAAAGAGCTAAGCGACCAATCGCATAGGTGAATGGTTTGATTTCGGTATGTTTCTTATCAAATAAAATTTTAGGTTTTTGCTGATCTGCTGAAAAAAATAAATCATAAGGTGCGCCGTTTATTATTTGAGCATATAGCTTTCCTGAAGAGCCATATACCAAACGCAGTGTGCCATCAAACTTTGAGGATATCATTTGCATCGGTTTTATAAAATTGGAAGATACTGCAACAGTTATCAGCTGACAAAAACCAATATGCAGGCATATAAAAAACAAATAAAAACTTCTAAATAGTGTCATTTCCAGCAAGTATACGATGCAGCTAACCTTGCTTGTTAAAATAAATTCATTTTTAAATAAATAAAAAAAATCATGTACAAATTAAACCGATGTTCATAAACTCAGAGTCCGTAGCGGAATTGCCATGGATTCATTGTTGATAAATATAATCAGCTTCATTGCAAGGAACTTTTTAATTTGTTCTGGTTTTTCTGCACCGCATAAATCCCATAGATATAAAGCCTTTAGCTTAGTATCTATTAATTCTCTTTTACTGCAATCTGTTCAATATCAATCCCAGCAACAGTTGCAAGTTCAACAACAAGCCTAGTCTAGGGCATTAACAAGTTTTTATGTTTATGTCCTGGCATAAATATAGTTTTTTACACGTCCAATTTTTTTTGGGTTTACATTTAATCAGCCTTTTTACATTAGAAGGTGTCTTTTTAAGAAGTAATAATGAATTCAGCAAATATTGCCTGGATGCTTGCATGTAGTGCGTTAGTACTAATTATGACCCCCGGTTTAGCATTTTTTTACGGAGGTTTAGTAAAGGAAAAAATGTTATTAATACTATTAAAATGAGTTTTATTGCACTGGGTGTTATCGCAGTACAATGGGCATTATATGGATATTCATTATCCTTCGCTCCTGGTAATCAATGGATTGGGGGATTAGATTTTGCTTTTCTCAAAGGTGTTGGACTTGAGGCCTACCCCACTTATGTTGCAGATATGCCTCATCAAGTTTTCATGATCTTTCAGATGATGTTTGCAATAATTACTCCTGCACTTATATCGGGCGCAGTAGTAGGACGAATGAAATTCAAAACCTACATTTTATTTATCTTGCTATGGGCTACATTAGTGTATGACCCATTAGCTCACTGGGTATGGGGCGGTGGTTGGATTGGAGCCATGGGAGCTCTTGATTTCGCGGGAGGTACTGTAGTCCATATTTCAGCTGGAATTTCAGCTCTAGCTGCTGCAATCATTCTTGGTCCTCGTAAGCAAATGAAAGATGAGATATCAGATCATGATTCTCCTCACGATGTCCCTTTTGTGATTTTAGGAACTTCACTTTTATGGTTCGGTTGGTTTGGATTTAACGCTGGTTCCGCATTAGGTGCAAATGAATTGGCTGTTCTAGCATTCGTTAATACGATGCTTAGCGCCGCTAGTGCAACTGTTGCATGGGTTTGTCTAGAAATGCTACATAGAGGAAAACCCAGCGCAGTAGGAGCATCTATAGGAGCAGTTGTTGGATTGGTAACAATTACGCCTGCTGCAGGATTTGTAACAGCCATGAGTGCACTAATTATGAGTATATTGGGTACCATAATTTCATTCTATGGTTTAAAGTTTTTTGAAAGACTTAAATTAGATGACACTTTAGATGTTTTTGCCTGTCATGGTTTAGGTGGAATTAGTGGCGCGTTATTAACCGGGGTTTTTGCAACAACTGCAGTAAATGCTGATGGTGCTAATGGCCTTCTTTATGGAAATCCTGAACTTATGATTCCCCAAATTATCAGTGTCATAGCAGCCATCCTTTTAGCTGCTGTAGTTACAACCGTAATTTTATTATTATTGAAGATTACTGTTGGTCTTAGAATAAATGAAGATGTTGAAGTTTTAGGTCTGGATAAAGTAGAGCATAACGAAGTAGCATATTCATATCAGATGGAATCTAAGCTTCAAACAGAAGCTGCTTAAGCTATATAATTTTGGGGAGGGCTTAACTAGCTCTCCCCACATGTTCATATTCAACTTTTGTCAGGAGAATTAAGTGAGTTTGCAAAAACACGGTTTTAGTAAAACTATTGGTGACACGCCTCTTATTCGCCTTGAATATCTAAGCCAACTTACAAATTGTAATATTTTAGGTAAAGCAGAATTTCTTAATCCTGGAGGTTCAGTTAAAGATCGAGCTGCCTTGGGCATGATTTTAGATGCAGAAGAAAAAAGGCTAATTAAACCAGGAGATACGATTGTTGAAGGAACAGCTGGTAATACTGGAATAGGCTTAGCTCATGTATGCAATGCCAGAGGCTATAAATGCATTATTGTAATGCCAAATACTCAAGCTCCAGAAAAAGCTAGTTATTTAAGAGCACTTGGAGCTGAAGTACACGAAGTACCCGCTGCACCATACTCTTCAGACAATCATTTCACTAAGATCGCACGTCGGATGGCTAAAGAAAAACAGGGGTTTTTTACCGAACAATTTGAAAATACGGCAAATCGAAGCTTTCATGAGCAAACCACCGGTCCAGAAATTCTTAAACAAACTAATTACGAATTAGACGCATTCATATGTTCTGTAGGTACAGGCGGCACTATTGGCGGAGTATCAAGAGCACTCAAAAATTATAATTCAGATATTAAGGTGTTTTTGGCAGACCCTCCTGGAAGTGCTTTACATGCCTTTATACAGAAAGGTGAGTTGAGTGCAGATGGGTCATCAATTACTGAAGGAATAGGAATAGGAAGGATTACTCCTAATTTTGCTAATTCACCTATAGACGATTCTATTTTCATAGAAGATTTGTATTCTATCCGAATGGTTTACCATCTTCTCAATAAAGAAGGCTTTTTGCTCGGATCTACTTCTGGTGTAAATGTGTTTGGAGCCTATAAATTGGCATTGAAACTTGGGCCAGGGTCAACTATTGTAACTATTTTGTGTGATAGCGGTTCTCGCTATCTCTCTAGGTTATTTAATCCTGAATGGTTAAATGAAAAGCATTTAGATGTAAGTTCACCATTTCACTGATATTTTACCTAATGCGTATTCCCTATCGTTTGAAAAAAATATTTTGGCAATATTTCCCACCAAAAAGTCCGTTTTCTAAAGCCCTACGCATTCATCTGAAGGATTTAAAATCTTTAGAAATTGGGGGTCCTAGTCCATATTTTACTGATAGAGGTTTTTTACCCCTCTATAGTTCATTAAAAAGCTGCGACAATGTTATCTGTGCACCGAGTAATATTCATGCATCTTATCCAGAAAATGAAAGTCAATATCTGAACTCATTACCTGGTAAAAATTATTTAATGGATGCCTCTAAGTCTTTGCCTAATAAATACCAATGTATTTTGAGTTCTCATGTTATCGAGCATTTAAGTAATCCATTAAAAGCTATCCTGTTATGGAAAAATAATTTGATCGCGCCCGGTTATCTACTATCTATAGTTCCATACAAGCAAAATACATATGACCACAGAAGGCCTGATACAGGTTTTGATCATTTGCTGAAAGATTATAACTTAAATGTTCTAGAGTCAGATCAAACTCATCTTAATGAAATACGGAAATTTCATGATTTTGCTAAGCACAACTTTGATGGAAGTCAAGCAGATTATAATCGTATGTTAGATGATAACGAGTATTATCGAGTTGCACATCATCATGTATTTAATCTAAATCTATTAGAACAATGTATGATTTGGGCAGATTTAGAGATCATTTTTTCTGCAACTCTTGATCCTATTAGCAATTTAATATTAGCTAAATTGAAAGATTAATACCCCATTTAGAAATAATTGAAGCCATCACAATATATAAGAAAGAGGTTAATGTTATTGACAGTATAAATGCGATATTAAAGCCCCACCTCTGAGAAAATACAGGAAACAAGTAAAACATTGGCAAAGATGGTAACGCTATCCAAAAGATACTTCGTGAAAACTGATTAATGATTTGCAGATCTACTCCTTCTAGTTTCATCCAAACCATTGAAATTATTGATACTAAAGGTAAGGCCGCTAAAAACCCACCTAGAATAACCGATCTTTTTGCTACTTCAGAAATTATAAAAATTAGAACGGAAGTAATTAATAACTTAGCAAGACCCCAATACATAAAATCACTTCCTCTTATTACCTTTGACTAATTATTCATTAAACTTCGATTGAACAAGGCAGCTTTGATAAAATCTTGATTTATTAAAATCTAAACATTCTTTACACACCCTTAGCAAATTTATGACTATAAACTTTATCAGATTAAATTTAAATTTCCTGTTGGGAGCTATTCTTAGCAGCATCATCATAAATCAAGATGCTCAATTAATTGGTATAAGTTGCCTAATGGCTTTATTGAATATAATTCCATCTAGCTTTTTTTGTATGGCTCAGAGATTGAAGTACAAACCTTATATGCTTTTAACTTTGTACTATTTACCATGGATACTAGTCTGGACAATTTTGCTAATCCTTGTTACGAAATCTGGCGATCCAATAGTCGGGCAAAGTAAACACAGATTAGAACTTTTGATACTATTCATAAGTTTTTTTGGGATTTTTACTAGTAGTCGTACAATTTATAGCTTATTAAAAACTACTAAAAGCACTCCAAATAAATAACAATCATCTTTTGCTGCAAAAAAAAACAGCCCCTGTTCTCACAGTGACTGTTCTCTAACCTTATGTGTC
>CAZYUV010000130.1:0-8953 GCA_964650625.1 uncultured bacterium
CAAATAAATATCCAAGCTTAAAACAGACAAGTAGAGACTGAAATTTAGACTGTAATCATTCGTTTGCCGAAAAAGTTTGCCACAGATATACTCGAAACATGAACAAAACTAACTCCGTACTTTTCCTAACCGCCGCAAATGATCCCTGGGCTAATGAGGCTACCGACTTCTTAAGGACTAAGTTTGAAAATCATAATATTTACCATAGCGACTGGGAACAAAAATTTCCGCCAAAATTAATTACTTGGGAAGGAGATTACATAATATCTTTCATAAGCCGTTGGATAGTACCTCAAAAAGTTTTAGAAAATGCCAAGCTTGAATGTCTAAATTTCCATCCGGGCCCTCCAGAGTATCCAGGAATTGGTTGCACCAATTTTGCTATCTACGAGGGAGCATCTAAATTTGGAGTAACTTGCCATCGCATGCATTCCAAAGTCGACACAGGAGAAATTCTTAGAACTCAGTCTTTCCCTATAGGCAGTAATGAAACTATTGAAAAACTTCACCATAAAACCAGAAATGCGCTGCTCGATCTTTTCAAGGATGTCTTAACCCAACTTGCCGAAAATAAATTTACATGTACAAATTTGAAAACTTGGACACGAAAACCGTTTACTCGTAAACAGTTAGATGCTCTAGGCCAAATAGATGTTTCCATGGATTCCAGTGAGGTTTCCAGACGTATTCGAGCTACATCCTTTAAAAATTGGCAACCTTACATCGATTTCCATGGATTTCGATTCAGTTATAAGCCATGAAAAAATACCAATTGACATTAGTTACCGGCAGTAGAGCTGAGTTTTATCTAATGCTGCCTCTAATCCAAAGATTACAAACCTCTCCTGATATATTGTTGAATATAGTAGTCACTGGGGGACATTTTGATCTGAGTATGCAATCTTCTTTAGAAGATATTAAAGAAGCTGTTTCAGCTCCTCTGCACTTTATTCCAATTGATTCGGAAAATCGAAACTCTCAAGATATATGCAATCAAGTTTCCACAACTATTACTAAATTCAGTGAGTGGCTTAAAAACAACCAATGCGAAATGATTCTCATACTAGGTGATCGTCACGAGATACTAGGAATATGTACTGCAGCGTTAATTCATAAAGTTCCGATTGCACATATCCACGGCGGAGATATAAGTGAGGGGGCTATTGACGAATTGATCCGACACAGTATTACGAAAATGGCAGCGTATCATTTTCCAGCCACCAAATTGAGTAAGCAGAGAATTTTACAAATGGGAGAAATGCCCAATTGTGTCTCATACAGCGGTAGTCTTGGGGTTGAAAATGCATTAAATAATTGTAATTTAGGAAGTATTCCCATAGAAAAACCCTACGCTTTACTTACTTGTCACCCAGAAACTGCTATAAGCTCTGAAAATATAAATTGGCAACAAAACTGTCTTTATGAAGCCCTGATTAATTATTCCGGTAAAGTTCTAATCACACGTAGTAATTTTGATGAAGGTGGAGACTTGATCTATAAGAATCATAAAGAATGGATAATAAAGAATCCCCGGAAGTTTAAGCTAATAAGTAATCTTGGCAAAAATTATCATTCAAGCTTGCAAGAAGCTGATTTTTGTATTGGAAATAGCTCGAGCGCTTTAATCGAAGCACCCGCATTAAACACCCCGAGTATCGATATTGGAATTCGCCAAAAAGGACGAGAACGAGGGAAAAGTGTTGTGCAGTGCAACTGGTCAAAACATGAAATTCTAAATGCTATAAAACTTTGTCTTAATTCTGAATGGCTTAAAAGTGATGATAGATTTTTTAATCCATATAAATGTTTAGACTTCAAGGCTTCTGAAATCATCGTCGATAAAATATTGGAACATCTCGGTAATCCTGTAACAAATAAAGTGTTTCAGCTCAAACCTTCCAACATATAAGAATCAGTTTGTAACCAAATGATATGAAGATAAATCACCGACTCATAGCTAGACTTGATATCAAAAACAATACCGTAATCAAAGGTATACAGATGGAAGGTTTACGAGTCGTCGGCCAACCTGCAGATATGGCTAGGAATTATTACAATCAGAGTATCGATGAAATTATATACATTGATGCGGTAGCTAGCTTGTATGGTCGAAACTCTCTACTAAATGTCGTTAATGAAGTCTCTCAAGATGTTTTCATACCCATTACTGTTGGCGGCGGAATACGTAGTGTAGAAGACGTTCGTGAACTTCTTCGTGCAGGTGCTGATAAAATTGCAGTTAACACGGCAGCTGTTTATCGCCCAGAATTAATTAGAGAAATTGCTGAAACATTTGGAAGCCAATGTTTGGTGGTATCTATTCAGGCTAAAAAAATGCCAAACAACAAGTATGAAGCATATGTGGAATTTGGACGTGAAAGAATTGATCTAGATCTATTAACATGGGCCTCTAAAGTGGTAGAACTTGGAGCTGGAGAAATATTGCTGACTTCGATAGATCGGGATGGAACTCAAAAAGGTTTTGATTACGATATTATTCAAAAGGTTGCTGAAGCAGTACCAATACCTGTTATAGCTAGCGGAGGAGCTGGCAATTCTCAAGATTTAATCGATGCAATTGAGTTAGGTAAAGCAAGTGCCGTAGCTTGCGGGACGATTCTTCATTATAAAAAGAATTCTGTGGTGGACCTGAAACAAGACATGCTAGCAGCAGGAATAGGTGTAAGACTTAAATGAAAATAGCAATCTTAGATTTTGCTCTTGGAAATATATACAATGTTCAGAGGGCTTTAGAACTCTTCTGTGATAGCGTTTATATCACGAAATCACCAATAGACGCATTAGCTGCTGATGCACTTGTAATCCCAGGTGTTGGGGCTTTCCGCGATGGAATTAAAAACCTAAATTCATCCGGGTTAATATCTACTATTGAACAATTTGTTGATAGTAACAAACCAATACTAGGTATTTGCCTTGGTATGCAACTATTTATGGAAAGATCATTTGAATTTGGAGAACACAAAGGCTTGGGTTTCATAAAGGGAGATGTATTACCATTTCCAGCTCCTGAATCAACAGAAAATCATTACAAAGTTCCACATGTCGGCTGGTCAGAAATTGAGCCTCAAACTTCCCACGAACTATTGCAAGACATAGATAAACCTATTTGCCAGTACTTTGTTCACTCCTTTTGTTGTCATCCAGTCAACGCAAAAAATATAGTTGGTAAAACCACGCATGGACGCACCACGTTTACTAGTATCATGAGCCACGAAAACATTATGGGTATTCAGTTTCATCCTGAAAGAGGAGGGCCTCAGGGGCTAAAAATTCTGAAAAATTTTTATGAATTAATTCTGAAAAAAAACTCATGATAGAAAAAAAGTAATTTAGAAACTTCGGCTAATCTCTTTTCAATAAAACTCTATTCTTATCAATCATTGAGTTTAATTAAAAATGAAACTGTTAAACTAAAATATCAACAATCTAGTCATTATATCCAGTGAGAGATGGGGTGTGGCGCAGTTTCCATTCGCCAGCATGTTTAATCCAAAGATGAGGAGATCTAAATTTGTCGCATAAGTCCTGAAATTCTCCAATACTTAAGCCTACATATTCGAGGAATTCGTCTTGATAGCGCTTAGGAAATTCACCATCAAATTTTTCAATAAGTAGTCGCCCTTCTTCAGATGTAATCTTTCCATTTCTAACTTCCTGTGCACTGTCCTGCATTGCACGGCCTATCCCAAACTTTATCCAGTATGTATAGTAAAAAAAACCATCAGTCTTATCATCGAGACTATTATATTTAGAGTATGTACCTTCCGTTCTTACAGGGTTGGCTTCAAAATTAATCTTATCCACTGAAAAGTAGTAACATTCCTGAGGGTCCCATTTCATATAGTATCCAAGATAGTGATATTGGATATTTTTTTGTCTCATGACAGACCCGTTGATTGGAAGGTAAGCATACAGATCTGTAGGATTAACCTCGTAATCTTTGATCAGCTGACCACCTGAAACACCTCCGAAAAATAGATCTTCGACCTTCACATCACCGTAATCAATACGAAATCCATCACACTCAGTATCGTCAAACATACTAGTATCATCTGAAACCGGCATACCGTATTCGGCAGGGGCCTCTCCGTAAAAAATTAATTTTATATTAAATTTAGCGGCCATTTTAACTGCAAAGGTTTTCTGACCCATTATAAAGGGCTGAAAAGGATGGAGGAGGTTAATTGTGGCTAGTCGTGTAAGCAGTCTATGGACTTTTCCGTTAGGAGTGAATAGAAAATTATCAAAACCTCCATTATGAATCCATGACTGAAAGTTACGCCAGCCAACATCTGTATACAAATGTGGCGACCAAGTAACTGTTAAAGGATTCATACCATACTTATACTTTAGTACCCAAGATTGATATACAGAATCTTTTCCGCCACTACCTGGTACTAAACAATCATAAGAACCATCTTTACTACGATAACGAGCACAAAGTTCTTCTAACTCCTGCTCTCTTTGATTCCAGTCTATCTCATTTCGTTCTCTCTCCTTATACCGGCATGCAGAACAAACTCTGTCACTATCAAACAATACAGTTTCTTTATCACTATTGTCCTTATGCTTGTATTCGTCAGCGGAAATAGGACGCTGATTTGACATATTACATTTGGTACAAAAAAACACGTCTGACGGTAATCCGAAATAAGCTTCTGTTGAATTCATAAATCCTTCTAATTTAGTCTCACTTTTTGTTCACAAATCTTACAATTCATAATTAGTCTTCCAATCATCCCACTTTCCTTCTAAAATTTGTTCTACAACAAACATGTCCAATTCATCGTCGATATCAATGGAACGATAAGCAGGCATTTCGTACAAAGTTGTTCTGGGTAAAAATAATTGATCACATTCTAATAAAGCTTTTTGCTTCCAAATATAAAAGGAAGCGTTAAGATCGAAGCACTGTGGAGCCTCTTGGCGAGCAACTACTTGCCGTTCAGCTTGTTTTACTAGTTTGATCCAACAGTTCTCGTCCCTCTCAACAATATTGAAGTAGGGTGATTTTCTTGACGGCGTTCCTGATACAGTTAAGTCACTATTACTATCAGTGAATAACTTAAAAGCATTAATGAGATCTGAATTATTTCGCAATGGTGAAGTGCAGTCTAGGTCAAAATGAATATCAAAACTACTATTGAAATATTTGCAACTTCTACGATGCGCATCTTGAATAACAGGTATCTTTCCAGCTCCATCAGATGCCAAATGCTTCTCTCGCTGAAAAAAAACATCGGCTCCATAATTACTGGCAATCTGCATCAATTTTGTACAATCAGAACTAAAGACTACTGCATCAAATAGATCAAATCCGACTGCTAGTTCAATTGTATGAGCTAACAGGGGCTTACCCGCAATCATACGTAGATTCTTTCCAGGAACTCCTTTTGAACCGCCACGAGCGCATATTGTGCATAGAATCTTCATTATAAGTCCTCGACAGACAGAGAGAGGTGTGAGCCACAATGATCTTGTAAAAACTGATAAACTAATTCACGGTTTTCTCCATCAGGTGCATCATTGTAAGCGTATTTTCTAAAAGCATTTCGATTGAATTTAAATGGTAAATCAAAAATATTCTCTAACTCCAACCATTCTTTAGGCTTTAAAGCGGTAAGTTCAAGTTCTCTGTAGGAATGAATAATATCCCAATCAGATTTTGAATCTACGAGATATACAGCGGTATCCAAAGATAAGGCATCGATAAGAACAGAACTTGGATGACAGATGACAATATCCGCTTCAAGACAAATTTCACATGAATTATACTCTGTATATATAAACTTGACTTTGGGGTCTTTGGGTAAAGCTTTCGAGAAAGGTAAATAAGTGGAATTAGGATGCGCTTTAACTATTATATTATCAATTTCATCATAATTCCTAAGTTTGTCTACCATTTGTAATGCAAAATTCCAATGCTTTAAGTTGGCATTTATATCCGCGGGCATAAATAAAGCCACCGTTCGTCCATGACATATTTTTCGAAAATATGATTTAAGCTTGCGAATAAAAGTGATGGAGTTTTTAACATCTCCAATATTAATTGCCGGGTTTTTGAGATCTCGCCCTACAACACGTTTTGCACAAACCTCTGAGGAGCTGAAAAACGCATGAATAAAATTATTTATCTCAATTAAACTACTCTTAGGTGCATAAATCATAGAACCGTGATCAGCGGATATAATGAAACGATTATTTTCTACAAACCAGTCATGAGAATGGGACAACGCCTCATATCCCGAATTTTCCATGTTAAGGTAAGGTGTTATGAATAGTACTTCCGGATTCAACTTATCCAGATAATTATAAATTTTTGTTTTTAGCTGCCTCTGCCCAATTTCTCTAAAAATCTGACCTAAACGCCAAATAACAGAAGATGAATAGTTACGAGCAAACGCATTTAATCTAAGAAATATTCGATGAAAAAAACACAAATCTGCATATTCTTGGATTTCAACTCCGCACTCATCTAGAATTGCGTGCATAGATGGATTTTCCAAGCGCTCAATGTCCTTTGCATGGAACATATGTACTTCCATTTTATCGTGAAGGTAATCAACCAATGAAACCCACCGTTCAAAGTCTGCATTCATTCTTGATACAAATAGAATCTTTAGCGACATATATCCAATAACCTCATTTTATTTATCGACAACCTCAGAATTCAATACCCAGCTAAGTATAAAACTTAGAGAAAATATTGATTCTTAAAATCACGTAAAACTAAAACTTGATCGCTATCATTAATGAAAACACCTAAAGGATTTATCAAAAGTTTGCCATTAGCGGACTTTATTCCCAAAATCAAAACCTCCTCGAAGAAATTCATTAAATTTCTCACTTTAACCCTTTCAGATATCGACGAGCTAATACAATAGCTGTGTAGTCATCATAATCTTCTGAAGGACTCTGAAAACTTAAAGGAATTAATTTCCGTAAACCTTTTGGTGGATTAAACTCAAAATATACTGTACGAGCTTCCAGTGTTGAGTTCGACTCATCAATAAAATCAATAGTTAAATGAGGACAGTTGGCAATTAAATTTCGATAATATTCCTGAGAACCTGTTAAATCGCCCAATATGATAGACTTAAAGGCATATTCCTCATGCAACTGAGTAACTCTTACATTCAATTCTTCGAATCGATTAATACCATGTGCAATCACTACACTTTGATGATTAACAACAGCCCAGCCCCATTTGGAGCTACCAGGATCAATGGCTAGAATACTAAAATTATTTTGCATAGATGATCTGAGTCGTTACCCCAATTTGTTTTACAAGTTAGTCTATCGAGACTTTTTCGAACGCTTTGTAGGTTCTGCTCTCGGTTTTTTATGGGCTATCTTAAATCCTCTTGTTCTGATGGGAATGTACGTTCTCTTGTTCTCAGTTATTCTTAAAGTCCGATTAACCGAGGGCGGTACTCATGTAGACTTCGGTTTATATCTATTTTGTGGAATGATTCCATGGCTAGCATTCCAAGAAACCCTAATAAAATCTTCACACGTAGTACTGGCCTATCGCCATTTAATCCAACAGGTACAATTTCCGATTAGTTTCCTCCCACTACATGTAAGCGTATCTGCACTTATACAAGAAATAGTAGCTATTTTACTTTTCGTTCTTTTTGTTGCGCAATATCAAGGCGTATCCTTGGAAACATTAGCTTATTTGCTTTACATAATCCCAATTAAATTTCTCTTTGCTTGTGGTTTTGCTTTCGCAATTGGAGCTCTAACTGTCTTCTATCGTGATCTGGTACAGTTGATCAACATTCTACTAATGGTATGGTTTTTTGCGACACCAATTGTATATTCAAGACAAATGGTACCTATTGCGTTACAGGAACTCTTGGTTTTTAACCCATTTAGTGCTTATGTCGATTTTTACCGCTTCGCTATTCTGGGGCAAGGTCAATGGTCTTGGAATGCCTATTTTATTAGCTTAGGAATTGCTATTCTGATCTATATCTTAGGGCGTCTTTTATATCGCAGCAAAAGTCGACGCTTTTACCAATATTTATAATCATATGTCATTGATATAAAAAGGTGCCTTGAAAGATTTTTCTTGCTCTAACTTATGCTAGAATCAGTAAATAGTGTCGAAAATCTAGACATTATAATATTTCTTAAACGTTGATCGAAAGGCCTCGCACATGAGTATCCTGGACCAAACGCTCTACTATTTCAACACTGCTGCTGACACCATGGATCTTGGAAAACATATCAAAGAAATGATGGCCGAGCCCTACCGTGTGATTCAAGTACAAATTCCGGTAGAAGATGATAATGGAGAAATCAATGTTTACACTGGATATCGAGTCCAACATAACAAGGGACGCGGTCCAATGAAGGGGGGGCTGAGATATCATCCCACTGTTGATGCCGAGCATTCTGCTTCCCTTGGTTCATTAATGACTTGGAAAACAGCTCTCTTAGACATCCCATTCGGGGGTGCAAAGGGCGGGATAAATTGTGACCCTACAAAAATGTCAGAAAAAGAAGTTGAAAGAGTTACACGTAAATTTATTTCCAGTATTCATGAAAATATAGGTCCATATAAAGATATTCCCGCACCTGATGTAAATACCAATGGTCAGGTTATGGCTTGGATTATGGATGAATATAGTAAGATCAATGGATTTAGCCCAGCAGTCGTAACCGGTAAACCTATAGATCTTCATGGCAGTGAAGGTCGCGAGGCCGCCACAGGTCGCGGAATTGTAAATGTATGCGAAACCTTATTACAAGACCGCAATCTTGATATGGAGAATACCAAATTTGTAATTCAAGGATTTGGAAATGTTGGATCACATTGCGCTAATATTCTTCACGAAATGGGTGCCAAAGTAATCGCAATTAGTGATGTGTCTGGTGGTATTCACTGTCCCGAAGGTTTAGACATACCCACGCTAAGTGCTTA
>CAZYUV010000131.1:0-8807 GCA_964650625.1 uncultured bacterium
AAATCCAAAAAGAACACAACAATGTCATTGGGGCTTGCGAAAATAAATCCCACGCCAATAATTTCACATAATTACCCTGATAACCCATGGTAGTTACCATCGCGTGTATGACAAAACAGAAGAATATCATGTGTATCAATCCAACAGATACTGCACCGATCACCTGTAGAATTAGCCCGAAAAAATTCAAACCTACCGTATCGATCATATGAAACGAGATGCTGGAACTAGTCTGAGCGAAAAGAAAAATCAAGAAACCCACAAAAAGGTAATGTGAACCAAAGTTCTTTAAAATCTCTTGAACCGCATTTCTAGGACTAACAAGACAGAGATAAAAGAGTGATAACAATTTCATGATCAGTTCCAACCAGGATAATAATAAAGAAGAGGTGAGTGAGTCATGGGCAATTGTTCCGCAACTTGATTGAGCGGCCCTGTCCACCATGTACTGAACATGGACTCCAATCTATCAAAAGGATTAATTTTGGGGCGAATAATATTTTGCTCCTCCAAACCAGCTAACTCATGAGCCAATTCAACTGCATCTTCAAAAGTCCCCAATTGATCTACTAGGTTATTCTTCAAGGCCTGCTCACCATTAAAAATCCGACCATCAGCCCATTTTTTAACATCTTCTTCTTTAAGCCCTCGTCCCTCGACCACAGCACTTAAAAATTGCTGGTAAGTGGAGTCAACAATTTCCTGTAAAAGAGACTTTTCCTCATCGGTCATATCACGTGAATAAGAGCCGATATCTTTAAATTTACCGGAACGAATTGAATAAGAACGCATTCCGACTTTCTCCATAAGTTGCTTGAAATTCGAAACTGAAAATATCACACCTACGGAACCAGTTATTGTTCCCTTATTAGCTAAAATTTTGTCGGCAGCAACGGCAGCATAAACACCTCCAGATGCACAAACATCTGCCATTGAAGCTACAATCTTGATACCCTTTTTCTTGAGCTTAATTAACTCCGAATGAACCTCTTGACTGGCTCCAACAGTACCCCCAGGAGAATTAATTCTTAGAACTATAGCCTTAACATTCTTGTTCTTTCCAAGTTTTTTCAATTGTGCCACAGTGCTATCGGCCCCTCTTTGAGGACCAAAAACATTCTGATCACCAGTTGTCTGTATTACTCCGTATAGCTTAACGACAGCTACTCCAGGTTTATTAGCTTGCTGAACACCTTTTATAATCTCACCTAGTCCGCCAATTTCAGGACCTACTTGATTCTTTGCAAGCCCTACTGACTGATTACGCGAAATCGAATAACCCAAAGCCACCGAAAGTATTAATAGCAATACCATTGAAGCAGGCAGTAAAGTTCCCACGGACTGGCCAACAGCAGTGGCACCCTCATCTTCATTGGAATCATTTACTACATTCTGCGATTCATTAATAAACTCATTAGAATCAGTAGTGGCATCCTGCTCGATCTTTTCTTGTTCATCATTTTCCTGGCACATATTCCCTACCTACAAAGTACTCGTAAAAAAAAGGCACTATATCAAAGCAATCAGAGCATTTCCACGAAAGCTTCAAACAAGCGTGCCTGCTTACTACACTCGTACTGTAAACTTTCAGGGTGCCATTGGACACCCAGAAATGATGTTTTAGTGCACTCCACAGCCTCGATTACCCCATCTTCAGAAAAAGCTGTAGCCACCAAATCTTGACCCAGCCGGCCGATAGCCTGATGATGCGAGCTATTAACCATAAGCTCATCACTTTTTACAATTGCCTTTAAACGACTCTCTTTCAAGATTTTCACCTGATGGGCCATAGACTTAGGGTCTTTGGCACTCGCGCTATGATTAATTGGAGTCCCTAACTGCTGGTAGACATCCTGTATCAAGCTACCACCGCGATAAACATTAAACATTTGCAAACCAAGGCATATAGCAAAAATTGGCTTACCGCTCTCTTCGACTAAGGGCAAAAATTCCAATTCAAAGATGGTTCTCTCACGATCATAAGTAAATTCTACTCCCGTGATTTCAACCTCATCATAGAATTCGGGCGGGATATCAAACCCACCTGTAAGTAACAAACCATCCAATAAATTAACAAAATGCAGCATCCTATTGCGATCCCTAAGGTACGGAATTTGAATGGGTAAGACATTCATCTCAGAGAAGGAATCTACATAATCCTTATTTAGATAATAGGCTCCGAAGGGTGATGGTGCACCCTCACGGTCTGGTCGAAAATAATTGCCAAGCACCCCAAGCACTTTCATTGCTATCTAACTAAACCCAAGTCAACTATGACCAGTACTCCCAAAACCACCTCTTGAAGCGCCTTCAGGACAAAAATTTTCAACCCCAGTGACAGGAATTGATTTTTGAACGATAAACTGAGCAAGACGTGTTCCTGCCTTGATTTCTATTGGTTCTGATCGCAAATAAATAGCGGGAAATCGCCAGTAATCTTCGGGGCCGCAGTAATCTTCATCAATTAGGCCCACCGAATTCGCTTGAATAAGTCCAAATTTCTTGAAAGTAGAACTTCGGGGCATCAACAAACAGTGATGTCCTTTAGGAACCTTGATTATTACTCCTAAGTCGAGAAGTTGAAATTGACTAACAGTATCAAAGCAAACATTCTCAACACACACCAAGTCGAATCCTACCGAGCCTTCCGTCTGAACCCCTGCTTCTTTATACAGATGTTTTACGGATTCGTTACGATAATAAATTTTGATTGACATTACTATTCCAATTCATCCCAATCCACGTTGGATGCTTTGGAATAAGCTGTAGGCTTAGCCTCAAAAAAGTCTGTCTTGATTTTGTTGACCGATGAAAATGAGTCCACCCACTTCATTGGATGGACCGTAATATCAGTATATAAAGGCTCCATACCTATATTTGAAAGACGCCGGTTAGCAAGATACTTTATGTATTTATCAATGATCTCATCCGTTAAACCTAATACGCCATCCCGGATAATATATTGCCCCCACTCAATCTCACTGCGAACAGCATTATGCATCAAGGTTCTCATACGCTGAACAGTTTCATCATCAAACAAATCCGGTTTCTCTTTGCGAATAGTGTTTATGATGTTCTGAAATAAAACCAGATGGGTTAGTTCGTCCCGTTGAATATACCGAATTTCCTGTGCTGTGCCACACATTTTTCCTTGACGCGCTAGAACATAGAAAAATGAAAAACCGGAGTAGAAATAAATTCCTTCGAGAATATAATTAGCCATGGCTGCTAATAGAAAATTTTGATCGGTAGGATTGTTTGCAAACTCTTCGTAAATACTCGTAATGACAACATTACGATTCATTAAAAACTCATCCTCGCGCCAGTAGTTATAGATTAAGTCCCGCTTGTTAGCAGATACTACTGTATCTAAAATATAGCCATATGACTGACTATGAACTGCCTCCTGAAAAGACTGTACTGAAAGACACAAATTAACTTCGGGAGCCGTTACGTAGTCCGCGAAGTTTGGGAGATTAGCGGTTTGCAAACTATCAAGAAAAACCAGAAATGAAATCACTTTATCAAAGCCACGCTGCTCCGCTTCAGACAATAACTTGTAATCTTTTGCGTCGTTACCTAAAGGGATTTCCTCAGGTATCCAAAAATTGTTCATCATTGCACGATATAATTTCATAGCCCAGTCGTACTTGATGTTATTAAGTTCGAACAGATTGGTTGAATTACCACCAATAATGAGGCGTTTTTCGAATTCCCGATCTCCAGCAGGATTAAACAGCTTGTTTTTTACCATCACTGACATACTTCACATTCCTCTACTTCAACTGCTTTGCTGCGCATATAATATACTGTTTTGCATCCCTCATTCCACGCAGTTACATAGTAGCTCAGTAAGTCTTTAGCCTTTGCGTCGCTGGTAACAAACAAGTTTAAGGATTGCGACTGGTCGATCCATTTTTGACGAGCAGCCGCAGCACGCACAACCCAGTGCTGATCTATCTTGTGAGCCTCTTTGTACAACCAAAAGGTCTCGTCGTTCAAATTCGGCACTGCCGACACGAACACTCCATTAGTTTTTTCTGTTCGTTCTATTTTGGAAAACACAGGGTCAATACCTGCTGTAGCCCCTGCAATCAGAGAAATACTACCCGTTGGGGCAATGGCCATAAGGTATCCATTCCTTAGCCCCTGGTTAGCAACCTTAGCCTTCAGTCCACTCCAATCCTGTCCATCACCGAGCTCTCGCCCGCCAAAGAACTCTCCCTTCTGCCAATCGGAACCTTCAAATTTGCTGTAGGAACCTTTCTCCGTTGCTAAATCGGAGCTAGCAGAAATAGCGTGATAAGAAATTGTTTCATACAATTTGTCTACAAAGTCCAAATGCCCTTCGCTTTCCCAAACGAGACCCTTGCTAGCCAATAAACCATGGTAATTCATGGTGCCTATACCAATTGCTCTGTATTTACGATTAGTAACTTTGGCTTCTTGAACAGGGTAGAAATTAAGGTCAATTACGTTATCTAACATACGAGTCTGCACTGGCAAGACCCTAGCAATATCTTCTTCTTCATTTACCTTCAATAAATTAAGGGAAGATAAGTTACACACGACCAGATCCCCGGGCTCCTTGGTAATCTCAACCATACCATCTTGACCGACTTTTGCACCTTTGATTTCGGTTGAACTCATGTTCTGAATAATTTCCACACAAAGATTTGTAGACCTAACCACTCCGCAATGCTTGTTCGGATTCCCTCTATTTGCCGTATCTCGGAAAAAAACATACGGTAAGCCGGTTTCAAAAGATGATTTCAGAATAGCCTTCATTATTTGAATAGCGGGAACCCTTGTCTTAACAATCCGATCGTCTTTAATCACAGCTTCGTAGCGCTTTTCGAACTCTTCGCCAAAGTAATCCGAAATTTCATAACCTAAATACTTCTTCACCATATATGGGTCAAAAAGGTGAAAATCTTCACGATTTTGCACTGCTCGCATGAAGTTGTCTGTAATACCGATGGAAGGGAAGATATCGTGGGCTTTGCGACGATCATCACCTGAGTTGGTCTTTAGATTGAGAAAATCAAATATGTCAGCGTGATACACATTGAGTGTTAAAGATAAAGCTCCTTTACGAATGCCTAATTGATCTACCGCTACAGCCGTATCGTTGAGTATTCTAATCCAAGGAATTACCCCACCAGCCACATTCTGAAATCCTCGAATCTCACTTCCCTGTGCCCGAATGCGTGACATGTCAGCGCCTACACCACCCCCGTACTTACTTAACTGAGCAAAGGTATTAACAAAGTCAAAAATAGAATCTAAACTATCATCAACCGTTGCAACAAAACATGAAGACAGTTGCGAAAGAGGTTTACGAGCATTACTTAGAGTGGGAGTAGCAGGAACAACCTCAAAACGACTCATGACATCGTAAAACTCACGAGCCCATCGCAACTTGTCCTTTTCCTTAGATGCCAAGAACATTGCAATACCCATGAAAGCTTCCTGAGGAAATTCAAGCAGTTTACCTTGTCCATTTTTTATTAGATACCGATCTGAAAAGGTCTTGATTCCCACATAGGTAAAATTATAATCACGGGTCGGCTCAATATAGCTCGCTAAAGCCTCTATTTCTTCCTTGCTGTAAGTCTCCAAAATTACTGGAGAATAAAGACCCTGCTCTGTTGCCATCTGAATAAACTCATAAAATCCAGTGTAAGGCTTTTTATCTAGTTTGCGGTTTAAACAAACCTTCTTAAACACATCATAGAGATAAAGCTTGGATGCAACAAATTGCCATTCGGGAGTTTCATGTGTAATCTTTTCGACGGCGGTCTGTATGACCATCTTCTGTATTTCTTCCGTGGTAATCCCGTCCCTAAACTGAACGTGGGCATCCATCTCCAGTTCCAGAGGGTCACAATCAGTACCGCCACACCCAAAAGCGACTACTTTTTTTATTTTGTATACATCAATGGGTACTATACTGCCATCACGCTTGGTCACCCTTATGCTCATTCAACTTCTCCTACTTCCAATCACGCCATAGCAAACCCACTCCAACTGGGAGACCTAAATCCAAATTGCTGCGTAGTAAGATTCCAGCCCTGTACTCTAACTACAAGAGGCCAAAAAGTACAAAAACGATCAAAAACAACCAAATTTTGACCGGTTCCATAATAAACAAAAAGACACAAATCTGACCAGAAATTATTCCATCTAAATGCATTTAATTGAGTTATAGACAATAAAAAAAGTCCGAGCATTTGCAGCTCGGACTCAAACTTTAATTTGTATATTTTACCAGCGAACTGGCCAATCTTCGTCAGCCCCATCCTTCTGTGATTCCCAATTCTGCCAATCTGGCACCAAAGTACCTATAGAAGTCTGATCCTCATTTCGCAAGTCGTCACCCTCCACCGCGAAGTTTAACCTGATCGCCCCATTAATCGGGCAGTAAACATAACCACCAGGTTCTGAAACCGTCTCTTCAGACGAGGCATTCAAACAGTTATCATAAGTGGAATTATCTCCGTAATACGAAACTAAATCTTCAACAACGCAAACATAACCATTTTCCTTTGAGGAAGAAATTAATTCACCCGCAATATTACCCCTTATGTATTCGGTATTATCACCAAATGTCCCGGTGTTAGTTAATACAGCCTCCAGAGTATGTTCCCCACCCTGAGTAGCCTTCCGTCCACCAGAAGCTTTTGGCTCAGGGAATTTGGAATGTCTAGAACGATACAATGAAATCGCTGACCTCAGGGATGCAATATTGGATTTTGTGGATGAATGTCTCGCATCGTAATCAAAACCAATAAAATTCATAGCTACGGCAACTGAAAGAATTACGAGAATAGAAATTACAATTAGAAGCTCGATAAGGGTAAAACCTCTTCGCCTTCGAGCCAAGGCAAGATTGAAAGGATTCATCTTTTCCTCCGAGAACGAGTCACACAACACACCGGATAACTATATCAAGGTTATCCGCACACTTTTTTTATAATACTCCAGACAATGCAGCTTCTCAAAGTCAAAGCAACTAATCAAACAAATACCTAGGTCTGTTTGAAAGTTATTTCATTCATCTCTAAATTTAAACTCAAAGAAGGAACTTGGGATTTACCTCGTTTGCTCCGAGGCATTTCTTTTCTCAAGTTCGAACGAATTACACGAACATTACTGGGTAAATTTTCAAGTTTACTAAAATATTGGATCACCCAAGGCATCGTCATTTTACTAAGATTTATTACATATTTACGGGACGTATAATCGCCTTTATCCACTGCCCCCTGCGAATTAACTCGACAATTCACTCGAGGGATTTTCACTTGATCGCAATAACCCGATAATTGTATTAGAAGATCGCTATAAGTATCTACTTCACCTTCGTTAACCAACGTCTTTGCAACTTTTATCTGAGATCTAATCTTAGCTACCTTATCAAGAGACTTATCACGCATTTCCGCAAAAAATGAACCTCCATACATAAAAATAATACCAAGCAAAATCATGCTGAAACTGACACCAAGATGAAAAAATTGCTTAAAACTCATAATTCTATTGCCTGTTCAAACTCGAGACGATCTCCACTTGCGGCCGTATTTGACTTCACAAGATCTCGCTTTTTCGTTCCTGGTAATCTATCCAAGATAGATTCAAATTCTCTCAATTGTTTAACGCCTGGAACCGTACCAATAATTTTCATTAAACTTTGATTCTCCCGGTTCTCTAACAAAATCGAGGTGAATTGAACACCCAGCTCTTTAGAGCCTCCTAAAGCGAGAAAGTTCAAGATATCAAGTGGCGATTTTGTACTACTTGAAAATCTCTCTAGTAAGCGTTTACGTTCTGTTATTTTACGATGCAATGCCCCCACCGTCTTGAATAAACTTTTATTAGTTTGCGAAGCCAAAATTTGTCGAGTTTCTTGCTCATAACTTTGTTTTAGTCTTTGCTCTTTGAAGTAAATCGCTAAATATTCTGCTCCAGATGATGCAAAGTAAAGAAAACCCAGCAACATTAATGCAATCGAATGCATCATGAATCTCTTCTGTGAATAAGGATCCATTATCTTCTTATGAGTTAAAAAATTGTGACTAAGCTGCCCCTCTCCAATGCCTCTAAGTGCTAGACCAATTGCTATAGAATACAAATTATTAGCGACGGGAGCGGTTTCATCTACCTTAAGCTTTGCTAGAGGATCAGAAAATAAAACAGGAAAACCCAACATCTGTTGAATATAGTCTGAAAGACCCTTCAGATTTGAGCCACCTCCATACAATATCAAGCCTTCAACCGAATGCTGGCCCTGGTACGAATAATAGGAGCCAAGAGTTAGTCTGATCTCTTTGACTAGTTTATCAAGACAACTCAATAAGCTTTGGTCTATTTCACTCTGTTCATCTTGCGTATCAGAATCCTGTAATCCATATTCTAATTTGAGTTCTTCAGCATCTGAAAAGCTTAAGTTTAAATTACTTGCAATAGCTTGCGTAAAATCATTACCGCCAAAAAAAACCGAGCGCGTAAACAATAACTTATTCTTATTGATTATATTAATTCCGGTAGAACGCGCTCCCACATCAACTAACAACCAGACTCCATCATCAGTGTCCATCATAGCTTTGTTTCGAAAAGCATGACAATTGAAGTTAGCATAAGCATCATAATCCATTAAATAGGCGCTCTGATCCAAGCCTTTAAGCAAATTAGAGTACTTATCGATCACTGAATCATAAACCCCAATACTAAGAAATCTATGATTTTCTCCTGCGTTCTCGGCTCGATTGGGTATTGTATGGAAACGAAATCTTCGCTCATGAATACCATCT
>CAZYUV010000132.1:0-8785 GCA_964650625.1 uncultured bacterium
GGAATTCTTACTTTTATTTTTCGATCTTCTTTTTCATCACCTACGTACCACATTAATGGCTTGTCATCTTCAACAACAGCCGAACCATCAGACTTTAGATTATAAGGTGCCAAGTTACGTACAAGTCGTTTCCAGCTTGAAGAGTTTGAAGAGTCCTTAGACATGTGGTTCATTAAAAAAATTTCTGCAAGATTACCGGTTTTTAAAATTTCTTTAACCACCTCTCCATTTGGTTTTGTGTAACGCATGAACCAGGCATATTTAATTTCCCACCAGGTATACATTGCTTCAGGATGAGAAATTAAATCCTGATCAAAAGTACCACCTAGATAGTTTTTTGGGAGGGAGTCATCAGAGGCTAAAGTTCCTTGGTGAGCAGCTTGAAATTGTTGATCTTCTCCGGTAGCCACAATTAAGGTGCCGCTTTCATATCCACGGCCCGTTTCATAATTACCTGATGCATCATACCCGCGGCGTTCATCCAAGCTTGTGTCATCAGTTGCTATAATCACTGCTCCGCCACCTGTTGATCTAGTTGACCAATTTGCAGGATGCCGCGATGTTTTATCAACTGGGTTGAAAGTAAAGTTTGGTCCGAAGGGAATGCTTCCTCCTCCAGGGTATTCGTAATCCCAAGCTCCTACCCCTTCGTATTTCCTCATATCAAAACTTTGATCAGGATCAGTTAGATTTCGTTCATGATGAACTAGATCTCTAAGTCTAAAAAATTGGATTTCAGCCTCAGCAACGATGGGTGTCTGTTGATTTTGATAGGTTACAATTAGGGGATTAGTATTGTCATAGTTACCAATAGGTAGTAAGGGGAATCTGCCGTGTGGACCGGTCATATCATCGGTGTCGATAGCTAGATTATTTTTTGTATCGGTACTATTACTATAAATAGCAGCGCGGGTTTCTTGGTGAGATGCCAGATCATTATTAGCGATTACAACATTTTTAATTTTATCACTCGACTGTGCACCTAGAGCTCCCACTTTGATGGTAGAGATAGTATTGGTTGCGTCCAATACTATGCTTATAGTGGATGGATTATCTAGAAAGGTAAAGTCGTCGGCAAAAAATCGGAGTCCGCCAACCCATAGCTGTACCTCGTATACGCCGGGGTCATCAAATTTATACCTTAGAGTAGGTGGGTTAATTACGTCAGGAATTCCTGTAGAAATATTATCTAATTCGTCTAGATTAGAATTGTTTGTACCGAAATCTTGCCAGCAGGAGTCAAATAAAACCCCTGGTTCATTATTCATAAGATTTTCATTTCCTGTCACCGGTTCGAGCAAGCCTATTTCTGTGAGTGAAGTGGCATTGGTCATTGTGGCTCCATTACCAGCAAGAAGTCCTACACATGGGCTCATCTCATAATCTTTGAATGAATGCGGGGGCGTTAGAGCTTTTACACGCCATCGGTAGCGTAGCGTTTTAACAGCGCCACTTTGTGGCGCATTTGAGAATCCATATTCATTATTCATAAGGGCTGTAGAATTATCGTCCGGAGACTGCAAATCCTCGAATATGAATGATGGCAACATTTTTCCTTGCTTATCATCATTATCATAAAAAGAGCGTGCAGTTGACCCTGCAGGAATATTTGTACCAGGAGTCCATCCCGTAGGTGTTAATATTTCCTTCATCAAATTGATACCAGATTCATCATAGTTAGATATAATCGGTCTATCGCCGTAGCTCCTGGTATCTGGATTAGCAGACAAACTCAATTGCGCTATGGGGCCATTAAAACGCGGTGGATTCTCCATATTAAATTCATAAAAGCTGTCTTCCTTGTATATTCCATTTGCTGGTTTATTGGTAGGCTCTACAATATCCATGACGAGCTCTCCACCAGAGGCTGGCGGGTTGGCTACATTAACAATAGCCATCTCAATTAAATTATCATTTAAGATGCTTGTAATATCGCTACCATCTACACCGGTGCATGTCCAGCCTGGAGCTAAAATGGTTCCGGATGAGTTTGGAGCTGGAGCTGGCATACCCACTGGCCCAGGCCAGAAAAGAGTGGCCTGACAAGTTGCGCCACCCTCAGACTGTAGTGGTACGGTGCCTATTCTTACAGGTTTAGAACCAGGTAGAGGAGCAATTTTTTCAAGCTTTAAGCCGGCATATCTGTTGACTTCTACATTTAAAATATAACCGTTTTCTATGGTAGAGTATGATGAGCCACTACAGCCATCATTGACTCGACCGCCCTGATTACAAAGTTGAAGTACTCGTCCTTCAGTTTTTGGCGATATCAAGCGATCAATATCGCTAGCATTTTCCACTAGGTCATTGCCACCACCATGTAGAATATAGACGAAATTATCACCATCTGCACCAAAAGCTACCAGAGGTGTTGCATTGGCTATATCAATTGAACCTTTCGTTAATGGGGTTGTGCTGTTTTCATCGAAATGATTGTATTGTTCATAATTGAGCGTAAGGTTATTGTCGTTTTCGGAAGCCCACCAAACCATTCCACCAGTACCCCAGAATGAACTTGATACGTTAAAATGTGATGGCGCTAAATCCGAGACGTAGATAAAGTCTTTATCATCATTCCCATTGGGTGCAATTCGTTTAGAGGTTTGCAAGGAACGTACATATCCTTCGCCGCCCTGTGCCTCCGTAAAATTGTAAGCGATCATATAGTCAATATCATCAAATGTTCGGAGAGTTCCCGAGCCATTGGTTTCCGTAAGTGTTCCAGGGGATTTGTAGTCAAGTGTATCGTTTTCCCAATCCAGAAAGGAATCCAGAGATGGCCCATCTATTTGAAATACGCCGTAGGTGTCGTCTTGTGAGCCAGCTATCGGGTAGTATTTTTTGATGATATAGGCTCGCTGTAAATTTTGACTAGCACCTGCTGATGAAAATTTTGCACGACCTTTGTTAATGACGGCATTAACCATCGTAGGGGTTTGTGCAGGTTGACCACACAAGTCTGAACAGTCATTATATTTTTCTAATTCTTCACCAAATGCATAGGCTGTATCGATCGGTGTATTCCTGCAATGTAAAAAGCCAGACCCTGTGTAAATACTAGGGTTATTGCAGTTTGACGAGGTATAGTAATCCTGACCCTCAATGAATTGAAAGCCGGTAGCAGTGGAATTTTTAAGTAGATCATTATCTTCAGCTGTTATAAATTCTTCCATGAATAGCTTGGATCGGGAAATCATCAAATCACTTATTCTTCTAGCGTTTTTCTGACCCCCACCCATCACTACATCTTTACGAGCCCAGAACCAACCTAGAAGTGGAGAAGCATTCCCTCTTCTGCGAGCGCCTCCCCATCCATGGGATGGATTTGGAGAGTAGATTTCGTCATAACCGACGATGAAATGCCCTCTACCATGTGCTAGAAAACCTACTGGTTCACCCCATGGTTGTCCTCTATTTGGAGCAATGCCCTCTATTGTAGGATGTCGACGTGGATCAGAGATCACTCGTATTGGAGGAAAAACTTGCGACCCCGGCTCTAAATTTGCCATACCAGTAACAACTTTAGAGTGCCTATCAACATCAGTTTCCCATGAGGCGAACATTTCAGCATTACGTTCGAAGCGACATCCAATCATCATAGGGTCGGCGTTATTATTGGGGGTGTTGTAAGCTTTGTCATAAGTACCCGAATCCTTTGGATACAAACAGTACCAACCTTCTTTTCCATTTGCCGTATTAATTACGTAAGACCATCCAAAATTTATTGAATCTAAATTGGATGTATAAGCCGGTTGGCAGCCGCCGCTTGGGCTTCCATAACTGGTTACCGCTTCGTAAGTTTGCTTGCCTATGGGTAATTCACAATCCGGAGAATCAGGGTGTTTGTTTTCTGGACTTAGCAATGTCCATAATGATGTACTGTTTCGTGAATCAGTACGAAATAATTTTACATGTCCAAACTTATCCACCGATAAACCTTCGTAATCTACTATTCTGCTGTCATCAGATAGGGGTAAGCGATTGGGTGTGTAATCCTGAGTTCTTTTGTAGTGCCATAATCCGGTTGAGTCGCTAGGTATACCACCGCTCTTTGGTCTCACAAGTACATATACATCTCCATTTTTTTCTTGGATAGCTTTGACGATATTAGCTGGGAGAGTACTTGTTAAAAATGTACCTTGTATGAGGAATATGAATAATAATTTTTTCATGATTCTCGCCAATTTTTAATAAGATCTAAGAGTTTTAAACTTAGTGGTTTTGGATATTTGTAGCGCTCAAATAATATCTTTAAGCATGGCAGGGTTAAGTCCTGTACCTTGCCCAGAGTGTCAAATTGTTGATAAACCTTTGCGAACATTTTTTCTATACTTCCATAATGTTCAAGGTGCGTTTTAAAGGTGTTTAGGTACTGTTTAGTGGTACCTATTTTCTGATAATTGAAAAAGAATTTATCGGTAGTAAAGTCTTTCAGTGGATTGTTGTTCATTGGTATAAATGGTTTTTCTAGGAGTCGTAAGAGGCCTTTTTTACCTCCCAGGGTTTTTGCGTTACGATTGATTACTATGTCTATATTTCTGGATTTGGCGAGTTGGCTAACGGTTTTCTTTATTTCTTTAACAATTTGATTCAATTGTTGATCACGAGTTTTTCGATCTACAAAAAGCTCTTTGCTGTTATTAGAGATCCAATTTCGATGATTTTCCTTGATATCTTTTATTTGGCTTTCATAATCCATTCGCTTTGACCAATATTTTTCTTCTATTGCTTGATATCTTTGACCAACTTGCTTGATATTTTTGTCTGAATTTAACAAGGCATTATTAGAGTTTATGTAATCCTGCCGTAAAATGTTCTTTTGCTCTGTAAGTTGGGCGATTAACTTTTCCGTTTCTCGGCGCTTTTTAAGAAGTAAGGTTTTAAATTTCTGGAGTTTCTTGTGTCGATTTTTTAAGTAAAACTCTATTGGAACAGAGAGTTTAGAAGGTATTTTTTGAAAGAAACTATCGGTAGCAAAGTTATATTCTTTCATTCGAGGGTGTAACAAGAATAAAAGCTCCATCGACACTCTACCAAGTGAAGTATGACTCGTATTATTTTGACTTTTCGAATTAACTTCATTCGAATTTTTTATTGGGTAAAACGATGCAAGTGGATCTTGCAAAGCTAATAGATTTTGTTGAATTATTAAAATGATCACTAAAAGTCTGATTTTTTCCATAATTCGTAAAGTTCTCCAATTATTTTTCCATGAGATTCTTTTTGATTATTTTGATTGTAAAGCAGCTTAACAATTGTGGTCGTGTAGTCTTCATCCCCATAAATGATTAAATCATTTGATAAATTTGGATAGAGTAAACTCTCATATTCACTGGCATTAACGAGGTAATCATTTAGCCGTGTTTTTAACTCTAGATTACTTATTTGAGTAGGTCTTAAAGTAAGTTGATTGTATGCTTTCCAATATTGATTAATACCACTAAGTTCAAATTGAAAAGTGTGACTGAAAGACTTAATTCCAACACTTGTTTTTCTTCTTTTAGTAGGGACCATAAAGAATAGGCGCTCTCGTTGTTGAACATTGCGAACTACTCTCAAAAGATCGTTAAAGATATCTTTCAAGAGAGCTAGACACTGTTCATCACTGACATAAAATTTCTGGAGGGATGCCTGTTCTTTATCGATTGTTCCAAAGTATTTTCTGTGCAGTTCTTTCGTAGCGTTTTGTAGCTCATTACCGTAAATACCATTTCTACGTAGAGTTAGAATTTCATTGTAAAAGTCCTGCATTACTTTGATTTGTTGCACTTTGGCGAACTCTTTAGCTTGATTATAGGATTTAATAGCTTTCTTACGCTCTGCAAGCCATATTAAATTATTTTCTTCGAGGGGCTTTTCTCTTAAGAATCGTTGCATTCCGAAATCATAGTTTTGCATTTTCGGATGAAATAAAAGTATGAAGCAAGGATCAAATAATCCTACAGATCTTGCATTTAGGCATTGGGGTGTATTGCACCAGCTGAAAAATATAGTAAAGCATATAATTGTACGCAGCATACCAACCTAGAGTATATTTAATATTAGGAGCATGCCTAGGGGAATCTATAAAAAAAAGATGATTTAATTAAAAAAAGGATTGACTAAAAATGGAAATATTATGATCTATATGTTTGTTGTTTTAGCCCACTTTACAGGGTTTTGCAGACTTGTTTTATTTTTTGCTCTATCTAGTCAGTTCGTTTTATTTGCTGATAACTTTTCCTTTGAGAAGTTGCTAAAATCACGTCCACCAATTACGGATGAGATTGATACCATTGATAGTAAAAATACGGGGATGGACTTTGGCCACGTTGACTATAAAACTTTACTCTTATTTCATCCGGATATGCGGGTGTATAATTTCAAAGTAAATAATTTTTATAGACCTGTCCCGCAAGATTTGAAGGTTCCGCTAAAATTTTATCTAGAAGACCGAGAGCGGAAGTCCGTGGAATTAATTAAATCTGCTCAAAGAAACTACGACAAGCATGATAGAAAGCTCTTAGCCTTACATAGAGACAAAAATAGAGTGGCCGCTGATTTTGCTGAACAGAAGCGACTCTTACTATTGGATAAGTTTGCAAATAAACAGACAGAGTTAATCAAGTTGAGTGAACTTAAAAAAAATGCTTTAGAAGAAGTTTCTATTCAGATCGAAGCTACTCGAAAGCGTATGAAAGAATTGTATGACCAGTCATTTGGTGTACATTATTTATCACTTACTGAGCGTCAAAAAGCTTTTAGAAAAATCGAGTCTGAAATAAAAGTAGTAATTGAGATAGTACGCAAAAAACAAAATCTCGTTTTCGTACTTAATAATCAAGTTGGTGAATTAAGCGAGTCCGTGAAATTAAACTCTAGAATGTTTAAATATCCAGGCTTTGTTGAGATGAATAATTTATGGAAATATCTGCATAGAAGTAAACGTTTGCCAAGCGGGGAAATAGACAAAATTCGACTTGGAGATGATATAAACTCTATGCTCGGATATTACAATCGCCAATCTTCTGTAGGCTCAATTTTTAGATTACCTAGTATCAATCAATTTGTACTAGCAGGCGGGAGAAATATAACTTTGGATTGTGTAGCGGAGATTTATTCTAAGTATAAGTATCCACGTAATAAAATTGTTCGATTGATTAATATTCTAGCTGAGCTTGATAAGGGTGGCAGAGAATGAACTTCATTCACTTGATTTTATTAGTTTTATTTTTCGCCGTTAAATTTTGTATTCCGGTAACAGACCGTGAGTCAGCAATTAAAAACATCAAAAATCGCAATGGAGACGTTTACGTTTTGATGTATCCCAACAATGGTACCACTGGTGAGGCTGGTAAGCATGGTGTTTGGCGATTTATTCGGGGTGATGATTATCCAGATGATACTAAGTATAAGCGTTCTTATCTGCCAGGCTTTACAGGAGGAGCCAGATATAGTGGTCTGACTGTAGACAAATTTGGACGTATTTTTGTTTTTAGAGAAGAGGCAAACTCTGAAGAATCTATTCTGCAAAAAAATAATGTATACCCTGGTCAAGCGGGCCCTCGTCCAGCTCTATATAGTACAAATATCGTAAGAGTTAACAATGGTGGTACGGGCTGTGCAATGGAGAGTACTCTCAATGGCTCTCCGCCAGGTTGGGTATATGCAATCTCAGATAATGGCGACGAGGGTTGGATTCAATATTACGATGTTAATGATACAAGTCGTACTTGGGCTCCAGATCTGAAACTATTTTCGGCTAGGAATTTAAGTCTGCCACCGGGAACTGAAATTTTACCACCGCTTTTTAAACATGTTGAGGCCGACTTTGTTTACACAGCTCATGGTGGTTTTTTTGGTAAAAATAGTGTTGGGGGAACTGGTGCGCAACCAGCTATTGAAGTAGATGGGGTCAATAGAAATTGGACCTATTGTGGCGATGGTTCCAACAATGGTGGAGCTCGTTATGCAGAATGGAATGTGCATAATGGTACTCCTTGTGGCGACCCTATTCATCCTATGATTGGTGCGTTTTTCATGCATCCTACAATTACAGGTCATCATAATAATAATCTTGCAGCCGTGCGTGTATGCGACGTCAAAGTTGAAACTCGTAAATTATATTTTGATCAGTATATGACTCCCGAAGATTTATCGATCCTTACACAGTCAGAAACATTTTTGTTGGCTGCTGGTGAAAGTTTAGAAAAGCCGAGCGCGGGGGGTACTCTTTTTGCTAATGATGAAGTTTTAGCTACATCTGTTGGTTCTAATACTGTTTATGCAAGGTTTATGCATTGTGGAGACCAATGTGGTGCACCGGGTGTTCAAGCTCCCACCGTGCTTACTCAGCCTGGCAAGGCCGTTGGTGCAGTCTCATCAGCAGGTGTTAATGACCAAGATCAGCGAAAATATATCATTAAATCATCCACGAGTGGGGGTACCTATATTACGGCAGTTGTTCAAGTAGGTCTTGGAGAATTAATTCGTCAACCTGAAGGTGGTAGTATTATTTACCAAGAAGCCTCAGCTTCAGAAGAATTCCAGTGGAATGCGAGCATTGGAAACACGCGTTTCAATAGCGATAAATACTTGGTAGATGCGTCAAGAAATTATAATGATTGGACACCTCATCTTACTTCGGTCCAAACCTCTAAGCGCACTGCAGATAAAGATTGGGTATATCACTCTAATCCACCAAATCCGGCTCATTTTAGAGTCTCAGAATCTTTCTGGGGAACCGGTGGCACTATGTGGTTTTTACGGAATGCCTCTCAAGTGCCTGGTGCAGAGTTACGTAAGA
>CAZYUV010000133.1:0-8708 GCA_964650625.1 uncultured bacterium
TACAAAACTTTGTGTAGGCCCCGAAACTTAACTTAGCTACGAGTACCACAGGCGGCTGTAGTCTATCATAGCCATTACAAAAAAAACATACTACCAATAAATAGCCTGACTATACTTCAACGCAAAATCTACTTCCAACGACCTAACAGACCCGGATCAATTGCAAACGGCTTGCCACCTCTACTGTAAAAATCACCTCTGTAAGGAACTACAGTAAGATCTTGATTGTTTCCTTTCGGCTGAAAATTCTTTGTCATAGCAATATTTTCCATTGGTATGGTCTTTTGATATCTCCAATTTTGATCCCATGATTCTTTTGCCACGTTCATAGAGTGCTCCAATGAATGGTTAGAGGCATCTAAATTCTGAGACATCTTACGAGTGGTGTCATGCTTAACTGGAGAGCCATACCCTACTCTACCCCTTTGATGGGGTAGTAGTCCGCGCCTATCAGCCAAGGATCTATCGTTATTAAATGACTTCCCTTTTCCATCCATCGTAGAAAAAAAGTGTTCGCTTGGTACCTGATCACGCCTCACGGTAACGCCTCGATTATTATTAGGCTGCACATATTTTTGATTAGCAGATGGCGCCATTGATCTGTTTGCACTGCGAAAGTTATAACTTTCAACTTGTACCGTTGTTAAATTCAGTACCAATCCCATAAGACATAGAATCAGATTCTTACGCTTCATATTAATCCCCTTAAAACTTGGTTCCCACAGAAAGAACAAGCTGATTATCAGGCAACAGATCTCCCGAGGTCATATAGTCTAGCTGCACATCCCAGTTTGTCTCCGGTATATATCCGAAACCAACCGACATGGTATCTCCGTTATATTCAATAATTCCCTCAAGAGAAGGGTAGTACTTTGATAAATCCCAGCGGGCTCCAGCCATTACGAATAAAGTTTCCATCTTTTCCGCTCGTTTTGAATAATTTCCTAGCACCGCTTTGCTAGCATCTCCATTGCCAAAGTTAGCACCCAGCCCTAAATAAACTGAATTCTGTGGAGAGCCAATCATGGCATAAATGGTATGCTGAAAGTTATCATTGGTATCAAATAGGCCACCGACTGCCATATTCTCAAGGGGTACATATTTCATAGATAGTAGTGTTGATGAACCCGACCTCTGATCCCATCCTGTAGTATCCGCCACCGAAAGCTCTAAGTGATCAGAAAATGCCATATTGAAATTCCATCCAAAATAGGAATCTCCTCCCCCAATACTCGCATAACCTGAAACCGAAGTCTCATTGGCCCGCGTAATAGTAGTGGTGGGAACTTGTATTAAACCAGTGGGACCCCACCATGTATTATGCGCTTCAACAGAAGTACTTAGGCAGAAGACAATTAGACACGCCTTTAAAAAATGATTTCTGATGGAGATGGACATTGCTTAATTACTCCCGACATATCGCAAATGTATACGTAAAGTAAACTCGACCACTTTCAACCAAGATTCATGCATGCTTACAGTCAAATTATGTGATTTACCGAAAGGGGCTACATTAAGTGTACAAAAACACGACTTTTTGTCTGTATACTGTGACTAATGTGAGTTTTCACCCATTGAAACAATGCAACAAAAAAACCCCGACTTAAAATCGGGGCTTCAATATACTAAACCGCGGCATTGTGCAGTAAATAGAATAATTATAAATATCTCTTCAAATCTTCGACTTTATCCAATGCCTCCCATGGCAAATCAAGATCCTCTCGACCGAAATGACCATAGGCTGCAGTCTGCTTATATATAGGACGCCTCAACCTTAAGCGATCTATGATCGCTGCTGGCCTCATATCAAATACCTGCTCCACAATTTCCCCAATTTTAACATCCTCGAGTTTCCCTGTACCAAAAGTATCCACATATATCGACATTGGCTTAGAAACTCCAATTGCATAGGCAACCTGAACCTCTACACGATTGGCAAATCCGGCCGCAACCAAATTCTTAGCTATGTGACGGCAAGCGTAGGCAGCTGACCTATCAACTTTGGTACAATCTTTACCTGAAAACGCCCCTCCACCATGTCGACCCATACCGCCATATGTATCAACTATAATTTTTCGCCCTGTTAAGCCTGCGTCACCGTGAGGCCCTCCAATTACAAACCTACCTGTGGGGTTAATATATATTTTCGTATTCTCATCTAAAAATTCAGATGGAATTACAGGTTGAATAACCTGACGTTTTAAGTCTTCGGCGATGGTTTCAAGACTGACATGCTCATCATGCTGTGTAGAAATTACAACATTTTCAACCCTGACTGGACGATAACCATCGTATTGAACTGTTACTTGAGATTTACCATCAGGCCTTAAATAAGCCAATGAGCCTCTTTTGCGCACATCGGTCAATCGCTTTGATAATTGATGAGCCAACATAATTGGAATAGGCATAAGCTCGGGCGTCTCATCACAGGCAAACCCAAACATCATACCCTGGTCACCAGCGCCAGTCTGATCATATTCGCTACCACCTTGCTCGCGAATTTCTATTGATTCACTTACCCCTTGAGATATATCAGGAGATTGTTCATCAATTGATGAAAGTACTGCACAGCTTTTAAAATCAAGACCATAGGCCGCATCAGTATATCCAATTTCCTGAACGGTACTACGCACTACCTTAGGCACATCTACATAACAATCGCACGAAATTTCACCCATTACAAGTACCATTCCAGTGGTTACTGCAGTCTCACAGGCCACACGAGCATTTGGGTCAGACGACATAATTTCGTCTAGTATTGCGTCTGATATTTGATCGGCAATTTTATCGGGATGACCCTCAGTCACTGACTCGGATGAGAAAAAAGTCGGTTTAGTCATTATTTACTCCTGTTATTTAGTTCCGAAGATACGGTCTCCAGCATCGCCCAAACCGGGCAAAATGTATCCATGTTCATTAAGTTTTTCATCAAGTGCTGCGGAATAAAGCCTTACATCTGGATGCGTTTTCTGCATATACTCAATTCCCTCTGGAGAAGCTATAATACTGGCTAACACAATTTTCTTCGCCCCATGCTGCTTTAATATCTCTACAGCTGCATCCGATGAGTGTCCAGTAGCCAGCATAGGATCCACAAGAATTACATACTTAGCCTCCAGAGAGGGCGGAAGTTTACTGTAATATTCTACAGGTTTCAAGGTTTCAGGATCTCTATATAAACCTATATGACCTACCCTTGCCATGGGAACAATCCCTAAAATACCATCCATCATACCCAAACCTGCACGTAAAATTGGAACTACAGCTATGGACTCTGGGTCTACCACATGTCCAGAAGTCTTTTCCAGGGGGGTTTCCACTTCAACCTTTATCAGAGGGACATCTCTCGTCACTTCGTAAATTAATAAGGAAGCAACCTCATTAACCAATTCTCGAAATAGTTTTGGATCTGCATGCTTATCTCTCATCCTAGTTATTTTGTGCTGAATTAAAGGATGATCACTAATGAAATATCCACTACTCATATACTCTCCAGTTTAGCGACTCTGCGACAATGTCTATCCGACAAATCAGGATCGGTATTTACAAAACAATAAAAAATTTCTTTAGCTAAATCAATTCCTGTTAACCGTTCTCCCAAACATAAGCAATTGGCGTGATTATGCTCTCTAGATAACCGTGCTTCAGTGGTATTTGTGGCTGCCACTGCTCTTAAAATTGGGTGGCGATTCGCTGCAATACTTACACCAATTCCTGAACCACAGATCAAAATTAAATATTTCGCTTTAAGCTTAATGAAATTTTTTACAGCAATACTTACTTGTTCTGGATAGTCAACGGAGTCAAGAGAATGTGTACCACAATCTTCAACAAAAAACCCTGCTAATTCAGCCTCTTTCTGGAGGATTTTACGTAGATTTACACCACCATGATCAGATGCAAAAACGATTGTAGACTTGGCCGATTCGCGCATTTGAAGCGAATCGTATCACAGCAGTAACAGTAGTCAAAGTAAAATCGCACTCTGATTGTGGGAATTACAGTTTAGCCTGAACTCGAGCTTTTGCTTCTGCGATTTCTTGCTCCATGAATTCCTCTCCTTGGACTTCCCTGCTCAATCTACTCAACTCACTAAGAGAAAGCTCATTCTGTCCCGATTGCTCTAAACCTAAAGCAAGTTTGAAGCGAATTCCTACGTTATTGGGAGAAATCTTTAATAAAGCTGAGTACAATTGAGTAGCTAATTCAAAATTACCTTCATTGTAGTAAATATCACCCAGATAATTGTATGCCAAAAGATGCTCAGGATGATTCGCAATCACTGTATTATAGTATTGTTTTGCCTTTGTAAGATCGTTCTGATCTTCATAAAACAATGCCATATTGAAGTTTGCATTCAAATCGTTGGGATCATATTTTAACGCTCTATCGAAATATTCTTTAGCCTGAGCTACATCATATCTCGATTTAGCAACTATACCCATAGCACTATTTAACCAAGTATCCGTGGGCTTCAAGGCTAACGCTCTTTTAAGAGAAAATTCAGCTGATTGATAGTCGCCCTTTCTCTCCAAATAAATACGCCCAGTTTGCTTGAGAGAATGAAAATGATTAGAGTCTAATTTCAAAAGAGTCTCGTAATTACTCAAAGCCTCTTCCCAATTCTCAGAGTAGTAAGCTTTTTCTGCCTTTTGAAGCAATACTGCAATTTTATCCACCCTACTCAGATTTGATTCTGAGGCAACTCTACCAACAGTCGGCACAACCGACGCTGATTCAACCACCTTTGGAGAAATCTTTTTTGATTCCGCCTTAGGAGACTGCGATTTCTCGCGTCGCTTCTGAATTCGAGAAATTTTTAATCCTAATTGTTCGATTCTTCTCTGAGCTTGTGAGTAAAATGGTGAACCTTCTTTTACCTTGCGAAAGCTACTTCTTGCACCAATTAGGAGGCCGCTCTTCTCCTCTGCCTGCGCCATGTAATAGTAAAGTTCAGGATACTCCGCGTTAAGCAGGGACAATTTTCGATATATATCTGTGGCCTTTTTAGCTTCGCCAGCCTGCATCTGGGTATGCGCAAGTAAAAACAAAAGCCTTGGATCATCCGGCTTAAGCTCCAAAGCACTTTGATACCACTTAACAGCCTCTGCATGCTTACCCACCTTTTTGTAGGAGACTGCCAAATTCTTATGCATTTCCGCATCCCCAGATCTTAAATTCACCGCAGTTTGAAAAGCACCAATAGCCTTCTCGTAATTATTCCGTGCATAGTACACCTTGCCGAGAGAATAATGGAATACTGCTTCGTCTGGAAACTTCGAAATAGCCTCATTCAAGGTGGTGACTGCGTCGGAGTAGTCTTTGGTCTTTAGAAGTATAGCATTCTGCAGAAGAAAGGCTTCCTTACTTTGGCCACCCAACTTAAAGTAAGATTGGACTCTACTTAAAGCAGTCCTTAAATCATTTTTCTTAAAAGAAGCTACCGCCTCCACCAATCTTGACTTTCTTATATCTAAACGATTTCGCTCTAGTTTCTGCTTTCGTAGCCGATCTTCTACCGTCGCCAATGTTTGGATTAAACTAGGATCTTGAGGATTTTGCTGTAAAGCTAAACTCACCAAATCTTTAGCTTTAACCCACGAGCTATCATTTAAGTAGCGACTTAACAGTAAGTTAAATACAACCTTGTTTTCACGATTGACCTTGAAATAGCTCCACGCTCGCTTTTCAAAAGAAGTCCAATTCAACGTCTGATGCAATTCTTCCCAATCTACGTTATCACCGGGCCCCAAAACCGATTCCGTCACAAAGGTTCGTCCTTTTCTAACTTGACCTCTGACCTCTTCTAAACGCTTCTCAAAATCCTGACGCTCATTCACATTTAGACCACTGCTATAAGCTCGAAGAAATTCATCCAGTTCTAATTCAGCATGACGGTACTTGCCTTTTGATTCGTAATAATCCACTAGAGCCATACGTACATTCAAGTCGGCCGGTTTCTCCTGAGCCTGTTGAACCAACACTGTATATTCAGATTGAGCTGTACGAAAACTCAGTACGTACTTCAGAACAAACAGGACAATAAGCGAATACATAAATAAAGAGCCCCATGGGAACCTTTTTGCATATTCACGGTAATCTTTCTCAAAGTCCCATCCACCTATCTCTTCAATTTGCTCTTCAGGGTTTCGATCTTGAATAAATTCGAGGAACTGGGCAATGCGATGAGCGTCATACAAATTATAAATCCATACGAATAAGGCACCTAAACTGAACAAAAAAATCAAAAAACTGTATATAACAGTGCCTATCTGAGCTGTCATCACGCGATAAAAAACGTGCTGACTAGCAAAGTCCCACAGATATAGCAAGCTGACCAACTGACCAGTGAAGAAAATAGCGGCTTTCTTCCATTCTCCGTTGTAAACCTGCCCGCCACCCCAAATCAATATTGACAGAGTGGGCGCAACCACCTGTGGCTTTAGCAAATGATCCTGACTATGATTCGTTTCAATTGCAAAGGGATCCATCAGTCAACAAACTCCAAAAATACTTCATTTGCAAAGAGTCTCCCCTCCATAGACAACCCTACTCTGTGTCCATACTTACACACTTCCAACAAACCTTTAGAAACCAAGCGATCAACACGATCTTTAATTTCTAATTCCGGATACTGCTCATGTGCAGAATTCAACTCTTTGACGGCTATGCCACGTATAAGCCGGAATTGTAACATAAATGTTTCCAAAATCGCATTTTTTGAATGAATCCTTTCACAACTAGCAAATAAACCTTTTGAATCCCACTGTTTCTGCCAATTTGTCAGGCTTCTGTAATTTTGATATCTGTACCCTTGACTGTAACTTGCAGCAGAAGGCCCGAATCCTAAAGTAATTTCATTCATCCAATATTTCAAATTATGTAATGATTCTGCACCAGGCTCACTGAAAGCAGAGATTTCATACTGTTCAATTCCATTCATCGAACATGTTTTTATCACTAACTTGTACATTTTTGCTACATCTTCATCCTCACAAACTCTAATTTTTCCCATTCGAATAGAATTAAACCAAGGAGAGTCAGGTTCAACAGAAAGCATGTAGACGCTTAAATGCTTTACTCCATAGTCAATAAGATTTTGGAGATTATTTTCAATAGAAACTAAACTTTGACCAGGTGTTCCAATCATTAAATCGGCGTTGAATCTCATTCCACTGTCACAAAGTGCAATCAAAGCGGCATGGTTTTGCTCTACCAGATGAGCTCTGCCCAAGACTTTGAGTTCCTTTTCAACAAAACTTTGCACACCCAATGAAACTCTATCAACCCCAATTTCGGACCATCGCTTTAAAATTTCTGAATCAACACCACCTGGATTTGCTTCTATAGTAAATTCTCTTAATTGACTTAAATCGAAATGTCGTTTGAGCAAAGTCACAAGCTTGCGCAGTTCATCTATTGTTAAAATACTGGGGGTTCCACCACCTATATAGATGGTATCAACTACAAGACCTTTGGTTACCAGTCGAGCCTCAAGCTCTATAGCAAGAGTCCTGAAAAACTGTTCTCGTTGACCAACGCGCTCTAAATCCGTTGCAAAATCACAATAAGAACATCGAACTTTACAGAATGGTACATGAATATAAACTCCAATAGAATCATTGGTATCCGGCAACAGATTTTCAAAGGAATACAAGTAGATACCTACTCAAAAACCAACTCTAGCTTCAAATCTCTACAACGCTCATATGCAAGAGGTGTTATAACAGTTTTACGCGAAAGTAGTAATACTTCAATACCCTCACGAGCATGATACTCAACATCACTACCAGTCAAAACCTTAGAATAAAATTTAGCACTTGGAGCTGCGGACTCTAACGACGTCGGCTCAGTATTCCGCATACTTTCTATACGGCTAACCACTTCGGTCACAATTTCTCGTATGAGTTGCTCAGTTATTTGCATGGCTCGCAGTATACTCCTCGTCCATTTACTTAAACAAGCCACCTAGAGCACCAACTGAAATTGCCATCTTGTAAATCCGATCTAAAGACTCCTGAAAACGATCCTCTCGTACCCCCACTCTTGTGGGTACAACAATCGAGTCACCCACCTGCAGACCACCATATTCATATATTTTTGAATTCTTTTTGACTGAACTCACATACTTAGCCAATCCTCGAGCTCTACGACGATTTGATACAGGTATAGCAGTACCATCTGCCTTGATTACATAAATTTTATTCCGCATAGCTTGCTCAGTAAGACCGCCTGCTAAACCCACGTAATCCATAAAAGTCAAACCCTCGCGATATAAAGCAGTGAGCGGAGAATATACTTGACCTACCACACTCGCTTCCATAGGCCTTGCAGGAATCTCAAAAGTATCTCCATCTTCCAAGCGCAAGTCACTGTTATGTCCAATTAGGGAATTTAATCCGGATACTTCACTCATATCCAGTGTTATGCGCCCTCTGATCTCAGCATTTTCAAGACCATCCAAAGCCTCTGACACAGTCTCTAAATTCTGTAGTTTGTCTTTAGCTTCTTTCGCTTCAGCATCCTGAGAAACTTCCAGACGAGCCATTTCCAACTCTTTCTTCTCACGCTCTAAATAGTTTTCACGAGTCTTTATTTGACGCTTACGCACACTTTTTCTAAAAAATTTCGAAGCCATTAAATAGGCTTGATCTGTGAATCCTCCTGCTCGATCAATAATAGCTGAAAGCCTTTCTCCACGCTTGAAT
>CAZYUV010000134.1:0-8634 GCA_964650625.1 uncultured bacterium
AAATATTACGGAAAATCTGCATTTTGCTCATCCCGAACAACTTGTCACGCTCAACTTCAGTCAAAAGCGTAATATGCTCCAAGAAGGAATCTCTCGATATTTTATTTAGCATAAAGTCGACATACAAACTTGTAGATTCTCGATATTGCACTTTAAACTTCCCTGATTGTGCATAAATGGCATCCTTGCCATCTACTATTATAGTAAAAATTTGTGAAATTCTGTTAACGCTTTCTATATGGAATATCGGTCAAAGCTGCAACAATCAATCAGTTACATCGAGCACAGAAATTAATAAATTTGAGTAAGACTGAACACAATTACTCTCTAATCCCATAAACTTCTTCAAGTCCAAGCTCTCGCCATGCATCGGGATGAAAAACATTCACGTCACCACTCCCCATACGAATACGACCCGCTCTACTGGAATACTGAACCGTCTGAATAAGCTCTCTCTTACGCCTTCCATCCACTGTATTGACTCTATAAAAACCCACTGTTAAGCCCGATAATGGCTTCCGATCAAGGATTTTATCCCCCTTCGGCAATGAGGAGTCCACTACGGTCTCCATATCAGCATACTGTACCCGTCTAAATGCCTCAGTGATTTGACCTATTTTTGGACCAGGTAGACAGGTTCGAAACTCTATCTTAATACTGTTATATGGCTTATCCAATTTTATAGATAGTAATAAGGGCTGATCTAAAGAATTATTGAAAACAAAATCTTGACCATTACCCAAAGCGACATCCAAACCAGGTTTCACATGCTTAACTGTGGGTAAAAAATAAGCATGATTATGATGCGTCTGAACCTCTATTCCCAATTGAAGAACCATTTCATAAACCGACGAAGCGACTTTTTCCAATCCATAAAAATCATTCCAGTCAACTCCTTCCAAATTAAGGTACGGCGATTGAAAATCCGCAGGCCTAACCCCACTACTTGATATCCAAGCTAAAAAAGAAAATTTATCTCCAGGATTGAGAACTAGCTCCAATTCCTCAAGTAATAATTCTGACAATATCCAGTAAGCTCTCTCTTCTGGGTTCGTGCGAATATTCTTTTGAATAAGGAGAGTATCAAATTTAGCAATCTCTTGAATAATTTCTTCTTGGCTACCCCAACCACCGGCAATTGTAAATCGACCTTCGGTCTCACCTAACAGGAAATGCTGTAATGAATTGAAAATATTAGAAAAATCAGGAGTCCAACTTGTTTTTACAATCTGTCCTTCATTCAGCCGAAATTGGGGTGCCTCTCGCTGAGAAAACCGTCGCTTCAAACCTCGCATGGTTTTTTTGTGATTCAATCGATAAGAGAGTTCAAACTTGCTATTTTCATATGAAAGTAGAAAAAAATCTCGCACATGAGTAAACCAATTTCGACCACGAACTTTCTGGAGATAATTGTCTCGCAAAGTATCCGTATCAACCTCGATAAAATAGTCTCGGTCCAACTTTAGAGTTTCTAGTCGACCCATCACTTCTACAATCGCTTGTTTTCTTTCGAAAACGCGCAAGTTTTGCTTTGATAGTTCGACCAAGCGCTTAAAGTTAAATCCACTCACATCGCGTGATTTATAAAAGCTACCCGAAGGCAAGCCCTCCATTGCTAATCCATGCCCCATTACATAAAAAAAAGTAGTGAGCAGTATTACACATTGCAATAATATTAATTTCGCAAGAAAGTTTCGCATATTAGATTTTTATTTACTAACTGCCGCGAGGAATATGAGTTATCGAAAAACCACAGGAAATTGAGTACATAACCACTGCCAGTAAAAAGAATAGCCACTCAATCGCTGAAGTAAAACTATTTTGATAAAAAAAGATGCTGTTCCATAGATACCCTAAATTACTCCACCAAGTAATTAGTGCAAACCAGAAAAAGAAAGCAAGCAATATGCCAAGCAAAAGCTTACCACAGTAGACTTGTGCAAACCCTGGTAATATAAAATTCCACTTTTGGACCTGCGACCACATGGCCTCCATACGCTCTTTCTTAAAGTTTATTAGGCCTTTCTTACGTCTTATGGGACTTTCAAAACAACTACTACATAGGGGATCGCCGTTTAGAATTGACTGACAATTCCCACAGATTTTAGCATCACAAAAACGACAGGACGTAATAAAAATGTCCATCTTATCTCGCAAAAATAGCAACACACCGATGATTCCACCGCCCATTAGGAACCAAGCTAAAAATAGTAATAAATTGGCACTGAATTTACTCTCGTAAACTCCCGAGAAAAAAGTATTATGCCTGTCTAGGCCCTCCTGCAAAAATATGGGAGCGTAAATTGCTTCACTTTTTTTGGTGTGTTTTAAGTAACGGTCTACGCCTCCATAAGCGGATTGATCTTGGCGACCTATCCAACCTAAATAGTTACTTGCTGACTTCATCTCCCCTTTGAGTTCGTAAACTCTAGAAAGATTGTAAAGAACCTTATCATGAATAGGGTTCAAATTCAGAGCCTTAGTTAAATAAGGCAAAGCTGCATCCAAAGAGCCCTGCCTGGCGTGACAAATTCCCAAGTTATTTAAAGCTGCAAAATGATCGGGTTCCTCTTCCAGAACTTGCTGAAATCCTTGAATAGCCAGTTTCATCGAAGTTTCTGTATTCATTTGAATTAATGCAAGCTGAAAGCGAGCATCCACATCCATTGGATTACGCTTGAGTCGTTTATTATAATCTTTTTTTACTTCCTCAAAATTACCTTCCTGCATCTTTGCCCAAGCCGCAATCTGCTCCGTATTATTGACATAACCAACCTTGAATACAAATGGCAGAAAGATCAGCAAGAGAATACCTAACACAAATACAATTTGCTCAAAGTCATCCATAAACGTCCAAAGTATTATGGGTAGGAAAAGCACCAAACCGGTAGGAAATAAGATCAATAAAAAACCTACCAGAAAAGTCATGATAGGAATCGAGTAACTTCGCTGACCAAACAGCTCATCTACTAGATGCTTAAGTTCTGCTTGATTTTTGACAACAATCAACGCCGAAAAAAATAAAAGTACCAAGAAAACTGCCCAAAATATATTCAAGCCCATATCTGCCCAAAATACTTCGTTGTAGACAGGAATACTCATCAGCTTCATAAAAAAATCTTGAGAGTATTGAATGACTCCACCAGCCCCCGCTTGTTCAATAAGATTAGACTCAACAGTAGCCAAATCGCGACTGTATGGGTGAAATCTAAAACCGAATTTGATATATCCTCTAGCCAAATCTAAGTTGTCATTCAATAGAGCTTTATTGGCTAATTTAGAAGCATGAAGAGCATAAGGATTATAAATCTCCCAACCTCGCTTCAAGATAATGAATTCTGACTGTTCTATAAATCTTTCAGCCCATTGCAAGTCACCCAATCTAAGGGCCAACAAACCCAGTTTAAAGTGCCAATCAGAGTCATTTTTATGAGCCGTCACAGATTCAGTTTTATAATTAACCGCCTTCTGTTGACTTTCTTCAAGACTTGATTTTTCTAAAATCAACCCCAAGATATATTTACCTAGCATGTTTGTTGGATTCTCTATTGTCCAACTAATTAACAGCTGTCTCTTATCTTCGAGTAAACCTAATTTAGAATCTAGTTCAAATATAGACTTAAAGCTCGGCTGTGCTGATATAATTTCATTTTTTTCGCGCTCATATAGCTCAAATGAACTTTTGTGAAGCTTAATCCCCGCCATGTAGGACCCTGGGTTTAGCCTCATCTTGCTACCTTTAAGAGCTTTACTCAAATAGGGCTCTATGCGTTTTTTCAACGAATCCCGATTGCTCTTTTTAACGGCAGATTGCAACCATTTTGAAGCGGGCCCATAACTTTGCGCATTTAGCAAATACCGCCCCATGATGAAGTCATCCAACTTATCACCCTGATTCTGCTCTAAATGAATCTTTAAGCTCTTGAAAAAATTGGGCTGATCTACGTTCTCTAAAAACATACGATCTATTAGATCAAAGGTTCTATCTTCATCTACGTCGACCTTAAATTTTGATTCTAGATAAATAGCTCCTAGCTTACCTTCTGAAGCCGCTGATAGAAGAACATTGTTCAAATCCAGCTTAACGCCCTCATCAACCCGGTCATAAATAGCGCTCAGAGAAAAAATCAGCTCAGAAGAAACAAAATTATTAGTCATCAAGATGATGTATTCTTCTACTGCATAACGAACATCACCACTTTCGATAGCACGTTTAGCAACCTTAAGATGAGTTTTTTCAAAGCCTAGATTACGCTTCTCTTGAATCTCTTTTTGTTTTGCTCTACTAGCATGCGCTAGAAGAGAATCCGGCTCTAACTGTACCGCTGTTTCTAACGCCTGCTCAGCCAATTGAAGGTGTTCTAGAAATTTTTCTTCCGTGGGAGTCGCGTCTGCTAATTTGAGATATACTTCCCCAATTTGCATATAACACTGCGCAAACTTTGGATCCAGCTCCTGAGCCTGTAAAAAATTAAACAACGCCAAATCATACTCTTTATTCTGCATGTATTGGACGCCTTGATTAAAAAGTAATTCCGCATCTGCCGAAAGTGGGGAGTCAATTGGTAATGTTGGGTTTTTATGAACCGGCTCTGGCTCGTGAACTTCGGGAACCTCCTGAGGCTCGGGGTCCTTACTGAAAACTGCATTGAACTCATCTTCTGTTATTTCAGTACTAACTGATACATCTAAAGTTTCGGACTTGGGCTTAGGAACTTTTAAAACTGCATCAACAGGCTGGGCTTTCAAATTTTTTACATTTAACTTGTATTCTCTTCGAAGTCTCGGGTTTTTGGGCGCATAAACTAGCAGTTGATTGAGAACCTTACGCTGATTCAAGTATTGCTTTGAGCCCTTGTAGGTCAGGTTAAGGTACCAGAGGGTCTTTTTATGCTCAGGATATCTAGCCAGCACTTTCTTAAAATGTCTAATCGCATTTGAGTATCTAAGGTTTTTTTCAATAGATAAGGTTTTTAATGTCACCAATGCTGCGTGATAATGAGCTTTGTAATTTGCTGGAGCAATCGATAAAACTTTATTCCAGTACTTCAATGATTGTGGAAACTCGCCTTTCTTTTCGTGGACAAGAGCCAGGTACCTTAATGTAGTCAAATTGTTAGGCTTAAGAGACCGAACAATTGTTGTCCATTGATTGATCGCTCGATTTAAGTTTCCTTGGCGAGCATGCATAAGCCCCAAGTAAAATTTGACTACCGCAATTTGCTTTATTTTTAGGATTTCCTGCAGTTTGTTGATAGATTTATCGTAAAACCGAGGATCGGCTTTACCCCGATTAGCATAAGCACGAGCTAAAACATATTTTACCTTTAAATTTGATGGGTAAAGTTGCTGGCGCCTTTCTAAGGCTTTCAGTTTGGTCGCATTAGCGTCACAAACAATACTTGTAAGCGATAAACCAATAGTGAGTAAAAGTAGCTTATGTATTAGAGCGAGAAACTGCATAAAAGTGAGTTAAACAAAATGATTGGGTAATCAGGAGTCTGCGATCTCAAATAATACCTGACCCTTGTAAACTAACTCTGCATTACTAGCTAGAATTTTTTTTACAACCCCATCCATAGGTGCTTTTATTTGATTCATAACTTTCATTGCTTCCACAATACAAACCGTATCTCCACTTTTCACCCGATCACCTATACTAACGAATGGCTTTGCTTCGGGACTTGGTGTGCGATAAAAAGTACCAACCATTGGCGAAACTATAGTTTTTTTCTCTGCTTCAGGTTTACTAACTGATTGGTTGAGTTTGGTTTTCTTAGGACTTTCTTGGCTAGCAGCAGAATCCGATACTGTAACTCGGGGTTCACTTACCGAAACTACCTCTGTATTACGCGCAATATGAATCCGATCTTCACCATTGCTGAGGCTAATCTCGTCAATGCCATACTCGTCAGCCCATTGCATCAATTCTTTAGCTTGTTCGATCAAATCTTTCATAGTTTGCTCCCACCTTTTCAAGGATTCGACTATTTTCCCATTACGGAGCCGTTTTCACAAGAATCAGATTTTATCGAAGGTATCCATCCGTACCTTAGACTTCAATGGTACCAAATGGATAAAGGTTCGTCCGTGACTCAAGTGTACTTCTTGATTCTTGTTATCAAAATAACGAGTTTCAGAACCCAACTTTGATTTTCGCCATGTTCCTTCATGTGCCCGTCCCCTTACTACGATAAGAGCTGGACCCTCCCCAAAAACATCCATACCGGCATGCGTCTGATCATCAATCTTAGCATTTTCAAGCTTTTGAATAATTACATTACTTGTATGTAGAACTTGGCCCGAAAAAGCATCTAAATGTGGGTTTCCATTAATCAATCTGTGATAAGCACCAAATTCAGGCTTGTACATATACGAAACTGTGTATTTTTCGGTCATTGGAATGTGTATAGCTCGTATTTGATTTGCACCATAGGGAGACTCGATCCTCGAAAATCGGAGACCTTTGCGCGCATTTCCCAGAATTTTTCGATACCTGAATCCCAAATCTACCAACCTGTCCAAGGAGGTATAAAACTGATGGGGGTATGCCTGTTCCTCGCGCCTGACAAAAGCGTCATAACCTATTTCACTATCAATAGTACCTATCTGCAGCGTACTTCGCTTAATATTAGTACCTGGCTGCAGACCTTTGTGAATAATCAAGGGATCAAGATAATAAATTTGATCCAAATCTACCGAATGCAATTGGACTAATGGACCGATCAAATGAGATTTCAAAGGCGTCTGTCCAATTAAAGCCAAAAGCCTGGTTTCCTGAGCATTGTGGTTATATTCATAGACAACATCTGCCAAATCCAAACCTCCAGCAGCCACCGGAGAATTTGCTCCTGGTAGACAGAAAGCAAAGGCAGTACGCAAAATATTAGGCTTAACTTCCTTTTGAGGCCGAGGACTCAAATCTATTGGTAAATTATCATGACTAATAATCGGTGTTTTAGGCAGAGAATAATCAATTAAATCATCCTCACTCAATAGTTTTGAGTCCAAACTTTTAGAGATAACCAGTGTGGGATCTACCTCTATCAGCCGACTCATTATTAACTGCGCTTCGGTAATTCTGTCTTGATCAAAATGAACTCTTGCCAGCCAAAATGCTGCCGGTAAAAACTCTGGATAGTTTTCAACGACTGGTTTAAGTAATTTCTCTGCAATTCCCAAGCTAGTTTTCGTGCGTAAGTTGAAATGAAAATAGGCTTTTTTGAGAATATCTACTAATTCCCTTCCTGAAACGACGGCACCCGTTGATTTGTTTTCAAATTTTCTAAAATTCAATAGTTTTCCTGGACGCAAATGATAGTTTCGAGCATACAGATCTAACGGATGCAGTTTGGTAATAAAAACACTATAACTATGAACCTCCGAGTTTAGCTTGGTCAGTTTTTTTTCGAGAACTTGAAGAAGTGCTGTGTCTTTATGATAGTCACGACGATGCTCTTTAATCATATCCTTAGCGGATTGAAACAACTCCTGAGCTCGATAAAACTGAATCTTTGCTTGATCAATTTTCTCTTTCTTCAAAAATTGAGCTTCTCCCAAGTAGATCTCTCTTAAGCGATCACGATTTTTGCGTATTTTGATCAACAAGTATTGTAAGTCTTTGTATATATGACCCCTTGCTCTATCTGCTCTTGCCTTTGCATAATAATCCACTGGGTGAACATAATCTCGGGCAGTAACAGTCCACAGAAAAAGGATTGGTAGCATCGAAAGCAAGAAAGACTTAAGCATATCGCTTGTATCGTCTTACTTATTCTCTGGGCCAAGCCAATATAGTAAATCAAACTAAGATCTAGCCCTGAATACAACAATTATCATCAATTGAATCAAAGTTTTGTGCAGACTACTTAGAAGAGGCTTCGCTAGATTTTTGGGATTGTGCAGCGAGCTTAACTTCAGCAGCTGATTCTGGCGTCAAAATTCCTCCAGAAATAATTATCTTACTAGCTTCTTCTATTGTCAGGTCTAGCATTATCAGATCCTCGCGTGGAACTAACGCCAAAACTCCAGAAGTAGGGTTGGGCGTTGTGGGAATAAAAACCGAAACCAGATCACGTCCAGTTTTCTGATTAAATTCTGCTGTAGCTGGAGCAGATAAGAATCCAATAATCCATAGATCCTTTCTTGGGAACTCTAATAATACCGGATGCTTAAACACGCTTCGATCAGGTTCTAGAATCATCTCCAATACTTTTTTGAATATATGAAAGACTCTGTTGATACCTGGTATTCTGTTAAGTACAGTTTCGTACACCTTATACAGCTTGTTACCAAACCAGTTAGAGGTTATCAAACCTACGGTAAAAATTATTAAAACTGTGGTAAAAATCCCTACCCATCGAGCAAGTTCTAAGCCTGGGATTGCGTAACTGATAACAGCAGCACCTAGCCTGTCAATCATATCTGCCAGCCAATAAAACAAAAACAGAGTCAGAGAGGTAGGCACTGTGACCAGAATACCAGTAAAGAAAATTCTCTTGAGCGGTGTATGTTGTGACTTGTTTGCTTTACGCTTCATGATAAAAAAGTACCCGCTAGAGGATTCGAACCTCTGACCCACTGCTTAGAAGGCAGTTGCTCTATCCAGCTGAGCTAAGCGGGCAATTTAAGGTG
>CAZYUV010000135.1:0-8616 GCA_964650625.1 uncultured bacterium
TGAGGCGTTTTTTGGATGGTTCAACATGAATATCGGATGCACCTTCATTGATTCCGGTAGTAATCATAAGGTTTACCAAACGCACAATCGGGCCCTCGGCTTCGCCCAAATCAATTGCATCGTCTTTGGTACGGTCAACGCTTTGTTCCATGCCTTCGAGTTCACTGACCGCGGTGTCTAGCATCGAGGTGTCAAGTGATGCTAAGGTTTTTAATCCCTTATTGATGTTACTTTCAGCGTCTATGAAAAATTTTATTTTATAGCCCGTTTTGTGCTCTAAATCATCTACCATGAATATATTGAGCGGATCATGGTGGACTATACTGAGTTCGGCTGCGTCTTCGTTGTATTCGACAGGTAGGACTTTGTTCTCATTAAGATAGGGATAGGTTAGTAGCTCTACTATATCCATGGGAAATTCTTCCACATCTTCTACTTTGTAGATGGGTATATTAAGCTGCTCTGAAAGAGCTTCGATAACGTCTGAGTCGCTGATTGCTCCCATTTTGACCAATTGCTCACCAATGCGCAGCATTGATTCTTGCTGAAGCTCTAGGGCTTCTTCAACATGAGCTTCAGTCACCAGACCTTTGGCAATTAAAACTTGTCCCAAAAGTTTGTGTTGACCTTCTTGGTTTTCCATCATCACTCCTATGCAGACGATTTACTCTATGATCAGGCCAATTTTACATTATTTTGAGCTGCAGAAGTACCTTATAGCTAAAAAAGTGAGAACAGTTTTTTTAGGAGTTAGAAAGATTTAACCTCCAGCTGCCTCCGCGGCATCTGCTGCAGCAGCATCCGCCGCTGCGGCGCCTGCGTCAGCACCAGCAGTTGCACCTCCTGCTGCGCCTCCCTCAACAGGTTGATTGCCGATTGAACATGTAGCATCACATCCTGGGTCAAAAGTTGCAGCATTTTGCTCTGCGATTGCTGAGACCAGAATGGCAGCATCTCTTACAAATGGGTTGTCATTATGATCAACCCCTGTAATGGTTAAATTAGCAATGATGTCTGTATTGAGATTAGGTAATGTCTGAAAATTTCCATCCACACTTAGCACTTGGGCAGCATTTTGGGTTACCAGATTTATAAAGAGGCAGCATCGTCGAGATGTTCCAGTACCTACATTAATTCCATCTAAAAGTTGAGTTGCACTCGAAAGACCTAGTTCGGTGAAGGGTATATCGGCTTCAAAACGTCGTTGAATTTTCGATCTTTTAGGCGGAATACCGGTCTGCACAACCCCATTGGCATCTTGATAAACGATTTCGTTACCCTCCGATGGAGTATAATCGATTTGCAAGTCTGTAATTGTAACGCCGACTCCATTGTTTAGTGTAAACTGAATAATAGCTGGTTGATAGGGAAAGCCGCCCGCTGTAATTAAAGTTTGACTCGGGTTTATCTCATCGCCTCCGGAACCTGAGGATACACTTACGATGCGAATATCCGATTTAGGTTTGAATGGTGGTGTTGTGCAACCTAATAGGCTGAGTCCAAACAATAAAACGACTAGGTATTTGCGAAGTAGGTTGTTTTTCACAAGCGACTCCTTTTTCTGAACTCTTTGAGTTCTTTTTGTTGCTGTTCGCGGTCTGTGAACTGATAGGCGGTTGGTTTGGGAAATTCAGGCTCTTTGAACTCATAGTTAAGCGAATCATGCGGATGAGTTGCAAACTCCGAGTAAATTTTGGGTGTTATAAAGAACACTAGTTCATTTGCTCGGTGGGTTCTGGAATTGTTTCTAAATAAATGACCAATGCCTGGGATTTGACCGACAATTGGAATCTGATTTTGTTCAATACTGTCAGAATGTGAAATTAGGCCACCCATTATTACAGTATGATTATTTCTTATGTTCAACGTTGTGTTTGTTACTTTAGTTGATATAATTGGAATTCCATCAAAATCTCCGGTTCTTGAGGTAATACTAGGCTGGATAATTAGATTTACAAAATCGTCCTTGAAGATTACAGGGGTCACAGTTAGTTCTACACCAGCATTTGCGAAGTTCACTTGTCCTACTGCGGTTCCGTTCTGAATAACTGTGGTTCTGTAGGGTATTTGATCACCCACAGTGATAGAGGCTTGCTGCCCATCGACTACAGTCAACTGAGGATTACTCAATATTTTAGCAGTACTGTTTGCTTTGATAAAATCTAATACTACTTGGAGATGATCTGGGCCAAGCGAACCGAATTTGAGTCGACCAGTACCTTGGGAAGCTAGTGGTGAGAAGAATTCTGCGACCGGCAGATTTCGTCCAGATTGTGTGAACATACTTTTCCAGTCAACACCGAGTTTTTCGTCATCATTCAGAGTGAATTCAACCATCTTGACGTCAATTACAACCTGTCTAGGTGGAACATCTAAGTCTTTGAGTAATTCGCTGATACGATTCAGGTTTGGCAATGTGTCCTGAATAATTACTCTTTTTTGTGATGAACTTAAAGCTCCGCCACCAGCGGCAGCACCACCAGCATCTCCACCACCTCCAGCAGCGCCTCCCGCGACTTGAAAAATTTGCTCATCCTCTATTCCAGGAATTAAAAATTTGATGCTTCGGACGAATACATCCGGAGTGATGAACTTTAATTCATACATTCGAGTTAGAAAACGCTTTTTTGGTCTATCTTGATCCAGTTCTGGAAAAACTTTATCTATGGTACGGTGATCTGAAGGTACCGCTGTAATAATTATTTGACTATTTAATTTGTCAACGACGATACGAGCGGATCCTTTTTCAATCATTGGCCTGCCACCTGCTGCAGCTCCGCCTCCGCCACCGCCTTCACCACCTTGGGCTGCGTCAGCTTGTTGTCCCCCAATTCCTTGAGTGCTAACATTTCCCCCAATAATTCCTTGTAGGACAGTTCCGATTGTTTGGGTGTTACCCTTCAGGACATTATAGGTCTTGGTAAACGACGGATCTACGCCTTCGCCAAAAACCGTGATGATCGTATCCTGAATTCTATATTCAGTAGCTGTAGAGTCCGAGATAATGTCTAAAGCTTCTCGGATTGAACGGTTTTTCAAGGTAAGGTTAACTCTTTTGTCAATTTCACCCTTGGTCACAAAATCATAGTTTCCTAGTTGTGAAATACCCTTCATCACCGTAGCTACATCCGCCTCTTGTAAACCAAGCGAAACGATTCCAGGCTCATCCAATGGAATAATACCTACTTCTTTGCTTTCCAGTGTTACGATTTTGTCATCTTCTATCTGCGGGTCTTCATTGGCAGGATTTGATTGTATATGTAGTAGGGCGACGAAAAGAACACTTAATATTATTTGAATCCAAGCTTTGCTCATCATGCCTCCAGGCATTCTGCAGAAACATACATGACAAAATCATGGCTTTTGGGAGCCAATTTGATGTCCTTAAAACTACAGTTTTCATCGTTATCGACAAGAAACTGTCAGTTTTTAGGAAATTTGCTTGAAATAAAAGGGCTTAGGTATAAATGGTGGTACAGTGGTGGAGACCCTGATAAAATAAGCCAATTGGAAGTGTTTAGAAGCTGGAGAAAACATGTCAAATCCACGTGCCACTCGTTCGAATTATTTTATCAAAGCTGGCCTGCAAATTAAATTCACCTTTGTGATTGTCATGATTGTGCTGCTAGTAGCCACTATCACTTTTTTCAATCTTTATATAATTGGTGATTATGTAGTTCAAAACTCAAGTTCTCTCATTGAGCTTAGAGATATGAAGAGCTTTATTTATACTGTCTTTTCAATCGTGGGTTGGCGTATTGTAACCTTGGGGGTCGTATGTTTTTTTATTCTTGCGATCATTGGGATCTTTTATTCTCATCAGTTTGCTGGTCCTTCTTACAAACTGGAAAAGTGCTTACGGGAGATTAGTGCAGGTAATTTGTCTTTCAGAATTCAGTTGAGAAGTGGAGATGCCCTTCATAATGTAGCTGATTCGGTTAATTATTTAGTAGATCAATTTCGTGGAGTTGTTGAGCAGAGTCGGAGCATAAGTGAAGAATTGCGGTTAAAGTCCGAAGGTTTGGAGGGGAAAGAGGTTGAATCTTTTCGAGCTAAGTTAACCGAACTTCAGGATTTGATGGCTGGTTTCCATCTTTCGCAGGAGGAAATAGATGCAGTAAAACTCACTTCAAATCTGGCTCCAGATGATTCGGAAAAGTCATCGTGAGGTAATTTTTTGAAAGTAGAGCGGTTTTTCGCTGTGGGTATCACCGGAGGCATTGCTTCGGGTAAGTCGATAGCCAGTGACTATCTGGCTGACCGTTATAAAGTCTATGATGCCGATCAGATGGTACATCAGTTGTACCGTACAGATATGGAATTAATTGATAGTATCGGTAGAGTTTTTGGTCCGCTTGTAATAAGAAATGGGCAAGTTGACAGAGAGAAACTTCGTGAAATAATTTTCCGTGACCGAAGACTTCTTCCAGATCTGAATTCCTTGGTTCATCCTATTGTGGGTAAACATATATTAGATGCGATTGAAAAGCATCGGTTGGAGAAGACTAGGGGTCTCTTTGTGATACCACTACTGTGCGAAAATAATTGGAATCAGAAATTGGATGGTAGTCTGCTAATTACTTGTGCAGTCGAAGTGCAAGTGCAGCGTTTACTTAAAAGAAATAAGTTCACCAGGGAGCAAGCTATGATTATTATCACTAGTCAAATGCCGCTAGAGAAAAAAGAAAAGTTATGTACCTGGGTTATAAAGAATGAAGCTTCACCTGAGGAGCTTTTTGCTAGGCTGGATGAATGGGAGCATATCCTATGAATTTTGAATATGCTTCCAATTTTACTCTATTTGTTCTAGTGGTTTCGATAATTCTTAGTTTTACTTTGCGTAAGCTGATACAAGATATTCAGTCCTTGAAGGAAGGGTTGAGGTTTGATCTCTCTAATTTCACACGAGACCTTGTAGAAGATCACCCTACGCTCGAGAAATATCGAAAGATTGCTTTAATGTACTTCAAGCATGAGATGTTTGATGAGGCTTTGCGTTATTTTGAGCATCTTATTCATGAACGGGTATTTATTCGTGAGGCTCGCTACTACAAAGTAGTTTGTTTAATGCGAATGAAGCGCAATTCAGAGGCTCTTGAGGTTTATGAGAATTTAGATTTAGGTCAATATTCAAGCGAAGAAGTGCATTTGATGAGAGTATCTTTCGCTAGGCAGAATCCACTGGTTCGATGGAAGGACACTATTGTACGAATTCTTTTAACGAATGTGCCTTTTCAATATCTTCCCCAGCGTGCTAGCCCCGATACTCGAGAAGCTGAAATTGAGAGAGTAATTACTTCACTGCCCACTCGGTATTCGAAGGTTACTCTAGAGTCTGAGCAGGATAATATTTACGTTTTTACTGGACACGATCAGCATCTCGAGCGAAAAGTTAGATTGAATGTGGCGCATCCGGACAGTCAGCCTGCTCGTTTTTTCGATTATCCTAAAATTCTAGCACGCTTGGATTCACGTTTTTTTCCAGAAGTGTATGATCTACAGCAAACAGGTTTGGTGTATTACTCTCAGGAGCTTTTCGAAGGTCAGAGTTTATTTGCAGTTTTTCGAAAAAATCGTCAGGAACAACGCCCAGAAGACACTTTAAGAATTTGGATCTCAATTCTGGGTGGTTTGCGCTTTCTTGCGAATAATAAGGTGTTTTTAGAGCAATTCGATCTTAGTGAGATTGGTTTACATGTTCGTAAAAATAATTTATTTTTTTCGGGTTCACTGTGTGAATATTTAACCGACGTTGCACGACCCGTGGTGCGAATTGCCCATGAAGTTTTGCTAGTGAATATGCAGGATGCATTAGAGGATATTCAGGAGGCAGAGTTAAAAGATGTTTGGAGCAAAGGAATCTATGATATAGAGCAGGGAAGTCTTGATGATAGTCATCTAGTCTTAGAGGAGATGCATTCTAAGATAATCGCTTTAAAGCAGGCAGATAAAGGGCAATTAAGAGAGCAGTTAACTCAAATTGAGAAAATACATAGAGCAAGTATTCATGGTTTGAAGGGTAAATATTCTATTGTTCGTCGTTATCAAGACGATCCGAGTAGATTATTAAAAACTTTCTTCAGAATGAGTAATCTAAATGATATTCGTGAAAAAATCTTAAGATTAAAAACATACTGCGAAGAATTAAGAAGTATGACAGATCGCCAGTCATTCTCAGTTTGTTACGATTTGTTGGCATTAGATTTAGATAAGTTGATTCAGCGACAAGAAGGTTTGTTTCAGAAACTCAAAAATGAAAGCCACGAAGTGGGGGAAGAAGCGGCACAATTTCTACAGCAGCAGTACGAGCTTTTCTTAAGATTAAGTGATCAGTATTCTCAATTTATTTTGGAGCATGAAGTAGATTTAATCCTAATTCTCGAAGATTTTCGTTCCATATATGTGGAGAGAAAGATTACTCTAGACTATAGCCCTAATCTAAAAACTTGTAGAGTAAGGGTTTTGGATCGCGAAGATTTTTATACTCAAATAATGATTGTTTTGGAGAATCTTGCAAATAATGCATTTGAAGCTGGTGCCAGTGATTTTCGACTTAATCTTTTTTTGGAATCTAATCTACTTAGATTGGAGATTAGAGATAATGGCCCTGGAATACCGGAAGCCATAATTACAGATTTGAGTAGTGCTGGAGATTATACTCTTGAACATGGGGGCACTGGGCTTTTAGCTTCTAGGGATACTTGTATTGCATTGGGAGTAGGTTTTGAGGCCCTCAGAATTGTTGACGGAGCCGGTAGTCAGATTAATTTGGAATTTTCTATTTATCAGGTTTGAGGTGTTGTTATGGAAGTGCTTGTAGTAGAGGACGATGAAAATTATCGTTTCGAAATAGAGCAAGAATTAGCAGTATATTTTGAAGCTTATGTGACTTTTCACTATGCGAAATGTCTTCAGGAGGCTCAAGAAATCTTAGAAAGTTCTGATACTGTGATTCAACTGATGTTGATCGATATTATCTTTCCTTTGACCACAAAAGATAGTCTAACTGAAAAAGTGGATTATCGAGCGGGTGTCAAATTGTTGGATTTCGCAAGAGATACGGGTTTTTCAGGAAATATTGTAGTTCTTTCATCTCAGGATAAGAGTTTTGCTGTGGATCTTTTAATCCAGTACAAAAATGTCACTGATTATGTTTTCAAGGACTCTTCTTGGAGAGAAATTCGTAAGAAAGTTGAGAAGCAAGTCGAAGCTCTTCAAATCAAGCAGTCCTTACTCAAAGAACTGCGAAAGCGAGATTTTTTGGTAGGGGAAAGTGAGATAATTGGCAAGATTAAGCGAATGGGTACAAAAGTTGCCAATGTTGATACGACGATTTTGATAACGGGAGAATCGGGCGTAGGTAAAGAGGTGGCTGCTCGTTATTTTCATGAGCATAGTAATCGATGTTTAGCTTCTTTTGAGGTTGTAAATTGTGCAGCTGTTCCAGAAGGTTTATTTGAAAGTTTACTTTTTGGGCATAAGAAAGGTTCTTTTACTGGAGCGGAAGAAAATCAAATTGGTGCTTTTGAGCGGGCCCACGGAGGGACGATTTTTTTAGATGAAATAGGTGAGTTACCGCTTTTAATGCAAGGCAAGTTGCTACGTGTCCTTCAAGAAAAAACTATACAGCCGGTTGGCTCTCAGCAGCAGGTCGCGGTAGATGTACGAGTTATTACGGCAACAAATCGCTCTTTAGAGGAGGCCGTCGCGCAGAAGCAATTCAGAGAAGATTTATATTATCGAATCAATGTGCTTCCAATAGAACTACCTCCATTACGAGATAGAAAGGCCGATATAGCCCCTCTCATTAATCATTTTCTCGTTTTGTTTCAGCAGCGAACTGGAATGGACAAAGAGATTCAAAGCAAGGCTATGAATCATCTCGAGAACTTCAAATGGCCAGGGAATATTCGGGAATTAAAAAACTCTATTGAGCGCCTTGTGATTCTCTCTGATGGAGACCAGATAACTTATGATGATGTAGTAAGTATTTTGCAGTTCACTCAGGAAGAGGATTACAGGGTACATTTCCCATCCAATGAAGTTAGCTACAAAGAGGTCAAGCAGCGTTTGATCGATGCTTTTCATCGTCGGTTTTTTACTCATCATTTGAAACTCAATGATTATCAGATATCTAAAACAGCTCAGGCCACAGGCTATAATCGTAATGATTTGTCGGCGACAATCAAAAAACTTGGTTTAGGGAAATACGACTCTTACCAATCCTAATGCAATAAAAAACGTGCACAAATGTCACCAATGCATGAAAATCAGTGCAAAATTTTGTCTATGACCATCGAAAATACAGGAATTAAGGGCGATATAATTCTTGGCATGGAACTTGTTGTGTGGAACAATTCAGAAAGCGCTGACCTGACGTTATCTTACGGTAGAGTGCAGGAGTGCACAGGTCTTTGAAAACGAATATTTAAGGAGGAAGCATGGTTAGCATGTCTCGTTTAAGGTCAAAGGGTTTTACTTTGATCGAAATTTTAGTGGTAATCGTAATTATTGGGATTCTGGCCACAATGGGTATAGGAAAGTATGCACAATTTTCTCGTGATGCTCGTAAATCCGGTTGTGTGAATAACCAAAATACAATTGATAAAGGCATTG
>CAZYUV010000136.1:0-8570 GCA_964650625.1 uncultured bacterium
ATTCGTTACTACAACCCAAGCAAGACTCTAGAGCTAGATGCATTAGGCATACCCGCTCCTGACGAGCAATCAATACTAGCCGAAGAAAATCAGATAGATATCGCTCTCGTCCCGGGGCTATGCTTTGATCGCAAAGGCTATCGTTTAGGTTACGGAGCTGGATTTTACGATAGACTTCTACCTAGACTGACCGAAGCAACGTCGATTGGCGTATCATTTGAAGAGCAGATTTTTAGAGGGATAATGCCCGTAGAAACAAGTGATGTCCAATTGCATGGTTTAGTTTGCGAGAAAGGCTGGATACGAATTCCAGGAAACACATAATTAAATTGAATAATTTAATCTGAAATCTCAAGTTCCATCGGCCATGATTGGCTTAACTCTCCTTCTGCTGAAAGCAATTCTTCCTTGATAAATGGATCGTAATTCGACCAGTAATTAAGCCTCTCTGACAATCCAGTGAATCGCTTCTTACCTTCCACATTGGCAATTGCCATATTAAAGGCAGATGGATCTCCCAAACAAATTACAAGACTTTTTCCACGGGTGATTGCCGTATATAGAAGGTTTCTTCTCAACATATTAAAATGTGCCTTTGTTAAAACAACAATAACGCAAGAAAATTCAGATCCCTGTACTTTATGGATCGAAGAACAGTAGCTAAGTGTTAAATCAACGAGCTCCTTCTTTTTATAAGTAACTCGACGACCTTCCTCGAATCGAATCTCTAATCCACCTCCATTAAAATCAATACGGTCAACTATGCCTTGATCACCATTGAAAACTTCTTTTTCATAGTTATTGGTAAGCTGCATCACCTTATCACCAACGCGAAAACTACGGCCATAGGCGGTGAAGTGATCCTGATCAGGGTTTAACCAGTCCTGCAGCAATTCATTGAATCGATCAATTCCTGAATCACCTCGGTACATAGGCGCTAATATTTGAACGTCCAAAATGGGATTCAAATCAAACTTTTTGGGAATTCGCTCTAACAGTAAACGTTTCAGAGTAGCTTGTAGATTCTCGGTCTTTTTGCTAGGAATAAAGAAGAAGTCCTGCCCAACATTTGATGGAAACCAACTGCCTTGATTCACCGCATGAGCACTGGTCACGATATCCGAGCTTTCTTCTTGACGAAAAATCTGTTTTAACCTAGTCACTGGTATTTCGCTACTACGAATTAGATCTGACAATACACAACCCGGCCCCACCGATGGCAATTGATCTACGTCTCCTACCATCACTAGCACAGCTTCCAAAGGTAAAGCGCTTAGAAATGCATTAAATAGTGAGATATCAATCATTGAGCACTCGTCAAGAATGAACACATCACCTCGAACCGGTTCATTTTCATCATGCTCAAAACCACCCCCACGATACTTTAGCAGCTTATGAATTGTAGAAGCAGTATGACCAGTAGCCTCCTCCATCCTACGAGCTGCTTTGCCGGTTGGTGAACACAAAATAACAATTCTACCCTGCTCTTCATAAAGACTAACTAAAGTGCTAAGCACCGTAGTTTTACCTACCCCAGGTCCGCCAGTAATAATGCTCACTTTTGAAATCATCGCTGCATCTATTGCCTCTAATTGTTCATCGCTTAATGCAAAATCAGGAACTAGGCTTTGAAACTGCTTATCACTCAATTGCCTGAAGATATTTGATTCAGTTTTGAACAAAGTAGCTAACCTTACAGCTACACGATCTTCCTGATCCATAATCCAAGGAATGTAAACGGCATCCTCTCTGGAGCTCAGGTCCTGTTCTTCGATAGCTAGGTCCAGCTGAGATTTCACAATTTGCACATCAACTTGAAGTAAATCTACAGCGCGCACTATTAATTCTTCTCTAGGTAAATAGCAATGACCCTCTGAATGGCTTTCTTTGAGAATGTGGCGAAGACCTGCCCTACAGCGCGTAGCAGAGTGATAAGGGATTTCCATTTGTCTTGCCATACGGTCCGCAGTCATAAAGCCTACACCGTTAATGTCTCTGGATAGCCTATATGGATCTTTCTGAATCTCCTCCATTGATTTATATCCATAACGATCAAATACCTTTATCGCAATAGATTCCGTTAAGCCATAACTTCGCAAAAAAATCATGACATCACGAATTATTTTCTGCTCACGCCAAGACTCAATAATACTTCCTACTCTTTTGACCCCCAGACCATCAATCTCACCCAATCTTTCTGGATAGTTTTCGATGACATCTAAGGTCTCTAAGCCAAAATGGTTGACTAGTTTTTCTGCGTAAACAGCTCCAATACCAGGTATCAATCCCGATCCTAAATACTTCCTAATACCAATTAGTGAGTCGGGCCTGATCATTTGAAAATACTTTATTTGGAATTGCTTCCCAAAGCGTGCATCAGAAATCCAATAACCACTCAAACGCATTAGCTCGCCTTTCTGCGCTCTAACCAAGGTTCCTTTCACGGTAATGGAGGCACCAGTTTTAGGCTTAAAAGTAGCTATACAGAAATGAGATTCCTCATCGTAATATACGACACTGCGAACTTCGCCTTCGACATCCTCTAATGCTTGAGAATTACTATCCATGAGTCCATGCTACTTTGATGAATACGAAAGTCAAGTGAGTATTTGAATAGATTTCACAAGAGCTCTTTCAAGTGATTGTAGGTTTTATCGCCAAAATATAATGATTTAGGCATTACCGAAGGCTAGCTTTTAATAATAATAGGTAATTCTACGTACCGACCCTTTAGCTTCTTCAAAATTTGTGGATTGTGTCTCTTCAGTTTTTCATACTGTAGTACGAACATTCTCATCTGATAAAAGTCCAAACTAAGCTCTGAATCCTTGGGAAAAAGGCTCGATGAAATCGATGCAAATTCGCCTTGTTCTCCGCTAGAAACTTCTCGTTCATAATAGTGAGACACTAGAAAACTAACTTCTTCGTATAATTTACCATAGGCCCCGAGGGATCTAGCAATTAGCCAATGTTTTTTTGCAGCTCGATGATGGTCAGAATACAGAAGAACCTTAGCTCTAAGAAGATGTACATTTGGATCTTCAAAATCATCCAAACTAGCCATTCGAATTACTTCGAGAGCTTTTCTATAAGAATTCTGCTCCAATAAAGCATTGATTAAATCCTCGAAAACTACTCCGCGATAATACGGATGGTGGAAAAGTAATGCCAACCGCTTGGTCGCTAAAACTCCGTTACCCTGTAGCAAAGCTATCTTTCCGCTCATCTCGCAAAGTTCAAGAATATCCCTATGCTCAGACTCAGAAAAATTTTTCCAATCAGCATACCTAGTGAATGGGTCAATATTTTTGTCCTTGAACTTGTTACGAATTACATCTACAGCTGCTTCAACTTTGTAGAAAGCCTCGCCTAATCTACCTAGACGAAATAGTACCCTAGCATGGCTGATTCGATATTTAGAACCATACCTTAAACCTAGAAAATGTAAGCGCTGCTCAATATCTTCCAAATCTTGCGCATCATTCGAGGCTAAATAGAGTTGGAGTAAATCTGCGAAGTGAGATCCTTCATATGCCATTAAAAATCTATGGAACTGATCTGGCAAATCAAGCGGTCTAAACCGCGAATACTGTTTGATCATAATGCGACGCAAAGGATCATTAAGTTTTTGAAATAAAGGAAAAAAGATCTTTTTACGAAATTTCCGATTGATTAATCCATCAAGTCTTCTAACAAGTAATTTTTCTCTTTCATAGGAATTACTTAAATCATTAATTAGACGGTTAACTACCTGTTCAATGTTTTGATTTGATGTCACTAAACTCAAAAAGGGCTTAGGTTTCACCTGACTACGACTGCTAGACTGACTACACCCCGATACTAGAGCTAAAATCAATGATACTGAGAGAAAAAAAACTACCGGATTCATAAGACTCAGAGCAGTCCATCGGTAGTCGCAAAGTCATAAATTAGCCACTTGGAAAAGGCTAGAAGCCTAATTTGAAGGAGCCTAACAAAAGTAGCTTTAAGTAGACCTTTTTGCCATTGTAGCCGCTTCTCAAAGTGGCTTTTTAACTTCTAATGGCAACTGTCTTATTTTAGCCTGACAAGCTAAACGAAATCTTTCCCGAGGTTTATCCAGTACTTTTAGAACCTCTAACTCCTTCACATCTGGAAGTTCAAGCTTACCCGCAGAATCACCAACTAACTCTATCAGGCAACCAGCGCAATTTCCTTGAAAGCAAATCTCACCTAGATAGTGATTTTCTCTATTTGCTACATTAAGAATACTTTCTCCCTTAATGGCTTCGTAAATTTCTCCCTCTATCGTAATTTTTGTCATAGCCTTAGGAACCAATACCAACCCATGAGGTATCTCCGTCAGGATGAAATTCCTTCTTCCAAATTGGAAGTAGATCTTTTACGCGATTCATTACAAACATGCTTGATTCATAGGAGTCTTTTCGATGCTTACTCGAGGTATAAACCAACACAGAAGCCTCACCAAGCTCCACCATACCTACGCGATGAATCAGTACCATTTTCACCATCGGGTATCTTTGAAAACATTCCTGCTCGATTTGCTTCATCAGTTTTAGAGTCATTTTCTCGTAGCATTCATAGAAAATACGCTTTACAGGGCGACCTTCATGCACATTACGAACTACACCAAGAAAACAGACTATTGCTCCGTGACCATAATCTTCGATGTGCTTCTTATAATTTTCAGGATTAATTATGTCATGAACAAGTTCAACCAACTTAGCCTCCACTGACTGGTGGTATAAAGACTAGTTCATCTCCATCCTGTAATAAAATTGAGGGTTCAACATATTCCTCATTAATTGCAAATAAAGTCGCTTTAAGAAGTTCATCTCGATCGGTCAACATGGACGTACATTTTTCGAAAGCAAGCCTAACGGTGGCACCTTCCTCAAGATTCAACAGCTCTTCACGTTTACCAAGGAGTTCACTGTATATAGCAAAGTAAATTACTCTTATTTTCATAAAATTAGCGCCGCACTTGCAATGCTACGCCCATTCCCCCACCAACACAAAGGGTCGCCAATCCTTCATTATGAGAAGCACGCTTCATTTCATGCAACAAAGTAACCAGAATTCTAGCACCACTAGCACCCACAGGATGACCCAGAGCAATTGCGCCACCATTGACATTCACTTTATTGGTGTCCCATCCGAGCTCTTTATTTACTGCTATGCTTTGCGCAGCGAAGGCTTCATTAGCCTCGACCAATTGAAGATCATCAATAGAAGAGCCACTTACCTTAAGAGCGTTTTTGACCGCCTGAACCGGACCTATTCCCATTATGCTTGGCTCACACCCACTAACACCCCAACCAACTATTTCAGCCAGAGGCTCTACACTAAGTTCATTAAGTTTATTCTCAGATACAATAACTAGAGCTGCTGCTCCATCATTAATACCGGAGGAATTACCCGCAGTTACAGATCCATCTTTTTTGAAGGCGGCTCGCAGCTTTTGCATACCCTCAAGAGTGGCACCGCTGCGAATATATTCATCTGTATCACAAACTATTTCCTGTCTTCGCTTCTTAACGATTAATGAAACAATTTCTTCCTTAAAGCGACCTTCAGCTTGAGCCTTTTCTGCTTTATTCTGAGAATCAACCGCAAACCTATCCTGCTCCTCACGACTAATTCCATATTTTTCAGCAAGATTTTCAGCAGTCATACCCATATGATAATTGTTGAAAGCATCCGTCAGTCCGTCGTAGATCATATGGTCATAAATCTCCGAATGCCCCATACGATAACCTTCGCGCCCTTTTGAAAGAAGGTAAGGAGCCTTGGTCATATTTTCTGTTCCACCGGCAACTACGATTTGAGCATCTCCAGAACGAATCGCCCTGACTGCTTGCACTACACTAAATAAACCCGAACCACACAATATATTAGAAGTTACGGCGGGTGTAGTATTAGGAATTCCGGCATGAATTGAAATTTGCCTAGCAACACCTTGACCCTGAGCAGCTTGATAAATACAACCGAGATTAACCTCATCCACCTCTTTCTCACGACCCTCAAGCCCTGCGCGATTTAATGCTTCTCGAACTGCATTGACTCCTAGGTCTACAGCTGATGTACCAGCAAACATTCCTTGGAAACTTCCAATTGCCGTGCGACAAGCTGATGCGATAAAAACTTTATTGGTCATACTCACTCCTTAAATTCGGGCCAACATTCTAACCTTGATAGATTTGCTTCTCAAGCTTGAAAAAAATAAACACTTGATAACATTTGCTGCACATTTACTATTGCACCAACCCAATTTAATTTCTAAACTGAAACAATGTGGCTCAGCCTTTTAGTTTGGCATTTATTCACAGGTCCTACTTGGACCGCTGAAAGCTCCTCTAATAGCTGCAGAATTTTCTTTCAAACCTGTGTGAAAATCAGATTGTTGGAAACCCAACTTTCTCGAAAAAAAAATTACCCCAAAGTGAATCAGATGAACCGTCTTAAATCGCTTGTCCTAAACAAATTAAAATTAATTTACAGTGAATTTCCAAGAGAACAGATGCAAGATAATTTTAAGCAACAAATTATAGCTTTTTGATAGGAATAATATGGGAAACATTCAGCCAATTATAATCGGAATCGCAGGAGGATCTGCTTCGGGCAAAACTACTGTTACCACCACCATATTAGATCACTTGGATCCGTCAACCTTTTCAGTATTCTCACATGATTCCTATTACAAAGATCTTGCCGAATTCAAGGGTCAGCGACCCGAAGAAATTAATTTTGATCATCCCAACGCCCTAGATACGGAACTACTTATAGAACATGTTAAAAATCTTAAGCAAGGTAAGAGCGTAGACAAGCCTTGCTATGACTTCAAAAGTTTCCGAAGACTGGAACAAACAGAAAAAGTAAATCCTCGTCCCCTGATTATTGTGGAAGGTATTCTAATTTTCTCCTCCGAGGCTCTTCGTAAGCTCATGGATATAAAAATTTACGTTGATACGGATGCAGATGAGCGACTCACACGACGTATTAGACGCGATACACTTGAACGGGGTCGAGCTTTAGAAGCTATTCTTGATCGCTACGCCGAAAGCGTAAAACCAATGCATATGCGCTTTGTAGAACCATCCAAACGCTGGGCTGATGTAATTATTCCTCGTGGAGGGGGTAATTTTGTAGCCATCGACATGGTGCTGTCTAGAATTCATAAAATGCTGGAGGCACCCTATGAAGGTCCAGGCAGAAGACACACCGATAAAATCATTCGTAAGGTGATCGGATGAATAACATTAAAAATAGATTAGAACAACTTTACCCAGGCCTTGATGTCTATGAGGACCTTGAAAAAGTTCTTAATCGCTATAAAGAGGTACTAGCTCATCGACAGACTGAAAAGCCTTTAACCTCAGCTGATAGTATGCTGATAACGTACCCAGATCAACTTAGTGGCGAACAAGGTTCACCTCTTAGATGTCAGCATGAATTTCTGAAGCTTTGGGTAGGCAAAAGAATTCCACTGGTTCATATTCTACCCTTCTACACATATACTTCAGATGATGGCTTTTCAGTAGTAGATTACCTAGAAGTTCATCCTGACTATGGTGACTGGATGGATATTAGGGGCTTTTCTAAAGATTATGGCCTAATGTTTGATGCTGTCTTTAATCATATATCTGCACAATCGAAATGGGTCAAAGGATATCTTTCAGGTGACCCGAATTATGAAAATTACTGTATTTCTGTTGACCCTCAAACAGATCTATCCGGCGTTATCCGCCCCCGAGCCTTACCTTTGTTGACTCTATTTGAATCGCTCAATGGCCCAAAGCATCTTTGGACAACCTTTTCGGAAGATCAGGTCGACATTAATATTAAAAATCCAAAAGTATTGCTGAATTTAGTGGAAATACTTCTTTTCTACGTCAGCCAAGGAGCCAGACTAATTCGTCTAGATGCGATTGCATTTCTATGGAAAGAAATTGGAACCAATTGTATTCATCTGAAGCAAACTCACGAAGTAGTTAAACTATTCCGAGATTGCTTAAACATAGTAGCTCCTGATACCTTGATCATTACTGAGACAAACGTACCTCATAAAGAGAATATTTCATATTTCGGGGAAGACGGTGACGAAGCTCAACTTGTTTATCAGTTTCCCTTACCTCCGCTAACAGCACACGCAATCCTGACTAATTCCAGTTTGTGTCTCCAATTATGGGCTTCTGGGCTTGAATTACCCAATCAATTTTGCACCTTTTTTAATACGATGGCATCTCACGATGGGGTTGGTGTGCGAGGCGCCGAGGGCATTTTATCTAAAGAGCAGGTTCTCGAGCTTGAGAAGGCGTGTGAAGAGCGGGGAGGAAAAGTTAACTATAAACATAACGTGGACGGCAGTCAAAGCCCCTATGAATTATGTATTAATTTTATGGATCTGATTTCACATCCCGATGATGACGATATTTTGCGAGCTCATAAAATGCTGCTTGCGCAATCCATACTGCTCAGCATGCCTGGACTGCCTGGTATTTATTTCCATAGTTTATTTGGCTCTCGTAATGATTATAAAGGACTAGAGTCGACAGGCATGAATCGGTCTA
>CAZYUV010000137.1:0-1492 GCA_964650625.1 uncultured bacterium
TAAAAAAAAAGCTTTTTGCACAAAAAAGCGCGACGGTTTACTTGAACTCTCCGTAGAGATGAATACAATAGAGCACTATTGCTTTCAGTCTTTGTTATCAAGGAGATGTTTGTGCGCGATATTCTATAATCAGCGGACTAGACTACTAGAACGAGAGACCTCAGTTTGCTGGGGTCTCTGTTTTTTTGTGACATATATACCTAGATTAATTGTAAATTTTTTTGAAGTTTTCGAGTTTTAATAATCCGGAAATTTCACTTTTAAGTTTTTCGTAACTCACCCCACCTTTATGCATGAATCGAACCTGGCGGTTGGAGTCCAGAATGAAAATTCCCGGTAAACCTTTTACTCCGTATCGTAATGCTCCAAGACCATCTGGAGTTATCGTGACAGGCCATGTGATTTCAGGGTGACTTGAAAGATACTGCTGTACTGTCTCGATACTTTCTTTATAACTGACAAAGAGAAAGCTCACATCGGATTCTTGAAAATTTCTTTTGAGTTCTACCATTTTTGGAAGTTGCTTCTTGCAACTAGAGCACCAAGTTGCCATGAATTCTAGAATTACTATGGAGTTAAGCTTATTGTATTTATTGTAAATTCCTGTTGGAGTGCCATCAGAAAGTAATATATTAAATTCTGGTGCTTGCATTCCTAGGCCTAGGGCATAGCCCAAATTCCAGTCTACAGCCCGTTCAACAAAATTATCGCGAATTTTAGTTTCTCTTATTTCACCTGGCAAGAAACTGAAATAGCTCATACGGAAATTACAGGTCTGTTGTTTAATACCAGTAACGATGCCATTTTGGCTACGATAAACTATATCAATGCCCGAACCAGTCCGCGGAATAATTTGATCTCGTTTTTTTGAGTCGTTAACTTGTAAGGTTTGACCTTTGGATATTAAGTCCTGATTTGTACCAATGAGTTTTTTTACTTTTATATCTAGCTTCTTAGCTTTGAAGCCTACGTAATCAGTGAAATCCGAGTCGTAAACTTGTTGGTTATTAGATAAAGTATCTGCAAATAAGGTCAGACTGCCTCGATTACTCAAGAAATCTGCCCAAAAATTAGCTTCTTCAACTGACATGAACGAGTTATGGTCCGTTTGATCAATTAGTCTAACAGCTGCACTGTCTATGAATTGGTTAAATATCTCTTCCAAAGGTAGAGATTCTAAGTCCTTTAGGGAATACAGCTTATATTTGAAGCGTTTTTTATTTAGGCTAGATAGCAGAGCCTGAGAATGCAGACTCTGCGAATCACCTAGAATTACGGCGATTTTCTGTTTCATACGATCCGCATGAGAGTTAATGGTCCCCAAACAGAAAAAGATCAGAAACAATAAAATACGCCAGAAAGACATTATTTTTTGTCGTCTCCGGAATTGTCATCACCGTCACAGTCGTCGTCTCCGCAACCATGCGCTATGGTGCCTTGGTGTGGGCAACCGCCACCATCTCCGTCTCCGTCGTCGTCACCGCCACCAGGG
>CAZYUV010000137.1:1592-8518 GCA_964650625.1 uncultured bacterium
TCACCGCCACCAGGGCATCCTTCGGCAACAGGACTTTGGTGTGGGCAACCGCCACCATCTCCGTCTCCGTCGCCATCATCGCCACCAGGGCATCCGCTGGCCACGTTTTCAGTGCCATCTTCTGGTAGAGGACAACTATCATCGCAATCATCGTCAGATTCGGTGATAACTGTATGAGGGATTGTTAGAGTGTTTTGAGCTGCAACTGCACTATTTAGTGCGAATATTGAAAATGCTACGAGTAACCATCGATACATTATGTCTCCAGTACTTAAATAATTGAAATTAAATAACAGAAAAGTCTAACCCACATCGAAAAAGCGTCAAGTGCTAGTAACTATTTTTTAATAATAAATTTTACTTGCTGCAATCTGTGTGAATTTTTGATGAATAATGCAACCATGAATTCAATTTAGAATTACTTATAGTTAGCCTCAAAAAAGATTTTCATGCTCATTTAAATCTACTGTGGGAGTGATTTGAAAAACACTCTTAAGCAAGACGATAAACGTTTAGCTTCTATTCACCAATAGTAAATTCTGCTGATTTTCGAGCTTCTTCAATACGCTGACTAATCTCTTGATAAAGTCGATAAGCGTTTTTAGAATTGGGATGGTCCGGACCATGGTCATTCACAGCATTAGTATAGCGCTGGTAAGTATCAGCTTTTGCTTGCTCAAGTTCTTCCATGTTCGTTAAACCATCTAAAAATGGTTTCATCCATGCCTGAAACTCTTCCTCACTTGAATTCATTGAAGACTTTAATTCAGAGGTTTCCTCATCTGTATAGGCGAGTTCATTAAATTCGATCCATTGGGGCTCATAAAGCATTCTTACTGCTAACTCTTCATTGTCGCCTGCTCCGAACGATTTGAATAAGGAGTCCGCAATCATTCCACCAAGCACAGCGCCCGCTATTGAACCTATTGGAGGGAATATTGCTGAACCTAGCATCATACCTACAGAAGATCCAATACCACTAGCTAAGGTTTCACCTATTCCTCGTTGGCCTAAATTTCCAGTGAGTAAATCAGCACCCACCATTGCCCCTAAGGTGTAAGGGAGCACACTGACTACACTTTTAACGAACGGTCCTCCAGGAATTACGTTCATTACACTATGCATCATTATTTTGCCAAATCCTGAGGCCATTGTTTTCTGGACAATTAAGCCACCCGCAAAGGCTCCTGAAGTGCCCATAACAAACTGCGGTGAAGTTATGAAATTGAAAGCATCACCGACATTAACCTGATTTCCACTCTTTACTTGGTCTACCAAATTAAGTATGCCCTGAGTAGCTGCTGAGATAACAGCGAATCTTAGTCCATCGCGGACATAAGCTTTTGCCGTAACAGGCTTATTAATTTTCAGCTCTTTCAGAGATTGTTGTTTTTGGGCTTGAATCTGTTTTAGAGCTTTGATGTCAGCTTTACTGCCCCCGTTACTCTTCAAGTGATTGATTTGATCACCAATTACTTTAATCTGTGCTTGAAGTTTTGCTCCTTGAGGACCTACTTGTGATTTATTGTATTCACCTTCAAGCGAACTTCTAAGAGCTTCTAATTTTGCAGCCTTAGCAGTTTGATTATTAGCTCTGGCATTTACTATATCTAAGTTTAATTGAGCTATTTTAGCTTGAAGTTTGCCGGCGATTGCATTTCGTTTTACCTCATAGCCATTAGGCGCTAAGGTTTTATCTACTACTCTATTACCAACGGTTTTTACGTGTCGAGTAATTTCAGTAGGACTTTTACCTTTTAGACTTCCTATTCCTTTTGCCAAATCTTTTCCAGTCTGGGAAGTTTGTTTGCCCCATGCACTGTTTTTAACCTTATCCCAGACTGCTCCATGCTTACCACTTGGTGGATTTCCTGGACTTGGTTTTGGATTACTTGCAGAAGGAGGTTGAGAACCAGTAACAGGTGCTGGTTTTGCTGTATTAGCTTTGAAATTGTTCAACGGGTTCATGCGAGCCATCAAGTTTGAACCATTTGAATTGTTTACATTAATAGCTTTAAGCGGAGTATTGCCTGGTGAGCTTGGTTTATAATTACTACCCAAAAAGCCTGAGTTGGACGAATTACCATTAAGCATCCACTGATGCCCTGCATTGAGTTGCCCCATTCGTATGCGACCACCCACATAATTGGATGCCTGTACTAATCCATTTTTTCCAACATTGTAGATTTTTGTACCAGCTTTTACAGACTTTTGGGTTGCTTTTACAAGACCCTTTTTCGTATGAGCATAAAGTTGGCCTCCAGAATTTATTAGAGCATTTCCCGCTTTTACTACTCCATTTTTACCCATGGTGTAGAGTTGGTTACCAGTTTTAAGACTGGATTGAGTAACACGCACCAAACCATTTTTACCAGAAGCATAAAGGCGATTTGCTCCTACCTGACCTGCTTTGACGACTTTTAAGGTACCGTCCTTGGTAGCAGAAAATAATGTACTAGATTGCTGAGTATTGACTTTCGTAGCCCTGGTTAACCCATCTTTTGTAGCTTTGTATAACTTACCACTGGTTTCTACTAAACCCGATTTGACTTGAGTCAGGCCAGTTTTACCAAATTGATAAACACGGGCGCCTGCTTTTATTGCCTCTCCGGTAGCACGAGATACTCCCTTGCTAGTAATAGTGTATAGGCCCCCTGCTTTCTGTAGAGCAGATGGACTAACTTTATGCACGCCATTTTTACCGATCGAATAAAGTTCTCCACCTTTGGATATTGAAGCTTTTGAGGCTTGGGTTAGGCCATTTTTACCCTGAGTGTATAGGCCGTTAATTTGTCTTCCAAAAGATTGTACTTTGCTGACTACCCCATTTTTGGCAGTCCGGTAAACTTTGGCTCCCTGGGTAGATGCTTTTTTAAGTTGAGTGAGCCCGTTTTTTCCACTTGTGTAAAGTTTACCTGCGCGCTCCACTACAATATTCTTAGCGCCAACTAAACCTTCTTTACCTAAGCTATAGATCTTTGCACCCTTAGTTAATGTAGAATGCGTAGCTCTCTGAAAGCCCTGTTTGGTTTTTACGTAAAGTTCACTACTTTTTGTTGAAATAGCTTTGCCAGCTCGAAAAGCGCCGTTGTTGGTTGCTCTATAGATGTGCGAACCACCAGCCTTAGAGGCGTCTCTAATTTTTACTAATCCCTTTTGACTTGATCTGAAAAGTTGCCCCGATTTTTCTATTACCGTATTTTTCGCACTACTTAGGCCGTTTTTTCCAATTTTATATAATTTTGCACCCTGCTTTATGGAGGTTTTCGATGCTCTTGAAAGACCCTCATTAGTTTTTACCCACAGATCACCGCCAGTTTTGCTTAGAGAAGTAACTACTTTAGACGTACCATTTTTTGCTATTTCATAATAGCTCTGAGCGCCTTTAACAGCACTAGCCTTAGCGCGAACTAAACCATCCTTAGCCATCACATATAGCTTATTTCCCTTGGTGATAAGCGCCCCGCTAGCCTGCTGAACTCCATTACTTCCAGTTTTGTAAAGTTTTGCTCCTGATCGCAAAGTGCTTTGGGTGGCTTTAGATAATCCATCTTTAGTCTTTACATATAGATTTGCGGTTTTTCCACGGGTGGTTTGGATGGCCCTAACAACTCCATTTTTAGAAGCCTTATAAAGACGTGAGCCTTTAATATCGATGCTCTTTTTGATCCGGACTAAACCATCTTTACTTGCCTTATATAACTTGCCCGATTTTTCTACAAGAACGGATTTGGTCTGCTTAAACTTTTCTCCATGGCGAGTATATAGTTTCTGACCATTTTCAAGAGCCTTTCCTGTGGCACGGCTGAAACCTTCTTTACCCTTGATATAGAGTTCTTTCGTTTGTTGCTTGATCCGCAAACCGGCTTCACGCGATACTTGCGTTAACTTTTGACCACCTAGCTTTGCAGAATCACTAGCTGAGCGAGCTAAACTTTTACCTTTGTTTGCTAATTTACTACTTTTGGTAGGTAATTGTCCGTTAGCTTTAGCTTCATTATAGAGGCGTGTTATATAACCAACCTTACTACTCACGGAGCGCGTGATTTTTGACTTGGTTTTGACTAAATCAGTTTCTAGTTGTGCCAGAGATTTCATGCGAGGATCTTTGAAATTTCCGCTTTTCAGAGCTTTGGTCAATTCCTGTGGTGAAGAGTAAGTTTTATCAACTAAAAGACTATGTTTTAGTCTGATAGAAGATTGCTGCATGTATAAACTACGCTGGGTAAGTTTGAGACTTTCTAAATGAGTAGCTTTGATTTTATTATTAGTTTTTGCGTAGTTTTTTAAGATTTTTAGTTGAGAAAGTTCTCCATTCAACTTAGTCCAGCGAGCCGAAAATATCTTATTGTCTGAGACTAAGGGAAGGCGCGACATTTTAATGTCATAGCGAGCTTTCTGAATCTTTAAATCAAGTTGACGTAATTTAATGATTCTGGGGTCATTTATTTTTGGATTTGATATGGCAGTTTTAATTTCTCGCCATGTTTTGTACTTACCGGAAGCCTTTAATTTGTGATAAATATCATGACGTTGTGATCGCCAGGCTTCGAGCATGCTGCCATTAGCTGGCATTTTATTTAGAAAAGAAATTCCCCGTTGCGCAATTTTAGTTTTCTGGGCGAACTGTGTGACTTTCTTATGAATTTTATTAGCTTTGAACTTGGATTGTTCTAATGGATTTGATTTGAGGCTTTTATCCAGAAAACGAATACGACGCTCAAGTTGGGCTAGTTCCCGCACAGCGGGGTCTTTACTTTGGATCGCCTGACGAATTTCAGCTTTAGATTTATATTGCCCGGATTTGAGTAATATTTTGGTTAAATCCTGCTTCTGGCGAATACTATCTTCCAGCAAGAATCGGTAATCATTGGTGGCTATTCTGCGCACCACTTTTACTTTGTATGGATCTAAGGGACTATATCCTAACTTCGTTCGGATTCCATTTACTTTATTGTAAATCTTAGTTGTTGCGATTCGCGCTTTATCCCAATTTTTAATCTCCGCCGTAAATCTCTGTATACCCTCTGGTTTGCGGTTAAGTCCGTCAAATGATTTATTGGCTTTCACTAATCTAGCCAGCGTTTTCATTGAAAGCTTGTTGTCACTATTTCGAAATTTTATGGCTTGCCTTAAGAATTTATCCAGTTGCTCAATTTTGGCTTTGGATGGCATTTTGCCGCGCTCTAATTTGTAGGCTTGCTGTAAAATTTTAGAAAAAGATTCGTTCTGGGTAGTACGAATCTGGTGCAATTTAGTGGTAAGAGTTGAAGACAGTTCAAGTTGTTTTTTAGCCCTGTATAACTCCTTTAGATTAGCGTTAAGACCCGCACTTACGTTGGGATTTTTAGGGGTAGCAGGTGCCTTCATCTGATCGGCAAACACAGAATGACACAATATGACCGAGAAGGCCGTGGATAATAGTGCGCGAAAAATCATGAATATATCCTCCACTAGGCACTACGCAGTAATCAGCGTAAAAGTTGCTTATTGAGATCATTTTTTGTGCTTTGTACTTTGCCTTATAACGTAGCTTTTGAGGTCAGGATTTTTTCGTACAAATAGTATCAATTAAAAAGTATTTTTGTCTTTCTTCAGTGTGCTTAGTTTTGAAGTAACCTCTGTTATCAAGTCATCGAGTGCAAAAAGCTCTTTGTCCCGAATGCCTCGACGTCCCAATTCAAATTGTCCCTGTTTTACTGTTTTCGCAGACAAAACTATTCGTAATGGAGCGCCAATAAGATCTGCGTCTGCAAATTGAAAGCCAGCTTTTTCATTACGGTCATCTATTAAAACTTCCACTCCAGCAGATCGAAGTTCCCGGTATGCTTTCCAGCCAAGCTCCTCTATATTTTCTTTCTTTTTATCGAGCATACACAGATGCACCTCGAAAGGAGCTGTAGCCATAGGCCATAGCGGTCCGTAATTATCATGATGCTCTTCAATAAGACAGGCTAAAAGTCGGCCTACTCCAATCCCATAGCAACCCATAATAAAATCTTGAGCTTTACCATTATCATCTAGATAAGTAGCATTCATAGAATGCGAATATTTGGTGCCTAGCTGAAAAATATTACCCACTTCTACTCCTCGAGTGAGCTTTACATTTCCGACTCCGCTGGGGTCTAAATCATCTTCCTGAACGAAACTAAACTGTCCGATGACACCACTATTTAAATCTCGGTCAAAATTCCAGTTTTTGACGTGGTAATCTTTTTTATTGGCACCTACTACTAAATTTGGATTTCCCACGATAGACTCATCAACTAATAGATGAACCTTATCTAGATCCACACCAAGTAGAGATCCATAGCCTGGATATATACCTGCTGCATGAATCAAATCTTCCTCAGCAAATTTAACTTCTGCACCAGATAAGGCCTTACGTACAGCAATTTCATTGATCTCGCGATCTCCTCTGACTAGAATTGTAACCAGTTTGTTATCCTGTAGGTTTTCCATCAGAACAATTTTGCATGTTTTAGTTTGATCTAGTTTTAAGAATTTGGCCACATCTTCAATGGTGGAATGATCGGGAGTATGAATTTCTTCCAGTTCCTTAATTTCTTCCTCTGGATATTCGTAACGAGTTAAAGCTACTTCTTTATTTGCTTTATAGTCACTGTTTTCACCCAAAATTAAAGTATCTTCACCACATTCGTTCACATACATGAATTCGTGAGCGACGGAGCCACCCATCATTCCTGTATCTGACTCCACAGAGATAACATTAGTTAGACCACAACGAGCATAAATCCTTTCATAGGCTTTGTAACATTGCTCATAATAGTTTTCTAGACAGTCTTGAGAAGCATGAAAACTGTAGGCATCTTTCATGGTGAATTCTCGTACACGAATCAAACCACCACGACTGCGTGGTTCATCTCTAAATTTAGTTTGAACTTGATAAAGCATCAAGGGTAGTT